>JAICNA010000168.1 GCA_025928955.1 Gemmatimonadales bacterium | reverse complement strand
GAGCACGAGCTTGTCACCCGGCTCGAGCACGAGGTCCGCCGGCGGACTCAGGATCGGCTCATTGCGGCGTCCGTTTCGCCGGACCACGCCGATCACGATGGCGCGGCGGAAGCGCGAGGGGAGCGTGCCTGCGGTGGTTCCCGCGAGCACGGGGTGTTCCCGCACGTAGATCTCGTTGCCGGGGCCGTGCGCGAAGAGCTCGGCAGTGAGGTGACTCAGCCCGCGATTCCTGACGTTCTGCGTGATCAGCCGGCTGATGAAGAGGTCGCTCGCCACGATCTCGACCGAGCCGGGATAGACGCGCTGTGCGATGGCCGCTTTCCGGGCGTCCGCGATCTCTGCCACGACCTGCGGCAGCTCCTCGACGTGGCGCGCGGCCGCCTGGTTCGCGATCGAGAGCAGGATCTTGATGGCAGCGGTGTCCGCCGTCCGGCTCGCGTCGCCGGCGCTGAGGCCGCCGGCGAAGTCCGCGCCCGGGATGACGATCACCGAGGCATGCAGGAAGTCGGTGCGCTCGAGGTGCTGCACCCGGAGGGGCGAGCCTGAACGGAGGATGATGCGCCGCCCGTCCCAGAGCGGCCCGAGGGAGTCCCGCAGCTCCTGCACGTATTGCGGTCCCACCTCTTCGGCGAGGATGACGATCCGGAGGTTCTTCGCCTGATGGCGCCGGAGGAACCGCCGGACGCGCCCCTCGGACACCAGCAGCTCGCGCACGATCGTCGGCGTGCGGTCGGTCCAGCCGAGAATGAGGATATGGCCGTTTTCCGCGATCGGCGTGAGGCCGCGCTCGAGGTTCCGCATGAGCGCATTCAGCCACTGGGTCATCACGGCGATGAGGGCGCCGAGAAAGATGACGTAACCGATGATCGTCAGCGCGGTCGACACGATCCGGCGCCAGGTCCCCTGATCGTCGCCGAGGTAGCCGGGATCGGTGAGGCGAAGGAACGCCCACCAGATCGCTTCGCCGACGTTGTCGAAGGGGTCGGTCCTCGGCGCGGGGTCGGGATACACGAGTATGCCGCCGAGCAGCGAGATCAGCGCAATCGCGCAGGCGATGACGAGAATCCGCCAATGCGCGCCGCGGACCATCAGCCGTTCGAGGACGAAGGTCACGCGATCGCGGAGGCGCTGGCTCATGGCGGTAAATTAACGGGATGCCGATGACCGCCGTCACGGGACTGCGTTGTATCCGCTGCGGACGCGTGTTCCCGTTCGATTCCGCGGCATACCTGTGCCCCGCCTGCGGCGAAGGGAATGCGCACGGCGATGCCGGGATTCTGGACGTGGAGTACGACTACGACCGCGCACGCGACGCCCTCGCCGCAGGACGTGACCGGGCGGCGGGGGTGTTCGGCTTCCTTCCGCTCCTTCCGGTGGGTGCCCTCCCGAACCTCCTGCCGGCCGGCGAGACACCGCTGGTCCGCGTTCCGCGGCTCGCGCGCCGGCTCGGGCTCGCGGAGCTCTACCTCAAGGACGAGACCCGGAACCCGACACGCTGCCTGAAGGATCGCTCGACGTCGGTGGGCGTGGCGATGGCGCTCGAGCGCGGCGCCAGGGCGGTGTACTGCGCCTCGGCGGGCAATGCTGCCATCTCCCTCGCCGGGTATGCGGCACACGCGGGCCTCGAGTGTCACGTGTTCGTGCCGAATCGCGTGTCGGAGGTTCGGCTCGACTGGCTGCGGCGCTTCGGCGCGTCGGTCCACGTATCCGGGGGCAATTACGATCAGGCCTTCGCCGAATCGGAGACGCTCGGGCGCGCGGCCGGTTGGTACAGCCGGAATTGCGCGTACAATCCCTTCCTGGTGGAGGGGAAGAAGACGGTCGCGCTCGAGATCGGTGTGCAGCTGGATGGGGACGTGCCGGACGTGGTGGTCGCCCCGGTCGGCGATGGATGCACGCTCGCGGCCATCGGCAAGGGCTTCCGTGAGCTGCGCGAGGTGGGACGCACCTCGCGCCTTCCCGCGCTCTTCGGCGTGCAGGCGGAGGGAGTTCAACCGCTGGTGCGGCGCTTCCGGAACGAGCCGGACGATCCGGGAGGAGAGACGCGCGCCGCGTCCATCAGCGTCCGCCGGCCGAGAAATGCCCGGCGCCTGCTCCGGGAGCTCGACGCTGCAGGTGGCGAACTCCTGGCTGTCCCGGACGAGGAAACCGAAGCAGCGCAGCGAGCGCTCGCCGAGGAAGCTGGAGTGGTCGCCGAGCTCACGAGCGCAACGACCTTCGCGGCGCTCCTGCGCCGCGCGGGAGAGCTCCGCGGCCGGCGCGTGGTGCTCGTGATCACCGGCGGGCGCGCGGATGCCTGACGTGATCAGTCGATGCGCATGCGTCGGTACCGCGCGTTGATCAGCTCGTACGCTCCGTAGGCGATGAGGCCGAGCGCGACGAGCATCAGCGGCCACCGGCCCGCCTGCGCGACGGCCTGCAGCGACTCGCCGGTACCACCGGCCTCCGAGGCATCCTGCTGCCGTGCGGCGCGGAATACGGCAGCCCCCATGAGCCCGAAGATGATCCCGCGCGCCGCGATGCCGAAGCGGCTCACGATGACGGCCCACCGCGCGGCCCCCGGTGACATCGCGGTCAGGTCGATGCGACGGCCGATCTTCGACGCGAACGCGCGATACAGCTGGTAGAGGCTGAAGCCGATCAACGCGAGTCCGACTCCCATCAGCATCGCCTCCCCAGCCGGCGCGTCCAGGATGCGGGCGCTCCACCGCTCGGCCGTCTCCCCATCGTCCCCGCTCGAGACGCCGCCCAGCGCCACGCGCGCGGCGGAGATGCCGAGCAGCCCGTGCAGCAGCCCACGTCCGATGAAGCTTCCGCGGAGCGCGATTCCCTTCAGATCGCTTCCCCGCCGGTCGGGATCGGTGATGCCCTCGACGACGCGCCAGACCGCGTAGCCGATGAGGCCGGCGGCGATCAGGCCGAGCAGGACCCGTCCGAACGGCGCCGAGAGGATCGTGGTCAGCGCGCCACGACTCCCGGTCGTGCGCCCACCGGTGCCGCGGCCCACCCCGAAGGCGAGCACCCCGACGAGCGTATAGAGCACGGCCTTGGCTGCGTAGCCGAGGCGGGCGAGTCGCGTGATCCATGGCGCGACATCATCGACGGTCACGTCCGGCATGGCCATTGTGCGTACCTGTCAGTTGAGGCGGGCGCTGAAACGGTCGAGGAATTCGCGATCGCCCGGCGTGAGCGATGCGATACCGTGCTCGTCGAGCCGGCGCCTGATGCGCTCGAGCTCGGCGCGGTTGACTTCGTGCAGGTCTTCGGGCCGGATGCGCGACCAGCGCTCGAGGGCGGACCGATCCCCCAGGACGCGCGCGGTGACGGGCGGGGCGGAGGCGCCGGACGCGCGCGCCTTGAAGCTCTTCGCCGGGCTCAGCTGTTCCCAGACGAAGATGAAGACCGCCGCGCCGACGAACCCGCCGAGGTGCGCCCAGTGCGCAATGCCACCCCCGCCCATCGCCGCGCCCTGCAGCGAGACGAACGTCATGATCGCGATGAGCCAGCGGGCCTCGATCGGAATGACCCCCCAGATGAGGATCCGGTCCCGCGGCCAGTAGCGCGCGAAGGCGAGCTCGACGCCGAAGATCGCACCGGAGGCACCGACGATGAGGGCGGTCGGCGTCAGGAACGAGAACAGCGCGCCGGTGAGCCCGGCTACGAGATACATGACCAGGAAGCGCCCGCTGCCGAGCCGCGCTTCCACCCGGGGCCCGAAGAAATAGAGCCCGATCATGTTGAAGAAGAGGTGCCACATGTCGGCATGGACGAACATGTGCGTGAGCGGGGTCCACGGGCGGAGGAGGACGCCGGCCGGGTAGAGCGCGAGGAGAATCCCGATCTGCGGCTGGAGCTGGGTGACGAAGAAGACGAGGACGTTCGCGATGAGGAGGCGGCGGACCCAGGGTGTCATGCGGCGCCCGCCCGGCGGAGAAAGCGCTCGGCGAGCTGCTCGAGCCGCTCGTCGCGGCGCTCGCGGGCATCATCGAGGATCAGCCGGACCGCCGGGACCAGCTCCGGCGCGCCAAAGGCGAGCCCGGTCGCCTCTTCCGCACCGGACGAGTCGCCGATGTTCGCGCCGAGGAGCAGTGCGCGCGCCGCGGCCAGAAGAAAGCCGGGGTCATCGCGCGGCGGCAGCGGATACCGGTGCTCGGGAAGCGCCTCGCCGGCGGCGTCTTCGTTGGTGAAGGCTCGGGACATGGGTTGAAGTAAAGCGGGAGAGCGGGAAAGCGGGAGAGTGGGAGAGTGGGAAAAGCAGGAAAGCGGGAGAGCGGGAAAGCGGGAAAGCGGGAGAGGGCGGGGGCGGGGGCGCGTGGTCAGGGGGGGCTCATGACGCGGCCGAAGGCTTCGGAGCCGCTCAGGGAGGCAAGATCGGGATACGCCGAGGCGTGGAGCCAGGGGAAGCCGTCGATGCCGTGACGCAGCGCCTGGCTCATGAGTGAAACCGCGGCTGTCGTGTCTCCCGAGACGGCCGCGATACGCGCCCGGAATGCCGTGTAGCGCCCGCGCTCGTGCGGCTCGGGCTCGCCGAGCCGATTGGCCGCGCGCGCGTCGCCCGCGCGGGCGCGGATGAGGGCGAGGTAGCCCCGATACATGAGGTCGTCGGACGCGTCGTCCGCGACGAGCGACTCGAAGTAGGGCGCCGCGTCGCGCCAGCGGCCGGCGGCATAATGAGCCATTCCGAGCCAGTAGCGGTGCGCCACGTGCGCCGGCTCCCGTGCCAGCTGGTTCGCGAGCCAGGTGACCGCGCGGTCGAGGTACCGGCGCGACGCCTCGCGATGGCCGTGTGCGGCGAGCTCCTCGCCGGCGGTGACCATCGCGCCGCCCTGGGACCAGTAGGTATCCGGGGGCAGGGCGAGCGCGTCGTCGAGCAGCGAGTCGATGGCGGCGGTGTTTCCGCGCGCGGCGAGCGCACGAATCTCGAGCGTGCGCGCGACGCGAAGCGTCGGATGCCGCCGCGCCATCTCGCGTGCGGCGCTGCGCTCCTCGTCGTGCTGGCCCAGGAGGTGATGGGCATGGGCGAGCTGGGTCCAGTAGGACGGCCAGTCGCGCATCGAGCCGCCGTTCGGGTCGAGGGCGCGCAGCGCGGCGAGCGCCTCCTGGGGCCGGTTCACGCGGAGTGCGGTGAAGGCCAGGTTGTACGGGGCGCGCGTGGCGGGCGCGATCTCGGAGGCGCGGCGGATCGCGGTGAGCGCCCGGTCGCCGTCGCTCGTGAGGTGGGCCTGCATGTAATCGGCGAGGAGCTCGTGGTACTCGCTCACCTCGGCGCGCCGTGCGCGCATCTCGCGCAGCACCGAATCGGCGGCGGCGAACCTGTCGTCGTTCCAGAGCGCCTGCGCCGCATAGATGAGCGCGACGACGAAGGTCGTGTCGCGCCGGAAGGCCTCGATGAACTCGCCCGACGCCCGCTCGTAGTCCTGCGCGAGGTGGAGCGCGACGCCGCGGTCGAACGCCCGGTACGCGGCGAACGTCGGCGGGCGCTCGGCGAGCTCGGGATACTCGGAGATGCGCTCGCTCGTGCGCACGGCGAGCGCGCCCATCGTGCGCTCGCGCAGCGCACGCAGCGCGGCCTCGACGGAATCCCGCGGCGCCTCGATCGGCGACGGCGCGGCGAGGAGGGTGCCGCTCGCGGCATCGGTGATCTCGACCTGGATGCGGAGCCGGTCGCCGATCAGGTAGTAGGAGCCGGTCACGACCGTTCCGGCGCCGGTTTCGTCGTGGAGGACCGCGACGCGGGTGAGCGAATCGCCGCCGGCGTTGCGGGAAGCCCACCGCTCGGATGCCTGCAGTGCGTAGGGCCAGGGCACGACCTCGACCAGGCCGGTTTCCTGGAGTCCCTGCGTGATCCAGTCCCCGGCGAGGCGCCCCAGTGCGGTGAGGGACGTATCTCCCGTCTCGTTCGCGAGCGCGGCGACGGCCACGGGCAGGGCGAGGCGCGATGCGGCGGAGTCGAAGGGAGCCACTGCGGTTGCCGTGGGGGCATCGTCGCCGCGCGACGGCATCAGGAACGCGAGCGCCGCGATCCCGGCGGCGCCGGCGGCCCAGGGCAATATCCCGCGGGTGCTCCGGCGCTCGGGCCGGCCGAGCGGTGCGCCGGCGGCACGCCACCGGTCGAACGCGGCGACGAGCTCGCCGGCAGACTGCGGCCGGTGGTCCGGATTGCGCGCGAGCGCGGCCGCGATAAGGCCCGCGATCTCCGCCGGAATCCCGGACGGCAGTGAGGCCAGCCCGGCGGCGAGATCGAGCGGGCCCTCGCCGGTCAGCATCTCCCGGGCGAGCACGCCCCACGAATAGATGTC
>JAICNA010000223.1 GCA_025928955.1 Gemmatimonadales bacterium | reverse complement strand
TGACCGGGTGAACTCCTGTCGCGAGCGCGATCATCCCCGTCTTCGCGGTTTCCGAGTGGAAGCCGTCGTTGTCCACGACGACCTCATCACCGATCATGAGCACACTGCCGTCATCCGATGTGAGCATGAACTCGTAAATCCCGTCCGCCGGCACACGCAGCAGGCCCTCGAAGCTGAGACCGTAGGTCTCGGTACGCTCCGCCCCGCTCCGGGCTACGCTATCCACGACCTGCGTCGTCGCGGCTCCACTGGCGGTCACTGCGCGCGCAGAGGGGAAGGCGCGCGGATGGTAGGCCAGCATTACGCCCGGGCGGAGGCTCGCGGCCGGTACCTGTTCGGCGGCGCGCAACGTGGTGCGGCGCCAGCGAGCGGATCGTGCCGGGCTCGCTCGTCCGTCCGCGAGGAAGTGCCGCGCCGAGATCGTGACGCCGCTGTCCGTGAGCGGAATCGTGAGCGGACCGGCGCAGATCGGGGATGCGGCGGTCGGGGCGGTTCCGTCGGTCGTGCAGCGGATCGTGCCCGCTCCGGGCAGCGCGGTCCCGAGCTCGACGACCGCCGTGTCGGAGAGGAAGACCCGGTCGCCCTCGAGACCTTCGACGTGGGGCACGCGATAATTGACGCCGAGCCGGTCGAGTGCGCGGAGCGCTGCGGGGAGCCGGCGCGAGAAGCGCTCCCAATCCCGTGCCTCCGCCGGCGACCAGACGACCTCGGCCAGCGCGAGGAGACGGGGAAAGAGCTTGAACTCGACGTCGGTCGGGGTCTTCAGGTACTCGCTCCACATGTTGGCCTGCGCGCCCAGCACGTGCGCCCGCTCGGCGCCTTGAAGCTCCGGTGGAATCGGCTCGAACCCGTAGACGCGGTCGAGCGGCGTGTTGCCGCCGATCGAGAGCGGCTCGAGCTCGGCCGGTCCCTCAGCGTGGTCGAAGTAGAGGTGGCTCCCCGGCGACATGATCACATCGTGTCCCGCGCGCGCCGCTTCGATCCCGCCGTCCATGCCGCGCCACGACATCACGGCGGCGCCGGGAGCGAGCCCGCCTTCGAGGATCTCGTCCCAGCCGATGAGCCGGCGGCCGCGAGATGAGAGGAATCGCTCGATCCGCTGGACGAACCAGCTCTGGAGCTGCTGCTCGTCCTTCAACTCCTCGCGGCGGATCACCGCCTGCGCCACGGCGCTCTCCTTCCAGCGCCGCTTCGGCGCCTCGTCGCCGCCGATGTGGATCCACGGGCCGGGAAAGAGCTCCATCACCTCCGTGAGCACGTTCTCGAGAAACGTGAACGTCTCCTCGTGCGGGCAGAGGATGTCCTCGCTCACGCCCCACATCGTCCAGACCTCGAACGGCCCCGGCGTGCAGGCGAGCCACGGATACGCCGCGATCGCCGCCCTGGCATGCCCCGGCATCTCGATCTCGGGCACGACCGTGATATGCCGCTCGGCCGCGTACGCCACGACCTCGCGAATCTCATCCTGCGTGTAGTAGCCGCCGTAGCGAACGCCGTCCCCGACGTACGGGTCGAAGTTCTTCTCGACCATCGTCTCCTTCCGCCAGGCACCGACCTCGGTGAGGCGCGGGTATTTCCGGATCTCGATGCGCCATCCCTGGTCGTCGGTGAGGTGCCAGTGGAAGGTGTTCAGCTTGTAGCGGGAGAGGAGATCGATGTAGCGCTTCACGAACTCGACCGGAAAGAAGTGGCGCGCCACGTCGAGGTGCGCGCCACGCCAGGCGAAGCGGGGTGCGTCCTCGATCCGGAGCGCCGGGATCCGCCCACCGGGCATGGCGAGGAGCTGCCGCAGCGTCTGCATCCCCCGGAAGAGCCCGGCTTCCGATCCGGCGGCGAGGTCGATGCGGGTGCTCGTCACCGCGAGGCGGTACGACTCCGCCGCGTCGGCACCGGATTCGAGCCGAAGGATGACTGCCTTCGCAGCGCCCCGGCCGGGCCGCATCGGCCGCACGCCGATTTCGTCCTCGAACAGCTCCATGGCGTACGCGACCAGCTGAGCCGGGACCCCGTCGGCGCGGAGCTCGATGCGGCCCTCGCGAGTGAACTCGCCGGTGTCGCGTTGGATGTGCCTGGGCCAGGGAATCAGCGGGAGGGGGTCCTGAGCGGCGGCGGCAGTCGGTGCGGTCATTGCGCCGAGCAGGGTGCAGAAGATCAGACGTCGCAGAGCCGCACCGCCTCTCGGAGGCCCGCTTCCGGATCGCGGGTCGGAATGAATTCGTGGGCCACCCAGCCGTCGAAGCCGGTGTCGGCGATCGCGCGCACGATCGCCGGATACTGGAGCTCCTGCCGGGCATCGAGCTCGTTGCGGCCGGGATTGCCGGCGGTGTGGTAGTGCGCGAACCACTCGTGATGCTTCCTGATGGTCCGGATCACGTCCCCTTCCATGACCTGCATGTGGTAGATGTCATAGAGGAGGCGCACCCGGGGGGAATCGACCTGTGACACGACGGCGACCCCGTATCGCGTCGAGTCGGCATCGTACCCGGCGTGGTCCACCTTGCTGTTGAGCATCTCGAGGATCACCGTGACACCCGACTCCTCGGCGAGTGGCGCGATCCGGCGGAGCCCCTCGATGCACGCATCGATACCCTGCTGTTCGGTGCGACCTGGCGCACGGTTCCCGAACATCGCGATCACGTTCCTCACCCCCGCCTTCCGCGCGAGCGGCAGGGTCGTCTCGAGCTCGCGCAGGAGCAGCGGGTGATTCGCGGGATCGTTGAAGCCGCGGGCGATGAAGTCCCGACGCCGGGCCGGATAGCCGGTCGAGCAGACGAGCCCCGCATCGGCGGCGACGCTCCATTCGTCCGCGTGCAGGAGATCGATGGCCCCTACACCTGCGCGCCGGCACATCCGCGCAAACTCCGGCAGCGGAATGGACTCGTAGGGCCACCGGCAGACGGACTGCCGGATCGAACGGGTCCCGTGTCGAAGCACCGCGACCGGCATTCCAGCGGCGACCGTTACTCCGGCTGCGGCTGCCAGCATCTCTCTTCGGGTAATATCGGTCATTTGGATCTTGAACCACGGAGGCGCGGAGGCGCGGAGGACGGAGGGCTCCGGTTCGAGGACGAGGCTGGCAGACGCGGGCTGCTGGTCCGCGGCGGGGCCGCCCCCGCTGCGCCGGGGGAGGGCGTCCTCGAGTGGCGTGTGGACCTGGATCCGGGTCGCACCTGGGAGTCCTGCATCCAGCTCACCGCGCTGCGAGATCGCGAGGAGGTCGCGCCGATGTACCCGTGCGGCCGCCGGCCCGAGCAGGTGCCGGCGCTCACCGGCCGGCTCGGCTGGCGCCGGGAGCTGCCGAGGATCGCCTCCGACGTGCCCGGCCTCGCCCACGCGGCGCTCCGGGCCGGGGAGGACCTAGGTGCGCTCCGCCTGATCGATCCGGACCACCCCGAGGACCTGCTCATCGCCGCCGGCGCTCCCTGGTACATGACGCTGTTCGGACGCGACTCGCTCCTCACCTCGTGGATGGCGCTCCCGTTGGATCCGAACCTCGCGCTGGGGACCGTGCGGAGCCTCGCCCGCATGCAGGGCACGCGGAACGATCCGCAGACCGAGGAGGAGCCGGGACGGAT
>JAICNA010000028.1 GCA_025928955.1 Gemmatimonadales bacterium | reverse complement strand
GCTGTCCCTCAAGGTCCCGAAGGGAACGCTCTTCGGCTTCCTGGGCCCGAACGGCGCCGGCAAGACCACGACGATGCGCATGATCGCGCAGATCCTCCGGCCGACGTCGGGGGAGATCCGCATTGGCGGCCGGCCGACCTGGGACCAGCCGCAGGCGATCAAGTCGATCATCGGCTACATCCCGGACCGGCCGTTCGTCTACGACAAGCTCACCGGCGCCGAATTCGTCCGCTTCGTCGCCGCCCTCTACGGCCAGTCGGGCCCGGCGCTCGACCGGCGGATGATGGAGCTGCTCGAGCTCTTCGAGCTCACCCCATGGAAGGACGAGCTCACCGAGTCCTACAGCCACGGGATGCGGCAGAAGCTGATCATCGCGAGCGCCTTTGCCCACCGCCCCGAGGTGATCGTCGTGGACGAGCCGATGGTGGGCCTCGACCCGAAGAGTGCGCGCCTGCTCAAGGATCTCTTCCGGCAGTTCGTGAATCGCGGCGGTACCGTGCTGATGAGCACGCACACGCTCGAGATCGCCGAAGGGATGTGCGACCGCATCGGGATCATCCAGGGCGGACGGCTGATCGCGGAGGGCACGATGGCCGACCTTCGCGCCCAGTCGGCCTCGGGTGACGAGAGCCTCGAAGAGCTCTTCCTCCGTCTCACCGGCGGCCTCCGGCCCAACGCGCTCGACTCGATCTTCGATGGCTGACCCGATCCCGGCGGCCGCTCCCCGCCAGCCGGGAATCGGAGCGGTCCTCGCACCCAAGTGGCGGAGCGCCCTCGCGCGGGCGCGCACGAAGCAGCGGGGCCGCGGCGCGCGGGCGGTGCTCCTCCTGGGCGTCGGCGGCCTCTTCTGGACGGCGGCATTCGGCATCAGCTACCGGGTGCTCCGGTACATCAGCGTGCAGCAGGACATCGGCTTCCTGATCGCGTCGAAGATGCTCGGCGTCATACTGCTGGCGTTCGCCGCGATTCTCCTCCTCTCGAACCTGATCACGGCGCTTTCGAGCTTCTTCCTCGCGAAGGATCTCGACCTCCTCGTCGCGGCGCCGCTCCACTGGTTCCGGCTGTACATCGCGAAGCTCTTCGAGACGGCGGCGCATTCGAGCTGGATGGTGGTCCTGATCGCGGTACCGATCCTGACCGCCTACGGCATCGTCTACCGGGGCGGCGTCCTGTTTCCGTTCGTGGCCCTCGCGGCGCTGATCCCGTTCGTCATCCTGCCCGCCGTGATCGGCTCCGCCATCACCCTCGTGCTCGTCAACGTCTTTCCGGCGCGCCGCGCGCGCGACCTGCTGAGCCTCGTGGCCATCGGTGCCGTGGCGGGACTCGTGCTGCTGCTTCGGCTGATGCGCCCGGAACAGCTCGTGCGGCCGGAGGGCTTCGCCAGCCTCGTCGAGTTCCTGGCGGTGCTCCGGGCGCCCACCAACCCGTTCTTCCCGACGGAATGGGCCGCGGACATGATCATGAACTGGCTGCGGCACGTGGCCGATCCGCTGCCGATCACGCTGCTCTACACGACGGCGGCGGCGTTCGTGATCATGGGCGGATGGCTGCACGGCCGGCTCTTCCGTGAGGGATACAGCAAGTCCCAGGAGGGCGCCGAGCGGTTCATCCACGGGCGGCGGCTTCGCCTCGCGGCCGACCGGCTGCTCGCCGGCGTCGCGCCGGAGCGCCGCGAGTTCCTGCTCAAGGACCTGCGGCTCTTCTTCCGCGACCCGACGCAGTGGAGCCAGCTCATCCTGCTCGGCGTGCTCGTCGTGGTCTACCTGTTCAACATCAGGTCGCTGCCGCTCTTCTCGGGCGAGCGCGTGCCGTTCTTCCTCATCACCGTCATCGTCTTCCTCAACCTCGGGCTCGCGGGGTTCGTGCTGTCCGCGATCGCCGCGCGCTTCGTCTTTCCCGCGGTCTCGCTCGAGGGCCGGCAGATGTGGCTCATCCATTCGAGCCCGCTCGAGTTCCGCTCGCTGCTCTGGAGCAAGTACTGGCTGGGCACGGTACCGCTCCTGCTCCTCGCCCTCTTCATCACGGTCGCGACGAACCTGCTCCTCGAGGCGTCGGCGTTCATGATGGCGGTGAGCGTCGGGACGCTGGTGCTCTTTACGTTCGCCGCGAGCGCCATGGCGCTCTGCTTCGGGACGTACTATCCGAAGTTCGACACGGAGAATGCCGCCCAGATCCCGACGAGCTTCGGCGGTCTCGTCTTCATGATGAGCGCGATCACGCTGCTCGGCCTGGTCATCGCCATCGAGGCCGTGCCGGTCGGCTCGTACCTCCGCGCGCGACAGCAGGGCGACCCGGTCACGCTCACGCCGGAGCTGGCGGTGGCCGGCATGCTGGTGATCGGGCTCTGCATGGCGGCCACGGTGGTCTCACTCCGCCTCGCCGTGCGCAAGCTCGACGATCTCGAGACGTAGGCCGCGCCTTTTTCCTCACCCGCGCGCGTAATGCGGGTGCCGGCACGGCGCAGCGACCCGCCGACCTTGGGGCCGTTCCACCGTCATTCCTCCCCGGAATGGCGGCCACCCCAAGGAGGCCCCCATGCGTCGCCACTTCCCGCTGCTGCTTCTCGTCCTCGGTGCCGCGTGCGCCGGGGAAACACCCACCATCGAGTCCGATCTCTCCGTCGCATCCGCAGGCCCCGACCGGCCGCGCGAGATGCTCGCCCAGCGGATGGCCCGCGCGCTCGCCGATTCCGGGTTTCGCGCCGAGTTCCGGGCTGCGCTCGACGCATCCACCCACCCCGAAGGGAAGATCCATCTCGGCCGCTTCCTTCGAGCGGAAAACGGGCGGGCCGCGCGAGCGCTCGGCGCGGGCGCCGAAGAAATCGGCCGAGCCGAACGGCTCGAAGCCTACTTCCCGGTTCCCTCGCACCGCGCGTCTTGGCGCGGGGGCCTCGACGTGCTCGTCGGCACGATCGGCAGCGACGCGGAGCGGCCGATCGGTTACGACCTGCGGGGGCAGCAGCACCTGCTCGACCGTAGCGGTCCGCCGGCGGTGCCGGTCCTTGCCGTCGTCCCGCTGGAGACCGACTTCGGCCCGGAAGGAGCAGGTCCCTCGATGGAAATGGCCTGCCAGGATTGTGAACCGGAGGGCGGCATCGGCTCGGGCGGAGGCGGCTCGTCGATCACCCCGGGCCTGTACCTCCGCACCAGCCATCTCAACGAGAGCTTCGAATCGTGGCTCAAGGGGAGTCCGGAGATCGAGGTGCTGGTCCTGGGCCAGAAGGGGAGCACCGATTCGCTCACGCGATACCAGTGCGCCGGGAACTTCGCGCCGGGCGCGTACTACTTCGACCAGAACTCGCTCGACTGGAGCGGGACGGCGCTCCTCATGTCCCAGACGCAGCTCGACGCCTACAACGCGCAGCACCCGGGCCAGGCGGTGCGCCTCTTCTTCATGGAGGACGACGACACGTCCTGCGAGATCCGCGCGAACAACACCGACCTGCGCCAGCTCCTCACCGCCGTCGACTCGCTCGTGAAAGGGCTCGCGGGCGGCCACAGCGAGCAGTCGGCCACCGGCAAGGCATTCCGGTACTTCGCGGCGGCGCAGAAACTGGTGAGCGTAGTCGCCTCGGCGATCAAGACGAACGACGACCTGATCGGGAACGCCGTCGAGGATGTGACCACCACGGAGCGCTACACCGGGTACAACTGGATCATCAAGGGGCAGAACGGCAGGACGAACGGATACGTGAAGCTCGAGATGCGCTGACCCATCGTGAGCGGCGCAACCAATCCGGGGGCCGGCGCATCGAACCTGTGCCGGCCCTCAGCGCGCGGGCCCCGGAAGCGGCTCGCGCTCCCAGCGCCAGACCGGACCATCCTCGGGATCGACGACGTCGGCGGCATGGCGGAAGCCGAGACGCGTCAGCACGCTGCCGGAGGCGTTGCGTTCCGGCAGCGTGTGCGCGAGGAGGCGCACCACACGGGGCTCACGGCTGGCAATGACGCAGAGGGCGCGGGCCATGGCGGTCGCGATGCCCTGTCCTTCGCCGCCCGGGAAGGTGAAGTACGCGATCTCGACCTCTCCGGCCGCGTTTGGCGGGCCCTTGAACGCGCAGGTGCCAATGACGATGCGGGAATCGGGATCGAGGGCGAGGTACCCGCCCCAGGGCGGCTCGATCCCGTTCTGCTCCTGGAATGCAGCCGAAGCCGAGGCGACGGCCTGCACCACGGCGCCATGACCGCCGAGGTGGAATCGTGCGGCCAGCGCGAACCCGCCGGGATCGGCGGCGAGCCGGCGCAGATCGCCCGAAGTCAGTGCCAGCAGACGCACCTCCGAAATGGCCATTGGATCTCCGAGCAGGGCCTTCGGACGCCGAATCGAAACCCGGGGCACTCCGCATCCGTCACATTGCGATATACTCTCTCCGTACGGGCCGACTCGCCACCCTGAACCGAGGAACTGCTTCATGGCGATCCTGCGTCACAGTCCGATCCTTCTTTTCCTCCTGGCCGCCGCGCCGGCCGCCGCACAGGAGTTCGGTGCCGCCGCCGCCGTTGCGGGCCGTGACGTGATCATCGGACAGGCATCGAACCAGTATGCCCCCGCCTACGTCTACGTCTTCCGCGCCAACCAGCGGGGCACCTGGACGGTCGCCTCGCGGTTCGCAGCGCCGGATTCGGCCCGGAACACCGGTTTCGGCCGCCGTATCGCCGTGGACGGGACCACCATGCTCATCTCCGAGAGCCCCGTGGACAGCGCGTCGGCCGGGCGGGTTCACGTGTATGAGCGGAACCAGGCCGGTGCCTGGCGGCACACCGGGACGCTGAACCCGACGCCCGCGGTGGCCGGGGACCGGATCGGGCGCGGGCTCGCGCTCAAGGGCAATATCGCCATCATCGGTGCGAGCCGGACCGACAGCATGCGCGGTGAGGCGTGGGTGTTCCGGCGGCAGGGGAACCAGTGGCGGCAGGAAGCCCGCCTCCGGCCGGCTGATGTCATGCCGGGTGCTGCGTTCGGCAATACCGTCGCCTTCGACGGCAACGTCATCGCGGTCGCGGCGCAGCAGGCCGATTCCAACGCCGGAGCCGTCTACATCTTCCGTGACAGCGCCGGCACGTGGAAGCAGGAGCAGAAGCTCAGCCTTCCGGTTCCTCCCGCTGCCCGCACCAACGCCCAGTTCGGCGCGTCGCTCCTGCTCCACGACGGCATCCTCCACATCGGCGCACCCGGCCTCACGAACTTCATGGGGGCCGTCGTCCGCTTCACGCACGACTCGGTCAATCATCGCTGGAATCCGATCGGCGGACTCCTCCCGTTCGACGCGACGCCGGGCACCCAGTTCGGCTCGTCCATGGTCGCGATGAACGACGAGCTGTGGATCGGCGCCCCCGGGTCGAGCCAGTTCGAGGGGCGCGTCTTCCGGTATTCGCGGGACACGTCCGGCGCGTTCACGAATGCCCGGAAGATCGCCTACGACACCACCGGCCTGCAGCTCGGCTTCGGCGGCACCCTGGTCGGCTCCGGCACGATCGCCGTGGTGGGCATGGGCGGCGCGGACTTCGGCGAGGGCCGGGCAGCGATCCTCAGCGTCGCGGCCAATGGCACCATCGCGCAGCGCACGGTGAGCGGCGAGGTGTTCCGCCCGGCCGCCATCGCGGGTCGCGAGGTGAACTGCAGCTCCGGCAAGGCCAACCTGTTCGGATGCGAGAAAGTGAACCTGCTGTCGCTCCTCCCGGTGGCCAGCATGGGCGGGAAGCAGGGGACGCGCCTCAACGACGTCTGGGGCTGGACCGATCCGGAAAGCGGCAAGGAGTATGCGATCGTCGGCCGGTCGGACGGCACGTCGTTCGTCGACGTGTCCAACCCGAACCAGCCACGCTATCTCGGCGATCTTCCCAAGACCGCGAAGTCCCCGCCCGCCGTGTGGCGCGACATGAAGGTCTACCGGAACCATGTGTACATCGTGGCCGACGGCTCGCGCGAGCACGGCATGCAGGTGTTCGACCTCACGCGCCTCCGGCGCGTCACCACCCCGCAGACGTTCACGCCGGATTACCACTATACGCGCATCAACAGCGCGCACAACATCGTGATCGACACCACGTCCGGCTTCGCCTACATCGTCGGCGCCAGCTCCGGCGGCGAGACGTGCGGCGGCGGCCTCCACATGGTGAACATCAAGGATCCGAAGAATCCGTCCTTCGTCGGCTGCTTCCAGGACAAGGCCACCGGCCAGGCGAGCACGGGCTACTCACACGACGCACAGTGCACGGTCTATCACGGTCCCGATACCCGCTTCACCGGCCGCGAGATCTGCATCGGCGCCAACGAGAACGCGATCAGCATTGCCGACGTGACCGACAAGGAGAACCCGATCGCGGTCGGCCGCGGGACCTATCCGGATGTCGGGTACGCGCATCAGGGCTGGTTCAGCGACGACCATCGCTACTGGTATCAGGACGACGAGCTCGACGAGCTGCAGGGGAAGACGAAGGGCACGCGGACGATCATCTGGGACCTCCAGAAGCTCGATGACCCGGTCGTCGTGGGGCAGTACGAGGCGCCGGTGAACGCCAGCGACCACAACCTGTACATCGTCGGCAACCGGATGTACAACTCGAACTATACGAGCGGACTCCGTGTGGTGGACATCAGCGACCGGACGAAGCCGAAGGAAGTCGGGTTCTTCGACACCGTGCCCGTCGGCCCGGAAGCCCCCGGCTTCGGTGGATCGTGGAGCAACTATCCGTTCTTCAAGAGCGGGACGATCCTCGTCACGAGCGGCAACGAAGGTCTCTTCCTCGTGAAGGACCAGACGACCAACCTGACGCCATGACCCGCGCGCATCGCGCCCTCGTGGCGCTCGTCTTCGGGGCCGCCTGCGCGGCCCCGGGGGCGACGCGCCAGACCCCCACGCCAGCCGGGACGGGCGTGGGGGTCCGGCTTTACGTCCCCAACCAGAACGACGCCTCGGTGACGATTCTCGACGCCGAGTCGGGCACCACGCTGACGACGGTGGACCTCAGGACCTCGGGATTCACCGCGAACGCCAAGCCCCACGCGGTCGTCGCCGAGCCCGATGGCTCCGCGTGGTACGTCTCGCTCATCGGCGACAACTTCGTGGCGAAGTTCGATTCGACGAACCGGCTCCTCGGGCGCGTCCCGATGGAGACACCGGGCATGCTCGCGCTCGATCCGAAGCATGATCGTATCTACGCCAGCCGCTCGATGACGGCCGTGAGCCCGCCCGCCAGCATCGGCGTCATCCGGCGCAGTGACATGCACCTCGTCGAGGAGCTCGACGTGCTCTTCCCGCGGCCGCACGCCATTGCCGTCGATACGATCAGCGGACGCGTGTACGTCTCCGGCCTCGGCGACAACCGCATCGCGGTCGTCGACACCGCCGGCCGCGTCGACCTGACGCAGGTCCCGGGCCCGCTGCACGCCTACGTGACGTTCGGACTCTCGCCGGACGGCACCCGGCTCGCCGCCACCACGCAGCTGACCTCGAGCCTCGTCGGGTTCGACGTCCGCAGCGGCAAGCCGGTCGTCGCCGGCTCGGTGCAGGTGCTCCCGTTCGGATATCAGGTGACGTGGACGCCGGACGGCCGCTCGATCTGGTTCGGCAACCAGCGGAGCGGCGCCGCGACCGTCGTCGACGCCGCGACATGGACGGTGCGCGGCATCGTCCGTGATTCGGCCTTCGCCGAGCCGCACGGCGTGGCCGTCTCGCGCGATGGACGTACGGTGTACATCTCCAGCCACGGTCTCCAGACCGGACCCTCGGCGCCGACGCCCGCGGACACGATGCATGGCGGGATGCACGCCGGCGAAGGGGCCGCGCGCGGCGGCGGGACGGTCGCGCTCATCGATGCGGACTCCCGGGCGGTCCGGAAGGTCGTGCGGGTCGGCCGCTTCGCCGTGGCCATCGATCTCGGCGGTGCGCGGTGAGGGTCGTGCGAGCGCTCGCGGTCTCCCTGCTCGCGCTCGAGTGTGCGCCGCTCCCTGCCGCCACGCAGGAAGCGGGCACGGCCGCCTTGTCGCGCCTGGAGCGGCGGATCGCGGCGATCCCGATCGCCGACAGCACCGGGCGCCCCTACGCGCTTCCCTTTCTCGGCGGGCTCGAACGACCCCGCCCGCAGCTCGTGGACATCGACGCGGACGGCGACCTCGATCTCTTCATTCAGGAGTTCACCAATCGGCTCACGTTCTTCGAGCGCACCGATTCCGCCGGGACGCCGCGCTGGACGTGGCGCACCGACACGTGGGAAGGTCTGGCGATCGGGGACTGGAGCCGGTTCATCGACCTCGATGGCGACGGCGACCAGGACGTGCTCGCCGAGTCGATCTACAGCTTCATCCGCTGGTACCGCAACGACGGGACGGCGCAGAAGGCGCGGTTCACGCTCGCCGCGGATACGCTGTACGACGTGGGCGGTGAGCCGATCTTCGCCGACCGGCAGAACATTCCCCAGCTCGCGGATCTCGACTGCAACGGCCGCATCGACCTGATGCTCGGGCGCGTGGACGGCACGATCACGCGGTTCGAGCTGCGCGATTTCGAGCGGAATGTCCCGCGATTCGGCTTCCTCACCGACCGGTTCGAGGGAATCCAGATTCTCGGCGGCGACGCGACGCCGGGCGGGCCGCCACCCATGGCGATTCCGGGCGCCGGCACGGTGACGCCGAGCCTGCACGGCGCGAACACGATGGCGCTCGTCGATCTCGACCGGGACGCCGACCTCGACATCCTCTGGGGCGATTTCTTCGAGCCGGGCCTGCTCTGGATCCGGAACGACGGCGGCTGCACCACTCCCTCGATGCGCGAGCGGCCGATCCCCTTCCCCACGGCCGATCCGATCCGCACCAGCGGCTACAACGCGCCGACACCAGGAGACCTCGACGGCGACGGCGATCTCGACTTCCTCGTCGGCGTGCTCGGCGGCGCGTACAATCCGACCCGGACCTCGCGCGACAACCTTTTCCATCTGGAGCAGGTTTCCCCACGGACCTACGAGGTTCGCACCACCCGCTATCTCGACGGCCTCGACCTCGGCAGCGAGAGCAGCCCGGTGCTCTTCGATCTCGACGCCGACGGGGATCTCGACATGCTGGTCGGCAACAAGATCGAGCCGGAAGGGGAGCTGGCAGGCCTGTACCTCCTGGAGAACGTCGGCTCGGCGAAGGCGCCCGCTTACCGGCTGCGCACGCGGCTTCCGGTCGCGCCCGGGTATCACTATGCCCCGGCGCTCGGCGACCTCGATGGAGACGGCGATGCGGACCTCGTGCTCGGAACCTGGCGGGATGCGCTCCTCTACTACCGGAACGACGGCTCGCGAGGCGAACCGCGGTTCGTGCTCGCGGACTCGATGCTGGTGCAGCTGACGCGCGGCAGCCATGCCTCGCCCACGCTCGGCGACCTGGACGGCGACGGAGACCTCGACCTCCTGGTCGGCGAGGCGTCGGGCACGATCAATCAATTCCGCAACGACGGGAACCGATCCGCGCCTCGCTTCACGCTCGTGACCGACACCTGGGAGGGGCTGCAGGAGGGGCGGCGGACGGCGCCGCGGCTCGTCGACCTCGACGCCGACAAGGATCTCGATCTCGTGATCGGGACCGAGGCGGGCCCGCCGCTCGTCTTCCGCAGCACCGGCTCACGCACCGGTGCGGCATTCACTCGCGAACGAGCGTCCGCGGTGTGGCCGGCGCTGTCGGTTCCGGCGTTCGGGGATCTCGACGCGGACGGCGACCTCGATGTGATCGTGGGGAACGCGGCGGGGGGGTGGATGCACTTCGAGGGGGTGGGACCGTAGGCCCTGGGCGGCGGGCGGTTGTTCGCAGCACAGGTACGTCACCCCGGAGCGAAGCGACGGGGGCCGAAGCTCGGACATAGCTTCACCGGCCTGCGTGGTGAAGAAATGCCCGCGGTTTCGGCCCCCGTCGCTTCGCTCCGGGGTGACCCTGCCAGCGTATCCCCTACGGCACCAGCGGCTGCTTCGCCTCCAGCTTCGCCGACCAGAGCCCCGAGTTGAAGTCGGTGAACAGGATATGGCCCTTCCAGGGCATCGCGTTCATCACGAACGAAGCGTTCGGGGTGTAGCCCTGCGGATCGAATGGCTTGTAGACCGCGATCTCGCGCCGCTGCTCGGCGAGGTTCCCCACCAGCTCACCCGAGACGTCCACCACGCGCAGCCCGCCGTCGTAGTACGCCTGGTACATCACGTCGTCCTCGACGATGATGTCGTGCGAGCCGAACTCCTCCTGGTGGTACTTCGCGATGTTCCGCGGATTCCGTGGATCGGTGAAGTCGATGATGTGCGTGTAGCCTGCCGACGTCTGGGGCACGCCACCCTTTTCCGGGTTCGTCGACATCAGGCCCTGGAGATAGTTCGTGCCCTCCCAGACCCGGCCGGACCGCGACATGATCTCGTCGCCCAGAAAGAGGTAGACCTTGCCGGTGCTCTTCTGGTGATACGGATAGATCTCGTGCGTGGCGCCGCTCGTGGTGGGATACGTGGCGATTAGCACCGGCTTCTCGATGGTCCCGCCGTACTTCCCGTTCCCGACGTCCACGGCCACGACCCCGGTGCCCCATTCCGACGAATAGGCGATGCCGTCGTGCACCCACACATCGTGCACGCGGGACTGCGGATGATCGTACTCGCTGACGAACCTGGGGTTGTAGATGTCCCGCACGTCCACGATCACGTACTTGTCCCCGCCCGAGATCGCGAAGAGGTAATCGTTGGTCGCGAACATGTTGTGCACGCCGCCGGTGAGCTGCTCGTTGAACGTCGCGGCGATCTTGGGGTGCGCCGGATTGGCGAGGTCGAGGATGACCACGCCGTTGACGCGATTCGATGCGCCCTCGCGCGAGAGCACGCCGTACCGGCCGTCGGGAGAGACGGTCACGTCGTTGATGATGCGCGCGTCCACCTTGATGGAATCGGATCGGACCGGGTTGGCGAGATCGGTGATGTCCATGACGTACGCCCAGCCGTCGCCACCCCAGGTGCCGACGAGCGCATAGTCCCGGCCGTCCTTGCCGGTCCATGGCCAGAAGTCGGAGGTGTGGACGTGGGTGATGGATCCGCGGCCCGTGACGTTGATGCGCCGGCGCGCCTCCCGGGGGCGCACATCGAGCACGCTGCGGGCGGTCGCGGTGCCGGCGGAGGCGAGGAGCGTGTAGCGGCCCGGCACCTCGGCCGCGAAGAGGCCGCGATCGATGATGCCGGTGGCGCCGGGGGCGGCGATCGTATCGTCCGGCGTGTAGGTGTAGCTCCAGGTGATCGGCACGTCGGGCACGGCGGCGCCATTCGCGCGCCTTGCGGCGGCCTTGAGGTGGATCACGTCGCCGGTTCGGACACTCGCCTCGTCGAGGGCGATCGAGACGCTGGTCACCGGGTTCGCGACGACGGTGTGCCGGACCTCCGCCGACGCGCCTTCGGTCTCGGCGCTGATCGTCACCGTGCCGGGCCGGTGCGCGGAGACGTAGCCGTAGCGATCGACGCTCGCCACCGCCTCGTTCGAGCTGCGCCAGCGCCACGTGAGATCCCGGCCCGGCCGCTCGCTCCCATCGGCATGCAGGGCCCGGGCGCGGTGCGGAAGGGTGACGCCGGTGTAGAGCCGGCCGGAATCCGCGGTCAGCTCGACCTTGGCAAGTGCCGGCCAGCGGACGGTGACGGGAATCGTCAGCGTCACCGGCTTGACCGAGGTGTCCGGGGTGACCGTCGACACGTTCACCTGATAGGTTCCGGCGCGCACGCCCCGGATACCGTCCTGCGTGATCTGGAGCCCGCCGCGCACCCCGCTCACGCGCAGGGGCGGATTGGTCACCTCGACACCGCGGGCATCATAGGCCGTGAGCTTGACCGGCACGAGCGAGTCTCCGGCGACGAGCTCGAGGCTCGCGGGCTCCGCGACCAGCCGGGTCACGACGCGCACCGTGTCCGTGCGCTGCTGGGCGGCCAGCGGCGCGACGAGGCCGAGCGTCAGGAGTGCCGGCGCTATCCGCCTGACGAAGCACCGGGCATGCGTTACGTTCATGGAACTCCCCCAGAAGTCTGGACAACGACGATGACGTGGAAGCTGTGATTATGGTCCGTGCCCTATTGTGCCGCAAGCGGCCGCTCCGCGCCGCCGCGGCTGCCCGCGCGATCTGCCTTCTCCTGCTGGCCCAGGGATGCGCCTCGGCAGCGGGCGGCCCGGGGACCGGTGACACGCGTGCACCGGTCCGCAGCAGCGAGACGCCAGCCGGCGCGCCCGCGAACGATTACTGGGTCTACGTCGGTGCCGAGTCGGCCGATCTCGTTCACCGCGTTCGCTTCGGCCCTGGCGGCGCGGCCGTCGAGCGCACGATCCCGGTCGGCGAATCGCCGGTCGAGATGGAGGGGCCGCACGGCCTGCAGATCTCGCAGGACGGCCGCTACCTGCACCTGACCACCGGTCACGGCTCGCCGGACGGAAAATACTGGCGATACGAGCTCGGCCCCGATACGCTCACCGCGCCCGGCATCTTTCTCGGCTACTTCCCCGCCTCCCTCGACGTGACGCCAGACGGGCTCTACGCCTTCGTGGTGAACTTCAACCTGCACGGCAGGATGGAGCCGTCGAGCGTCTCGGTGATCCACACCCCGTCCAATACGGAGGTGGCCCGGCCGGTGACCTGCACGATGCCCCACGGCAGCCGCATATCACCGGACGGTGCGCACCACTATTCGGCGTGCATGATGGACGACCAGCTCGTCGAGATCGATACCCGTACGTTCGAGGTCTCGCGGCGTTTCAGCCTGGGCCCGGGGAAGGAAGGCCCGCTCGACCGGGATGCCGGGCAGGGCCACGCCTCACACGGCGCCATGCCTGCCCCCGGCTGCTCGCCGACGTGGGCGCAACCCTCGTCGGACGG
The DNA here is from genome assembly GCA_025928955.1 of Gemmatimonadales bacterium. Lineage (GTDB taxonomy): Bacteria > Gemmatimonadota > Gemmatimonadetes > Gemmatimonadales > GWC2-71-9 > CAMLLJ01. Next base: position 9,132 of record JAICNA010000028.1, on the reverse strand, counting down.
GAAGAAGATCTATGTCGCGTGCAACAAGGCGGACCAGATCCTCGAGATCGACCGGGACGGGTGGAGCGTGTCCCGGCGCTTCGCAACCGGGCGGGGGCCCTACAATCTGGCGGTGAGCCCCGACGGCCGGTTCCTTCTCGCCTCCCTGAAGCAGGGGGGGCGGCGTTCAGCTGTTCGACCTCGGGTCGGGCGCCAGCGTGATGCAGATGAAGAGCTCGACGACCGTCACGCACGGGACGGTCATCACGCCGGACTCGCGCTATGCGTTCGTGACGAGCGAAGGGGTCGGCGCGGAGCCGGGGAAGGTCGATATCTACGACCTCCGGGTCCTCACCCGCGTGGCGTCGGTAGACGTCGGACAGCAGGCGGGAGGGATCGCCTTCTGGAAGATGGCGGCTGCGGGCAGCTGAGGCCGCTAGCGGCTTGCCGCGGCGCGGTCGGTGCCCAGCAGCTCCACGCGATTCCGCGGGGCGATTCCGTTGCTCGTGAGGTCGACGCCCCAGTAGACGACGTGATCGCGGCCCGCCTCGACCACGATGACGGGCTCGCAGCTCGTGCGGTCCGCATCGCGAAGGTAGGCATACTGCGGAACCGGGGTGTCGGGGTCCGCGGCCGCGGGCATCACGCGGACCGATTCGGCCAGCGGGCTCGAGTCGTAGGCAGGGCGCGCGGCGATCGCCTCGACGGTCGGAAGCTCGGGCCAGACCGCCGGCGGATCACAGGGCGCACCCGAGCGGTCGACCCTCGCGCCGTCTCCTTCCGGCGTGCAGCCGGCCAGAGCCGCGGCACAGGCGACCACAGAGCCGAAGCGCATCACGTCACCCCTGTTCCGTCTTCGCCGTGCCGCGAATGTTGAGCGCCGCGAGGCAGACCTGCAGGACCAGCAGTGCCCACGCCCCCTCCCGCCATCCCCAGACGGACCAGAGCACGTTTCCGATGAGGAAGCACCAGAATCCATAGTTGCGCTTGTACTTGCGCCCGGAAGCCACCAGCCAGGCGCCGACGACGGTGGCGACCATGGCCGGCCATTGCAGAAAATCGATCCAGTCCATCGGTGCAGAGTAGCCGGGCCCGGCGGCGGCGTCCACCGCAGCGGGACGGTCCACGCCTGCGGGCGGTCACGTGGATGCGCCGAGCGTACGGGCCATGACGAGATCGGTCTGCGTGTCGCTGCCGAGCTGGAACGGCGTCGTCCCGATCTCGGTGAAGCCGCACTTCCGGTAGAAGGCCGTCGCGCGCGCGTTCTCCCCCCAGACACAGAGCCAGAGCGCGGTGCCGCCGAGCGCATCGGCCGCCGCGTCGACCGCCTCCATGAGCGACTTCGCCACGCCGCGTCCCTGCCACCGACGGCCCACATAGAAGCGCATCAACTCGACCGGGCGGTCCGACGTGGGAGCGGGAGGCACGCGGCGCGACGAGACCTGCGCATACCCGGCAAGGTGACCGTCCACCTCGGCAAGCAGGGTCACGATCTCCGGATCGACGAGCTCGTGCGCCTGCTGCGGTTCGCCGAACGCCTCGTCCATGTATGCCTGCATGTCGAGCGGATCGTTCCAGGGCCCGAACGTGGCATCGAAGATCTCGCGCGCGAAGTCCGCGAGACGCGCCGCGTCCTCGATGCCGGCGCGGCGAATCACGACTTCGCGTATTTCCAGTGCCTCGGCTTCCCTTCCTCGAGCCATTCGATCGTCGTCGCCAGCCGGCGCTCGCGCGTTTCGGCGCGTTTCGCTTCGGTGATCCATTCGATGTACTCCCGCTGGTGGCTCGGGCTGAACGCTGCGAACGCCTCGCGTGCTTTCCGGCTCCTCCGGAGGGCTGCCGCGAGGTCCGCGGGGACGCTGACCGGCCGCGCGGCTCCCGGACGCGCCTTGCGCGGGACCTTCACGCCTTCCTCGTTCAGCCTGGCGGCCTTTCGGACGTAGCCGGCAATGGTTCGCTTCGAGGGAAGGTCGTCGAGGCTGCGGATGCAGCCGAAATGCCCCATCGCCTCCCGGCTCATCTCGTCCTGCTCCATGATCAGCTTCGCCTTCCAGAAACCGAAGGTGCAGTGCTCCTTGAACGCCGCCATCCCGGCCATCATGCCGTGATAGGTGAAGTGAGGCATGCTCCACTTCATCTCCTCGACGACATCGGGACACGCCGAGTGCACGACCTCGCGAAGGTGCTCGAGGATCGGCTGGGCGAACGGCCGCGACTTGGCGATATAGGCATCCACGAGCGGACTTCTCACTCCCATGCGGACCTCCCCTCAGTCGGCGAAGTTGGCTCGCTCAGCGGGCACGCGGCCCGAGCTGCGCGAGGACGCGCTTCGGCGCCGTCATGCGGTACGATTCCTCGATGAGGTCACGGAGCTCCTTCCAGTCGGTGGACGCATCGAGGTAGACGCCGACCCACCCGCTCGGCCCCACGTACGGTGGCCGGAAGAATCGGTCGGGCGCCATCCGGACCATGAGCTGCTGGTCGCCGGGCGGCGCCTTGCACCAGACTGCGGCCCGGCCGCCGCCGTGATGATTCGACGCCGCCGCGAACATCGCGAAGAGCTTGTTGCGAACCCGGAAGGTCGGCTCGCCCCACGCCTCGACTTCGTGCGCGCCGGGAAACGAGAGGCAGAGCCGGCGGAGCCGCGTCAGGGGCGAGAGTGCCATGTCAGCCGGGTGGTGAGGGATGCCTCCTCGATGATCGCGAAGCGGGACGCACCGGCGCCGCACGGCGCTCGCACGATGTGTCTTCCGCCGGCGGGGGACTCGCTGTCCAGCCGGCTCCCGGCGGGCTCGCCGGCGAATGCGCTCCCACCGGTCCCGAGTGCCAGCAGCAGCGCAACGCCGCCGCGCATCCTCGCACTGTCTCTCCCCCATGCCCAGCGCGGCGTAACGAGCGTCACGAGCGGCACGATCACCCAGATCCGGCCCGAGGCCAGATCGTACTCGCTCAGAAGCTGCTCCCACGAATCGCCGAAAATGTAGTGGCCCGCAAGGAACTCGAACGCGAGCGTGAGGACGAGCCAGAGAAGCCCGACTCGCCATGCCTCGTTCGCGCTGCGCGGCCCGATCCAGCCGATGGTGGACCGAGCCAGGATGGCGACGAGCAGGCAGAGCAGGATCGTGCTGAGCGCACGGGCGAGCGTCTCCCCGAGGACCGCCACCAGCAGGAATTCACGCAGCGCCCCATTGATGTTTGCAATGAGGAGAATTCCCAGCCAGACCGCGGCTGCGCGGCCGTACGGGGAGCCACGCGAGGATGGTATCAGGGCTCGGTCACCCCCGGACGCGAAGCCCATCCATCCTTCGCGTCGCCTCGCCGACGAGTGTCTCCAGGACCGTCAGATCCACATCCGCGAGCGATCTCAGGTAAAGGCACGACTTCCCGGTCTTGAACCTCCCGAGGCGGGCGAGCAGCTCGGGAAACTCGCCGACGCCCGGCATGATGTAGATCGTGAGGTCCTTCTTCCGGGGCGAGAACCCGATCAACGGCCACTCCCCGCCATGCCCGCTTTCGTACCTGTACCGATATTTCCCGAACCCGACGATCGATCCCCACATCACCGGCGGTTCGCCCGTCGCCTTCTGCATCATGGCTGCGACTGCCCGGCACTCCGGTCGGCGCGCGGGTTCGACGGTCCGGGTGAGAAAGGCCTCGAACGATTCCGTCGTGGGCTTCGTCTTCTGCTCCGGCATGGCTTCTCAGCGATCCCCGGCTTCCGGGTGCGAGCCTGGCTCTCCGATATGGAGAGGGGTGAACGCCGGAGGATCGCTCGCGGGAAAGCTGTCGCGGGACGCGTCGTCCACCGCCCTGGAGGCGTCCTCGGCGGCTTCCAGCTCCGCATCCGCGACGAGGAGCCGCAGATCGGTCAGGAACTCGACTGCTCGCGCGCGGTCCTCCCGTGCGATGCCGAGACGGCATTCGGTGGCCGCGGCCGCGGGAAACCCGTCGAGGGCGCTCACGTCGGTGACCCGCAGCCGGACGTGTGGGCGCCATAGCCGGTGCCGGAGCGTGGCTTCCAGAATGCTTCGCGCTGGTATGGTGAGCCGCACGACCGGCAACTGCTCCACCCGCGTGGTCACGCTACCGCCCTTCACGTCGGTGTGCTCGCGTTTACCACTCCATTCGAGATGCAGCGCCTTATCGCCGAGCCGGGCGACGCCGGCGTATCGCTCCTGAACCGACTCGACACGCCCACGCGTGATCTGATCGGGACCCGAGATCCGCAACGTGAATGGAAGGGCGGCAGGCATGACCTACGATAGCTCCGAACGGCCTGCCGGTCTAATGCGAGCCGAGCCCGCGCGCCATGATGACCGCGGCACCGACCATGGCAACGACGAGCGCCGCCTCGATCGCGCTGACGGTCGAGATGCGACGAGCACGATCGAGTGGTGGCGTCTCGCCTCGCGCAAGATGGCGGCGCCACGCCGTGAGCGTCTTCATCGCGCCGATCTCGAGGAGGAGAATGGCGACGAAGAGTCCCATCTTGAGGAGGAACACGTGGTTCGAGAGGTAGTACTCGGTCGGCTTCTCGGTTCCCGCCAGGAGCCGCCACAGACCGGTGACGAGCCAGAGCGCAGCGGCCACGCCCCACCAGGTGTCTGCGGTCAGCGCGCGCCGGATGTCGGCCGGCTGAACATCGCCGCGGAGTGCACGCGATCGCGCCCACACGGCGCCGAGCCCGATGCCGAGCGCGACGAGATGCAGCGCCGCGAGCGCGAGGCGGGTCATCCTGCGGCCTCCACTTCCGGCGCCGGCCGCTCCCGCGCGATGGCAGCCAGCCGGAGCAGCTCTTCACGATAGATCTTCGGGAGGATCATCCCGGCGAGCCATCGCTCGACGCGGCCCGCGATCCCCGCCTTCTGCTCGAGGTCGGTGGCGATGGTCACGTCGGCGCCGCCGCCTGACGGATCGACGCGGAACGTGGTCACGACGCCGCCGCCCTTGACCGTCTCCACGAGTACACGTCCCGGAACCGGCTCGGTGATGTCCGCGACCACGCGCTGCGCACGGCCACCGACGATCATCGTGAACTCGATCTCGGTACCGGCGCCGTAACCACCCTGCCGCACGACGAAATCCCGGAAGTATCTCGGTGGCACGATGCGCGGGTGACCGGCGACATAATCCGCTATGAGGCCGTAGATGCGCTCGGGCGGCGCCTCGATGCGGTGACTCTGGGAGACAGTGTAGACCTGCCGGGGCGGGCGAGCGTCAACCATAGAACGTTCCGAGATGGCGTTCTGCGAGGGTAAGACCAGCGGTTGCTTCATCGAGCGCGGCATACGCCGCCGCGTGGACGATGCGGAACTCTTCGTATGCGGCGCGCGACGTCCACCGGTCGAGCGACACGTACAGCGACGGCGCCGAGACGTTCCGGAGCAGCACAGTCTCACGGAACCCCTGCGCGCGGCGGAAGAGCCGTACCCATTCCCCCTCGGCGCCGTAGATCCGTTCGAACTCCGCGCGCCTCGCCTCGGGGACTTCGTACTCCCAGACGGTTGTGAACACCACGGCGGTCCTGGCTACGGTCACTCGCCTCGATGTGGCGCGAGGTGCACGATCTCCACCGGCACGAGAGACGACACGGCAGCGGCGACGATGGCCCGGTGGCAGTGCCGGTAGTCGGCTTCGAAACAGAGCAGGCACGCCCGCCGGCCGGTCTCGATCAGGTGCGACAGCTGCTCGAGCTCCGCCTGTGCTTCCGGCATCGCGAGATGGCCGGCGAAGATCCGGCGCATCTCCTCGTGCCGCCCCGCCCGAGCCGCCGCCCGACCGTCGGCCGGCGTTCCGAGTCCGCGGAGATGGAGGTACGCGATGCCTCCCTCCTCGAGATGCGCCGCGAGCTTCGTCTTGGAAAAGCCGGGGCGGCGGGAGCTCGCCACGGCCCGGATATCCACGAGCACCTCGACGCGCGCGTCCCGCAGCACCTCGACGACCCGCTGCACCGTCGAGCCTTCGTACCCGATCGTCGCGAGTACCGGAAGCGTCACGCAGGGTCCTCGCAGCCGAACAGCAGGATACGCGAAACGTGAGCACCGGCAGGGAAACGTTCGCGCGCCGCCTCCGCTGGAAGCGCGCGCACGTCTGGAGGAATCCCGCCCACCTCGAAGCTCATCCCGCAGCGATCATCGAGAGTGATGAACAGCCGCCCCTCCCCGCCGATGACCCGGCTTCCCGGGCGCTCGAGCAGGCGTGCCGCCGCGGTGCCGATCCCTGCGCCATCGATCGTGACGAATCGAGGTGTCGTGATCTCCACGCGCCAGACCGAATCGCTTACAACGGTGGCGCCCACCGTGTCTCCTCCGACGAGCACGTCCACCCGCCGCTCCGGCATTCCTTCCGGACCCGGAATCACCCGGTCTGCGAGGATTCTGCACTCTCCCGTGAGCGCCGCAAGGGGAGCGCCGATCCTGAGACAGCCAAGGCCGTTGCCCTCGAGCGAAATCGGCTCCGACGGTCGAGCCTGCGGCGGCTCCTCTCGGCTCCCGGCCTCGCGCTCGCACCCCGAAGCGGTGGCGACGAGCGCCACCAGCAGCATCAGGGCCCGCGCAGTTGCCACTGGCCGGAGATCCGTGCCACGACTTCGATGTTCTGCGGCGCAGGGACCGCCGCCGCCGCGACCTCCCCCATGCCTGCGTTGCGGCTGTAGGCCGACATGTCCATATAGGCGAGCGGCCGCGGATCGCCACCCGCCGAAGAGAGCGCGACGAGCGGTCCGAGCGTGCGGCCGGTCGCGGCGGCGAGGGCCTGCGCATCGAGCTCGGCGGCGCGGTAGGCGGCGGCGAGCGCCCTGCGCCTGCCGGCGTCGAGGCTGTCCGCCTCGAACTGGACATTGTCCACCGACGTCGCGCCGCCACGGAGCGCGGCGTCGAGCACCTCCCCGAGCCGGGGCAGCTCCCGGGCGATCGCCTCGATCCAGGCAGTCGCCTGAAAATCGACGATGCGCCGGTTCTCGTTCTCGTTCGCTGCGACATGCACGCGGACGACCCGGGCGGAGTCGACGCCGGCGGCGGCGCGCAGCGCCCCCAGAACTCGCCCGACCCGCGCGTCGTTCTCGCGGCTCGCCGCGGCCGCGGTGGCGCCGCGCGAGCTCACCGCAACCATGATCCGTGCCCGGCTCGGCGGCAGCGTGACGCGACCTTCGCCGGATGTGGTCACCGACGGGACGGCGGACGTGGCGGCAAGGGCGGGAGTCGCGTCCTGGGCTGCCGAAGTCGCGGGCGCACAGGCGGCCAGGGTAAGCGCCAGAAAGGTGTATCGGCGAGGCATGCTCGTTCTCCGCTCTGCGGTCAAGGTGTCTGGGTTCGCGGACTCCGGATCGTAACGCCTGCTGCACGCCGGGTTCGTGACCCGTGCCACATCGGAAGTTCCGGCCCGCAGCTTAGGTACGTGTCGTCACCATCAACGGAGGGCACCGATGGCCGAGAAATCATCCCGCCGCGAAACCATCGAGCCGAACCCCGGCGACAAGCGGTATGTGCGACGCAACGAGCAGGGCGAGTTCACCGAGCAGGACGATGCCGGCCGCTCGCTCGGCCAGGACGTCAGGCAGAAAGCCGATCGAGACACCAAACCCGGGCACGGAGATCGCGGAGACCGGAAATCGACCTGAGCCAGATCGCCGGGCGCGCCTCCGCGCCCGGCTTCGTCCTGCTGCACAGGCAGGCCGCCGCGACTAGCGAGGCGTGAGCCGCGGTGTCGTCCAGGCCCGGATGCGCGCCTTGAACCGGCCCGCGATGACGGCAGGGTCCGCGGAGGCGATCGCTTCGGCTTCCTTGCGCGAACCGGTTGCGAGAAGCGTCATGCCGATCGTTTCGGACGGCGTCGCATCCGCGATCGGGCCGCCTTGCCGGGCGCGCCCGTCACCGACCAGGCCGAGCTGATACTGGATGTGAGCGGCAAGAATGCTTCCGGCCGCCGAATCGGAGGCGGGAACGTAGCTCGGATTCATTTCCAGCATGAGGACGTAGGTGGTGTCCCACCGTTCGGGCATCGGTATGGCCGCAGCCTGCGCCGCCGCCGAGCCGCCGGACACCGTAAGCGCCGTGATCAGGAGCGTGCCGAACAGCCGGTCGAGTCGCATGATTCGTCCTCAGTGAAAGTCGCCGGAGCGGTCGTCGAGATGGAGCTTCATTCCGACGTGCGTTGCCTTGAACCCGAGGCGCTCGTAGAACCGGTGGGCATCGGTACGCGACCGGTCCGTGGTGAGCTGGACGATCCGGCACCCGCGGCGCCGCGCCCGCTCGATCGCCTCGCCCACCAGCGCCTCGCCAATGCGGAGCCCGCGCAAGGCGGCGGCGACGCGCACGCCCTCGATGAGCGCCCGGGTGCTGCCCTGCCAGGTGAGCGACGCGATGAACGTGAGCTGAAGGACTCCCGCCACCTGCCCATCGCGCTCCGCCACGATGACCTCCTGGTTCGGATCGGCTTCGATCGCGGAGAAGGCGCGGACGTACGGGTCCGGAACGGGATCCTCGAGACGCTCGCGCTCGGCACCCAGCGGGTCATCCGCGAGCAGCGCGAGGATGCTCGGGAGATCCTCGCGCCGTGCGGTGCGGAAGCCGAGGCGATCAGGCGGTGGAGTCGCGTTCATCGAGAGCGACTCGACCCCGCCGAAGGTCCTCGATCCGCGAGGCCCCGGTACCAGAGCAGCTGCACCTCATCGAGCCCGGGATACGCCCTGGGTTCGACTCGCCGAAGCTCACATCCCTGTCGCTCATAGAACCGGCACGCCGCCACGTTGATGTCCTGCGTTTCAACCTTGAGCTCCGTGCAGCCACGGGCGCGGCACCACGCTTTCACCGCGGAAAACAGCTTTTCCCCCACGCCCATCCGGCGGAACGCCGGCGCCACCCGGATGTCCCAGAGCAGCGCGAGATCACTGCGGCCTTCCAGCAGGTCGACCGCCGGCTCGCCGGCCGCGATCACGGCACCGCCCACCCATCGCGAGGTCACAGTGGCCGCGATGAGGCCCCAGTGCGAGAGGTCGCACCGCGACGGCCAGAGCCCCGGCCCGCCTGAGTCCCCGGCATCGTAATCCTTGATGTACGGTCGATCGACGCTCCGCTCCACGAACGTGAAGCTGCCGCCGTCGGACTCTCCGCTGACCGCCAGCCGGCTTCTCACCACGAACGCGGTCGGCACGCG
>JAICNA010000085.1 GCA_025928955.1 Gemmatimonadales bacterium | reverse complement strand
GGCGGTATCGGGCTCGACGACCGGCTGGTCGTGGGTGCGGAGCCAGCGCTGCATGATCGCGATCTCGTCCTGCTGGCCCACGACGATGCGCTCGGCGAGCCGCTGTACCGCGGCGCTTGCGCCGTGCGACGGAGCCCAGCGCGAGATCCGGATCGCCTGCGCGTGGTGGCCGATCATGTCGCCCATGAACCTGACGTCGGCCGGGCTCGGCGGGAGATGTTCCGGTCCGACCGCGACGGGTGCAGGCGCCGAGGTCGGTTCGGCCGTCGACCGGGCGCAGCCGGCGAGCGCCGCGACCAGCGTCAGGAGCGCGATTCTGCGGGTGAAGCGTCTTTCGATCACTGGGTAACGGCTCCTCGACTCGAAAAATGTCCAATCTGGATACTACGGTATTCGGGCGGGGTTCGGGAGGGCGACCCTCGTCCGGCCCCGGAGCGGTCCGGAGACGAGTCTATTAGGGTACGGAAGATACTCCGCTGGAGTTACGCCATGCATGGCGGTTCCCCGACATGACGGCGCTCGAGAAGGGGCGCGATGCGTTCCGGCACCGCTCCTGGGAGGACGCCTACCGCGAGCTCTCCGCCGCGGATCGCGAGGCGCCCCTGGCCTCGGCGGACATCGAGCACCTCGCCGATGCGGCGGCCCTGACCGGCCGGGAGGAAGCGAGCGCCGACCTCCGCGCCCGCGCGCACGCGCAATACCTCAAGGATCAAGACGTCGAAGGCGCAGCGCGTGCCGGGTTCTGGCTCGCGTACGGGCTCCTGAACCGTGGGGAGTTCGCCCGGGCGGGCGGCTGGCTCGCGCGCACGCGCCGGCTTCTCGATGACTCCGGCATCGACAGCCCGATTCGCGGGTTTCTGCTCCTGCCCGCGGCGCTCGAGCTGTTCGCTGCCGGCGACTATGCCGGCGCCCGTGGGACCTTTCAGGAGGCGACGAGGCTCGGCAGCCGCTTCCACGCCGTCGATCTCGTCGCCATCGCGCGCCACGGCGAGGGACGCGCCTGCATCCGTCAGGGCCAGGTCGCAGAGGGGATCGCGCTCATCGACGAGGTCATGGTCTCGGTCACCACCGGAGAGGTCTCCACGCTCGTCGCCGGGGACGTGTACTGCAGCGTGCTCTCCGCCTGCCACGAGATCTTCGATCTACGACGGGCCCGGGAATGGACCTCGGCGCTCACCCAGTGGTGCGAGTCACAGCCGGGGCTCGTGGCGTACCGGAGCCAATGCCTGGTTCGCCGGGCCGAGCTGCTGCAGCTGCACGGCGCGTGGAACGAGGCGATGGCCGAAACGCGGCAGGCCCTGACCCGCCTGACGGAGCCCCCCGATCGTGCCGTGCTCGCCGCGGCATGGTACCAGCAGGCGGAGCTGCACCGGGTCCGCGGCGAGTTCGACGCCGCCTCCGCCGCCTACCGGGAAACGGTACGGTGGGGGAAGAGTCCGGAGCCGGGCGAGACGCTGCTCCGGCTGGCTCAGGGTCAGCTCCACGCTGCGCGCACGACGATCGGGCGGGTGCTTGCCGAAGTGCGGGAGCCCCGGCACCGCTCACGGGCGCTCGCCGCTGCCGTGGAGGTCCTGCTCGCGGCCGGTGACGTCCCGGGCGCCCGCGCGTGTGCCGACGAGCTGGCGCAGATTGCCGCGGCGCTCGAGGCTCCCCTGCTGCAGGCAATGGCCGACCATGCGGCGGGCGGCGTGCTTCTCGCCGAGGGCCGGCTGGACGCTGCGCTCGCCCGCCTGCGCCTGGCGGCAGATCGCTGGCGATCAGTCGATGCGCCGTACGATGCGGCCCGCACGGGAGTGCGCATCGGCCTCGCCTGCCGGGCGCTCGGTGACGAAGCGGGTGGCGAAGAGGAATTCTCCGCGGCCGCGGCAGCATTCAGCCAGCTCGGCGCTGTCGCTGATCTCGCGGCGCTCGAGCAGGTGCGCCCGCGTCCCGGCGCGCGCGGATCGGAGCCACGGCTGACCGCGCGGGAGCGGCAGGTCCTCGCGCTCCTGGCGACGGGAACGACCAACCGCACGATCGCCGGGCAGCTCGGTCTCAGCGAGCGGACGGTCGCACGCCACCTGAGCAACATCTTCCCCAAGATCGGAGTCTCGACCCGCGCTGCCGCCACTGCGTGGGCCTACCGGCACGGGCTCGTTTCCTGACCTGCATCGTACTACCCATCTCCCGGTCACTCGACCTGCACGGTTCTGCCGACGCAGGATCGCGTCGCGCGCGCCACCTTCGGGCGCGACGTCAACGATCACAGGAGGCAGCGATGCATACCCGGATCATGGCCCCAGCCGGCGCCCGCGAGGAACTGCTCGCCGGCCTGCCGGTCAGCGAGCGGCGTATCGACGTAGCGGGCACCCCGACACTGGTCCTCGAAGGCGGAAGCGGGCCGCCGGTGGTTCTCCTGCACGGCCCCGGCGAATCCGCCGTCAAATGGCTCCGCATCCTCCCCGGCCTGGTGAGGCGCCACCGCGTCATCGCGCCCGATCTCCCGGCGCACGCCGGTACCGGGGTGCCTGCGGGGGGTCTCAACGAGAGGGAGGTGATGCGGTGGGTGGCGGGGCTCGCCGCGTTTGCCGGGGAGCCACCGGCAATCGTCGGGCAGGTGCTCGGCGGTGCCATCGCCGCGCGGTATGCGGGGCAGCCGGGCGCGAGACTGAGCCGGCTGGTGCTGGTGGATTCGCTCGGGCTCGCGCCGTTCAGGCCCGCGCCGGCCTTCGCGCTCGCGATGCTCGGCTTCCTCGCGCACCCGGACGAGCGCAGCTACGACCGGTTCATGCGGCAGTGCTCGTTCGACCTCGATCGTCTGAAGCGGGAAATGGGCGATCTGTGGGAGCCCTTCACCGACTACAATCTCGAGCTGAGCCGCGCGCCGGGAGCGAAGGATGCGGGACGCCTGTTCCGCCGGCTCGGCCTGCCCCGGATTCCGGACCACGTCCTGGACCGGATCGCCGTCCCTGTCACCCTGATCTGGGGACGCCATGACCGCGCGATCCGCCTGCAGATAGCGGAGCGGGTGAGCGCGCGGCGCCGGTGGCCGCTGCACGTCATCGACGACTGCGCCGACGACCCGCCGCGCGACGAGCCGGAAGCATTTCTCCGTGCGCTCCAGAGCGCGCTCGAGTCGCCGGCGTAGGCCGGCCCGGGATCAGGGGAAGATCCCCAGCTGCTCGTAGCTCAGCGCAACCTTGTCGATCGCCACGATCATCGCGGCGGTCCGCATGTCGAGGTCCGGCTGGCGCTTCCACGCCTCGCGGATCGGGTGATAGGCACCGATCATCGTCTCCTCGAGGCCGGAGTTGACGAGGTCCTCCTCACTCGCGCCCTGGGTGAGGCGTTCGACCTCGTCCGCGGTGAAGCGCCGGCCGGTCACTCCCTCGACCGCCTTGAGGAGCCGCGCGTAGGCGCCCTCGTCGAACCGCTTCTCCATGCGGCCGAAGCGCACGTGCCCGAGGTTCTTCACCCACTCGAAGTACGAGACGGTGACCCCGCCGGCGTTGATGAACGCATCGGGAACGACGAGGATCCCGCGCTGGCGGAGAATGGCGTCGGCCTCCGGCGTGGTCGGGCCGTTGGCCGCTTCGACCACGATCCTCGTCCGGAGCCGCGGCGCGTTCTCCTCGGTGATCTGGCGCTCGAGCGCGGCGGGAATGAGGATGTCGCAGTCCACCTCCAGCGCATCCTCGCGCCGGGCGAGGTTGGTGGCGCCGGGAAAGTCGAGGATGCGCTTGCCCGCCATCCGGTGCTCCATGACCCGCTCGATGTCCAGGCCCGCCGGATTCGCGATCGCTCCCTCGGATTCCGAGAGGCCGACGAGGATCGCTCCTGCCTCCTGAAAGAACTTCGCCGCGTGGTAGCCGACGTTGCCGAGCCCCTGGATGACGACGCGCTTTCCCTGGAGACCGGTCGAGAGGCCGAGCGCCTTCATGTCTTCGGCCACGCTGCAGACCTCGCGCACGCCGAAGAAGACCCCCCGTCCGGTCGCCTCGGTGCGCCCGCGGATCCCGCCGGCGCTCACCGGCTTTCCGGTGACGCAGCCGAGCGAGTCGAGCTCGCCGGCACGCAGCTGACTGTAGGTGTCGGCGATCCACGCCATTTCGCGCGGGCCGGTGCCGACGTCCGGTGCCGGCACGTCGAGCCCGGGACCGATGAAGTTCTTGCGCACGAGCTCGAAGGCGTAGCGACGGGTGATTCGCTCGAGCTCCCCGGCGGAATACTTCTTCGGATTGAGCCGGATCCCGCCCTTGGCGCCGCCGAACGGCACGTCCACCAGCGCGCATTTGTACGTCATCAGCGCGGCGAGGGCCTGCACCTCCTCGGCATCGACGGCTTCGGCATAGCGGATGCCGCCCTTGCAGGGCAGCTTGTGATGGCTGTGCTGGGCGCGCCAGGCGTGGACGACCTCGATCCGACCATCGTCCCGCTTGATCGGAAAGCTGGTGAAGAGGAGGTTCTTGCACGCCTTGATGTTCGCGAGGAGCGTCGGATCGTGGCGGGTGAAGCTCGCTGCGTGATCGAAGCTCTGGTCCACCTGCTCGAGAAAGCGCGAGCCCAGCGACATGAGGTCTTCTCCTTTTGAGCACGGATACGGATACTGATTATAGCCCTTCGGAAGCGATGCACATGGAGACGCGCAGGGTCGGCTCGCTTGAGGCGACGGTGGCGGGACTCGGCTGCAACAACTTCGGCACGAGAATCGATGCGGCCGCGACCGAGCGCGTCGTGCACGCGGCGCTCGACGCAGGCATCCGGTTCTTCGATACGGCGGACATCTACGGCGGCGGGCTGAGCGAGGAGTTTCTCGGCCGCGCCCTCGCCGGGCGCCGTCGCGAGGTGATCATCGCCACCAAGTTCGGGAAGCCGATGCCCGACGGGCAGCGTGGCGCGTCGCCGGCGTACGTGGCGCGCGCGGCGGAGGCGAGCCTCCGGCGGCTCGGCACCGATGTGATCGATCTCTATCAGCTGCACGAGCCGGATCCGTCGGTGCCGATTGCGGAGACGCTCGGCGCGCTGCAGCTCCTGCTGGATGCGGGGAAGGTGAGGGAGATCGGCTGCTCGAACTTCTCGGCGGCCGAGCTTCGCGAAGGGAGCGAATCCGCCGCGCGGGGCGGCACCGCCCGGTTCGCGAGCGTGCAGAACGAGTACAGCCTCCTCGAGCGGGAGGCGGAAGCGGAGGTGCTTCCGGAGTGCGGGCGACTGCAGCTGGCGTTCCTGCCCTACTACCCGCTCGCGAGCGGGCTCCTGACGGGCAAGTACCGGGCCGGTCGCAGTGCTCCGGAAGGGACCAGGCTGTCGGCCGGGCGATACGCGCCGGAGCTCAGCGAGAAGAACCTGCGGATCGTCGAGGCGCTCCGCGCCTTTGCCGAATCGCGGGGCCGCACCCTGCTCGAGCTCGCCGTCGGCTGGCTGCTCGCGCGGCCGGCCGTCGCGTCCGTGATCGCCGGGGCGACTCGACCGGAGCAGGCACGGGCGAACGCGGCGGCGGCAGGGTGGACACTCTCGCCTGAGGAGCTGGCCGGGGTCGACGGAATCGTCCCTCCGGAGGAATGACCTCCGCGGCTCAGCTCAGGCGCGCCCGAGTCCTTCCGCCACGCGCCGGCTTGCGAACGCGCGCGCCGTCGTGAGCGGCACTCCGAGGGTGGCGCCGACCTCGCGCATCGGGACCAGCGAGTCGTAACTCTCGAACGCCGCCGCGATGCCGGACACCATCTCGGGCAGGCCGGGAATGGTCGATCCGGGCGGCACGCTCCGAACGTCGACCGGCATGCCGAGGGCGTCTTCATAGGCAGTGACGGCGTCGCGGAAGGTGATCCCCTCCGGCCCACCGAGGGCAATCGTCACGTTCCTGACTTCGGCGTTCAGCGACGCGGCGACGACCAGCTTCGCCAGATCCGCTTCCGCGATGAACGAATGGCGGCCCCTCGACTCGCCCACGAGCGTCACCGGGTGACCCGCCGCGATCGGGCCTTCGATGAGCATCCCGAACCAGACGTCCATGAACGCGTCCGGCTGGACGATCACGTAATCCATACCGCTCTGCTTCAGGTGCGCCTCGGCGGCGGCCTTGGCGCGAAACGCCGGCACCGGGCTGTCCTGCGTGGCACCGAGCGTCGAGACGTAGACGAAGCGGCGCACGCCCGCCTCGCGAGCGGCATCGACGAGGTTGATGGTCCCCTGCGCGTCCACGTTCTCCGGCGTATCGTCCGTCCGGCGCGTGGCGCTCGCCGTCGAAATTACGATGTCGGCGCCGCGGCAGGCGAGGCGCAGCGACGGCGGATCCTTCAGGTTGCCGAGCACGACCTCCGCGCCGGCCGCCTCGAGCGACGCGGCCGAGCCGCGGTCCCGCGCGAGCGCGCGCACCCGTCCTCCTCGGCCCAGCAGCTCCCTCACGATCCTGCCACCGAGCGAGCCGGTAGCCCCGGCAACGAGCTCCATGTGACCTCCTCCGATCCGCGCGAGCCGTTCAGCCGGCACCGTCGATCAGGGCGATCCGTCGCGCGTGCCGGCCGCCGTCGAAGGGCGTCGTGAGCCAGGTCTCGAGCACGGCGAGCGCCTCGTCCCTCGCGACGAGCCGCTGGCCGATCGAGAGCACATTCGCATCGTTGTGGGCCCGGGCGAGGCGAGCCGACTCGACGTTCCAGCAGAGCGCACAGCGCACGCCGCGAACCCGGTTGGCGACCATTGCCTCGCCGTTGCCCGAGCCTCCGAGGACGATTCCGCGCGCAAATTCCCCACGTCCCACTGCCTCCGCCGCCGGCCGGATGACATCGGGATAATCCACCGGTTCCGCCGAATGGGTGCCGAAGTCGCGTACCTCCAGCCCGCGAGCCCACAACGCTTCAATGAAGAGCGTCTTGAGGTCGAATCCGGCGTGATCGGACGCGATCGCGATCCGCCCCTGCGGCACGCCCATGCGCTTCCTCTCGTCTGATGCTCCGTGTGGACACCGGAGAGCCCGACCGATACCTTATCTCATCCTTCGAACATCGAACTCCGTGCCGCCGGTTCCCCCCGCCGCCGCACACGCGCGCCCGAGGCCACGCTCCATGCGCCCAGACACTCACAGGGTGAAATATGCCGGTGCGCTCGGATGCGCCATGGCTGCCGCGATCGCGTGCGGCGGAGACGGGGGTACGTTGCCCGATCGCGTGCCGGTACGGGTCGCTCTGGTGGTGGCGCCGGTCGCCACGGTTCCGGCGGGCGCACCGCTCGATCCCCAGCCGGTCGTTCAGCTGCTCGATGCGGCCGGCGACCCCGTTCCGAGCGAGGGCTACCGCGTCACTGCCACGGTGCAGGGCGGCACCCTCCTCGGCGCGTCGGCCGTAACCACGGGATCCGACGGCCGTGCCGCCTTCACCGGTCTCGCCATCAGCGGGGGCACCGGGCCCCGCACGATCGTCTTCAGCGTTCCGACGCTCCAGCCCGCTTCGCACGCCATCACCGTCGTCGCCGGTCCGGCAGCGGGTATCGTGGCGACCGGGCCGCTCGTGCAGCCCGGATTGGTCGGCACCGCCGTCGCCTTTTCCCCGGCTGTCCGCGTCGTGGACGCCGGAGGCAATGCCGTAGCGGGAACCGCGGTGTCGTATGCCGTCACGGCCGGCGGCGGCACCCTCGCCGGTGGCGCGGCCGTGAGCGGGGCCGACGGCATCGCCTCCGCCGGCACGTGGGTGCTTGGCCCCGCCACCGGTGCGAACACCGTGGTCGCTACCGCCGAGGGACTCACCGGCAGCCCCATGACGTTCACGGCCAACGGCGTGCTGCTCATGCCGACCACCATGGGCGTCAACGCGGGCGCCAACCAGACGGCGCCGGTCAACGGGCTCGTTCCGGTCCCCCCCTCCGTCTTCGTCACCGGCCTGGGTGGCGTTCCGGTACCAGGAGTGACGGTGACTTTCGATGTCACGCTCGGAGGCGGAGTGCTCGCGGGGGCCGATGCAGTGACGGACGCGAGCGGCATCGCCACCGTCGGTTCGTGGCGCCTTGGCGCCCCCGGCAGCAATCAGGTCCGCGCGACCTTGACCGGCGTGGTCGGCAGTCCGGTTCTCTTCAACGCCACGGCGACCGAGAGCGGGACGATGATCGCGGGCCCGGTCGCCGCCGCCGGCGTGGCCGGCGCGGCCGTCTCGATCCGCCCCAGCGTGCGGATCCTCGGGTCGAGCGGCTCGCCGGTCGTCGGCGTGCCGATCGTGTTCAGCGTGACGGCCGGCGGCGGCTCGCTGCAGGGCGCTGAACAGGTCACGAATGCCGAAGGGTTCGCCACGGTCGGCGGGTGGACGCTCGGGGCCGTGCCGGGCACGAACAGTATCGAGGCGTCCGCCCCGCCGGGATACGTGGGCAGCCCGCACGTATTCTCGATGCAGGGACTGACGCAGCTCCCGACCTCGATCGCGCGGCATGCCGGCAACGGCCAGTCCGCACCGGTTGCGACGGCCGTTCCGATCCGGCCTGCCGTCATCGTCAAGGCGGCCGACGGTACGCCGGTGGCGGGATATCCCGTCGAGTTCGCGCCGCCTTCCGGCGGTTCGATCACCGGCGGCTCGACCACGACGAACGCCCAGGGCATTGCCACCGTGGGCAGCTGGACCCTCGGGACGGTCGCCGGCAGCCAGCAGCTCACCGTGCACAGCGGCATCGGCGAGGTGACGTTCTCGGCCACCGCGGTACCCGGCCCTGCCACCACCCTGCGCGCGCTCTCGGACATGGGCGCGACCGGAGTCGTCGGCGGCCCCGCGACGAACGACGTCTACCCGGTCGGTGTCCGCGCCACCGATGCCTACGGCAACAGCATCGCCGGCGTCTCCGTCACCTTCGCCACCGGCACGGGCGCTGGGCCAGGCGCGAGCGTCAACGGTACTCCCCAGGCCACGAGCGCGGCCGGCGAGGCGAAGCCGGTGGGCTGGACGCTCGGCACCGTGCCCGGGACGTACACGCTGATTGCCACGAGTGCGGGCCTCACTCCCGCGACGCTCACGGCGACGGCACGCTCCGGACCTCCCGTCTCGATGGCGCTCGAGACCGGCGACGGGCAGACCGGCGGAGTGCGCCGATATCTCCCGGTGAAGCCGGCGGTGCGCGTTCGCGATCAGTACGGGAATCCGACGCCCGGGTCGGTGACCTTCACCGTTACCGGTGGCGGGGGCAGCGGCGGTGGCGCGATCACCAGTACCGCGGCGGGCGTGGCGAGCGCCACCTGGAAGCTCGGCAGCAACCCCGGCGCCAACACGATGCGCGCACGGCTCGACGCCAACGGCGCGACGTACGACTTCTCCGCGACGGCGGTGGCGGTCACCTCGAACTTCACGATCGACGTCCGCTACCTCTCCGCCATCTCCCCGACGCAGCAGGCGATGTTCACGGCGGCAGTGGCGCGGTGGACGGACATCATCCTGGGCGACGTCCCGGGCATCAACGTCACGCTTCCTGCGGGGACCTGTTTCCAGACGCAGCCCGCGATCAATGAAATCGTGGACGATGTGGTGCTCTACGTCGAGCTCCTCAACATCGACGGGCCCGGCGACATCCTCGGGAGCGCCGGGCCGTGTCTCGTCCGATCGTCGAGCGACCTCCCCGCCATCGGCGCAATCCGGCTCGACATCGCCGACGTCAACGCGCTCGAATCGTCCGGTGAGCTCGCCGCGGTGATCCAGCATGAAATGGCGCACGTCCTCGGTTTCGGAACGATCTGGCAGGACCGCGGGCTCCTGTTCGGCGGCGGCACCACGAACCCCATGTTCACGGGCACCGCGGCGCTCTCGGCGTATTTCGCCATGGGCGGAAGCTCGAACGGCGTGCCGGTCGAGAATACCGGGGGCCCGGGCACGGCGGACTCCCACTGGCGGGAGCTCACCTTCAATAACGAGCTCATGACCGGGTACATCGGCAGCTCGGTGAACCCGCTCACCGCACTCACGGTCGGATCGCTGCAGGACATCGGCTACCAGGTGGACTTCGGCACGGCCGACACCCTCACCTTCTCGCCGAACCTGCGGCGGGCCGCCGTGCCGGGCCGCGCGCTCCGCGAGCTTCCGCTGCCGGGACCGATCATCACGGCCGACGAGCGCGGCGCCATTCTCGAACGCCGGCGGCGCTAGCAACCAATTCCGGGCTGCCCCCGTCCAAGAGAGAGTACCCTCTTGCGACAGGGGCCCCCATGCGCTTCCTCCTCCGTGCGGCGATGACTGCTTCCCTGGTCGCCCTCGCCGCCGTGCTGCTGCTCCCGCTCTCCGCCGCCGCCCAGACCGTCACCGCTACACGCACCGATCAGCCGATCGTCCTCGACGGCCGGGACGACGATCCCGTGTGGCGAACCGCGCCCGCCCAGGGAGGCTTCCGGGAATCCCGGCCCTCCGAGGACGCGGAGCCGAAGCAGCGCACCGAGTTCCGGGTAGCCTACGACCCGAACAACCTCTACGTCTTCGTCCGCGCGTTCGACACCCATCCGGACAGCATCATCCGTCTCCTTTCCCGACGGGACGACCAGACGGCCTCCGACCAGATCATCGTGATGATCGACTCCTACCGGGACCGGCGAACCGGCTATGAGTTCGTGGTCAACCCGGCGGGCGTTAAGGCCGACTATGCCATCTACAACGACGGCGAGGAGGACGGGGCATGGGATGCGGTCTGGGACGTGGAGACGCGGGTGGACTCGCTTGGCTGGGCCGCCGAATTCCGCATCCCCTTCTCGCAGCTGAGATTCGCCGCGTCGGAATCGGTCACGTTCGGGTTTCTGGTCTGGCGGGCAGTCCAGCGGCACACTTCCGCCCTGACCTGGCCGCTCTTCCGCCCCTCGCGCACCGGCTTCGTATCGCAGTTCGGTGAACTGAACGGGCTCGCCGGCCTCGCGCGGCCGACGAGGGCGGAGGTGGCCCCGTATGTCCTCACGCAGAACGAGCCGCTCGCCATTCCGGGCGGGTTCGAGCGCCACCAGAAGGTCTCGGTGGGCGGTGACCTCAAGTACGCCGTCGCGTCCAACCTGACATTGACCGCGACGGTGAACCCGGACTTCGGTCAGGTCGAGGCCGATCCCGCGGTGCTCAACCTGTCCGCGTTCGAGACGTTCTTCAGCGAGCGCCGGCCGTTCTTCGTGTCCGGCTCCGGGCTGTTCGACTTCCGGGTGAACTGCTTCGTCGTGGTGGACTGCAATACGGGGGAGGGCCTCTTCTATTCACGGCGCATCGGCCGCTCGCCCCGGCTCGCCGGCCAGTATGGCGACGCGTCCTCTCCGACTGCGACGCGGATTCTCGGCGCCGCCAAGCTGACGGGCCGCCTCCCGAACGGGCTGTCGATCGGGCTCCTGGATGCGGTGACGAATCGCGCGGATGGCGCGGGGGACGCGACGATCGAGCCGACGACCAACTACGCGGTTCTGCGCGCGAACCAGGACTACGCCGGCGGAAACGGCAGCGTCGGCGTCATCTTCACCGGCGTCAACCGGTCGCTCGACGAATGGACCGAGGGTTTCATGCATCGCAGCGCGTTCACCGGCGGGCTCGACGCGCGGCGGCGCTTCGGGCTGTACGAAGTCTCGGGGTCGTTCATGACGAGCCGGGTCGAGGGGACGGCGGAGGCGATCGCCCTGACCCAGCGCGACCCGGTGCACTACTACCAGCGCCCGGACGACGACCTCGAGTTCAATCCGTCGCGGACCTCGCTCTCCGGCCACTCCCAGGAGCTCCGCTTCGCCAAGGTCGGCGGCCAGCGCACCGTCTTCGAGACCGGCTACGGCCGCCGGTCCGCCGGCTTCGACATCAACGACATGGGCTTTCTCCGGCGCGCCGACCAGCAGACGTGGACCAACTGGTTCGCCTTGCGGTTCAACGAGCCGAATCGCGTCTTCCAGCGGCTCAACTGGAACTTCAACTGGTGGCAGTACTGGACGCTCGAGGGGCTCCCGACCGATCGCGCGTTCAACACGAACGTGCACACCCAGTTCAACAACCGGTGGTGGTTTCATCTCGGCGGCACCATCGGCGCGGGCAGCGTCTTCTGCGACCGCAACTGCACGCGCGGCGGGCCGGCGCTCAAGGTGGACCCGAGCTTTTCTCCGTGGGGGGGCATCGAGGGAGACAACCGGCGCGCGATCATTCCCTCGTTCTGGGTCAACTACTCGCGCGGCGACGGCGGGCGGAGCACGTACCTCAACCTCAACCCTTCCGTCCGCTTCAACGTTTCGACGCGGTTCTCGAGCTCGCTCAGCGTGAATTACAGCCGTAACCGGGACGACTCGCAGTGGTTCGGGAACTTCACGGACGACGGCGGCACCGAGCACTTCACCTTCGCCGAGCTCGACCAGCGCACGCTCGGGATCACCTGGCGGCTCAATTACACCTTCACTCCGAACGCGTCGCTCCAGCTCTACGCGAACCCGTTCGTCTCGAAGGGGACGTACAGCCGCGTGCGCGAGCTGGCCGATCCTCGCGCCGATGCGT
>JAICNA010000207.1 GCA_025928955.1 Gemmatimonadales bacterium | reverse complement strand
GGCGCCTGGTTCTCGCTCAACGGCAACGGCGAGATGACCGGGACGACCTGGATCGAGGAATCGGGCTTCCTGGCCGGACCGATCCTCATCACGAATACGCACAGCGTGGGCGTCGTGCGGGACGAGGTGATCGCGTGGTCACTGCGCCGCAACGCGAGCTTCCTCTGGTCCCTCCCCGTGGTCGCCGAGACCTACGACGGCCTGCTCAACGACATCAACGGCTTTCACGTGAAGCCGGAGCACGTATCCGCCGCGCTCGACGGAGCGACGAGCGGCCCGGTGGCGGAGGGGAGCGTGGGGGGCGGGACCGGGATGCTCTGCAACGGATTCAAGGGAGGCATCGGGACGAGCTCGCGGGTCGTCTCCGAGCGGGGCGGCGGGTACACGGTGGGCGTGCTCGTGCAGTGCAACTACGGCAGCCAGCAGGGCCTTCGGATCGCCGGCGTGCCGGTCGGCCGCGAGATCGAGCAGCGGACCGTCTGCGCCGCGGGTGCGGCGCCTTCGCAGGACTTCCTCAGCGGACTTCCCGCCTGCGGCGATCGGCGCTCGAGCGCCAGCGGGGCGGCGTACGAGGATCTCGGCTCCATCATCATCGTCGTCGCCACCGACGCGCCGCTCCTGGCGCACCAGCTCGCCCGGCTCGTGAAGCGGGCAGCGCTCGGCATCGGCCGGCAGGGGGGCATCGCGAGCAACGGCTCAGGGGACATCTTCGTCGCCTTCTCCACCGCGAATCCTCGCGCGGCCTCCGACTCCGGCATCGTCGCCCTCACGATGCTTCCCAACGAGCGGATGGATCCCCTCTTCGCTGCGACGATCCAGGCCACCGAGGAGGCGATCACCAACGCGATGCTGGCGGCGGAAACGATGACCGGCGCCGACGACGTTCGCGCCTACGGCATCCCGCACGACCGCGTGCGCGAGATCCTCAGGAAGTACAACCGGCTTCCGCCCGCGAGCGGTCGCTAGCGCGCGACCCCCGCGGCGCGGCCGCACCGACCGATCCGGCGATCAGGCAGGCATCGACCGGGCGCAGGGGGCGGACGAGCGGGGGAAGCACATCGAAGCCCGCGGCGGCGAGCCGGTCGTGCTCCAGGGCCGCCTCGCGCTCGAATTCGTCCGCCGACTGCGGCTGGAGCACGGTGACGATCCGCCCGCCGGAGCGAAGCACGCGGCGCGCTTCGGCGAGCCCCCGGGCCGGATCATCCCAGTACGGCACGGAATTCACCGCGAGGATCGCGTCGACGGATCCATCCGGGAGCGGCAGCCGCTCGGCCACGCCTTCCCGCAGGTCGATGCGGCCGTCCATTCCGCTCGCCGCGATGCGCCGGCGAGCCTGCGCGAGCATGACGGCGGATGGATCGATCCCGATCACGCGCCCGGCCCCGGCCCGCCCGAGCAGCACGAGCCCCACGCCCGGCCCCGCCCCGATCTCGAGCGCCGTCTCTCCGCCGCCCACCTGAAGCGCGTCAACGCCCCATTCGGAGAGCGCGGAACTGCGTCGGGCCATGAGCCAGCCGGCGAGATGGCCGAGGGGACCTCGGGGGAGGCGGAAGGGATCGGACATGGTCACGCGGGCATTCTCCGTTTCGGACGCTTCGGCAGGGCACGATAGAAATCGACGGCGCGCTCGATGCACGCCTCGAGTGGAAAGTCATCGGGATCGAGCACGTAGTGCTGCGACATTCCGTCGATCAGGGCGAAGAGCAGCTCGGCATCGACCGCAGGGTCAGGCGCGCCGACTTCCCGCAAGAACCCTTCCAGCGTTTCGACGATCGACTGCGTCCAGTCGTCGAGCCCGGATCCGAGCTCCTGGAGCACGCCGGGCTGCATTCGCAGGCTGTACGACAGCCGCCAGAAGTCGGCATTTCGCCGGAGGATCTCGGAGCTTGCACGGAGCAGGCCCTCGATTCGCGCGGACGGAGCGTCCGCCGCTTCGGCGGCGGCGAAGGACGCGCGGACGTCCGCCATGCTCTGCGCGAAGATCGCCCGGAGAAGCTCGGCCTTGCTCGTGAAATGTGCGTAAATGAGTCCCTGGGAGATCCCCGCTTCGGCCGCGATGGCCTTGATCGTGGCACGCTCGTAGCCGAGCTCCGCGAAGAGGCGCAGCGACGCGGAGAGGATGCGGCTCCGGCTCTCGTCGCGCAACTTTTCGTTGGCTTCGGGGGATCGTGGCATGGGTCCTTGTGCGAAAATGTTGATTGAGTGTATACTCACTCAACGTCAAAGTCAACGATGCTTCAGAGGTTCGCATGACGGCGATACAGGACACTTCCCCTCCGCGCGGACCCGCCTGGCTGGACCGGCGCGAGTACCCGTTCACCAGCCGATGGCTCACACTCTCATCGGGTGCCCGCCTGCATTACGTCGACGAAGGGACCGGCCCGGCGGTGCTCTTCGTCCATGGCACGCCGACCTGGTCGTTCGAGTGGCGCCACCTGATCCGGGCGCTCGCCCCGTCGCACCGGTGCATCGCGCTCGACCACCTCGGCTTCGGGTTGTCGGATCGCCCGGCCGGGGCGAGCTACGCGCCGGAGTCCCATGCGGAGCGGCTCCGCCAGTTCGTGGACCACCTCGGGCTCCGGGACTTCACGCTCGTCGTGCACGACTTCGGTGGAGTCATCGGCCTGCCGCTCGCGGTCGGCGATTCCGGGCTCGCGACCCGGCTCATGGTGCTCAACAGCTGGATGTGGCACCTGGGCGATGATCCGGCGGTGCGGCGCATCGGCCGCCTCTTCGGCGGGGGGCTCGGACGCTTCCTCTATGAGCGGCTCAACTTCTCGCTGCGGGTGATCATGCCCGGAGCCTACGCCGACCGGAAGCGGCTGCCGGCGAGCGTGCATGCGCAGTATCTGGCGCCGTTCGCCGATCCGCGCGGCCGCGGCACCGTGCTCTGGCCGCTGGCGCGATCGCTCGGCCGCCCCTCACCGCACGCCGAGCGGCTGTGGGAGCGCCGAGGTGATCTCGCCGATCTGCCGGCGCTCATCGTCTGGGGGATGAAGGACCCGGCGGTCAAGCCGAACCAGCTCGAGCGCTGGCGCAGCGCGCTGCCTCGGGCGGAAGTCGTCGAAGTCGATGCCGGCCACTGGCCGCACGAGGAGGTGCCGGATGCGGTGTGCGCGGCGGTGACGGCGTTCCTGGCGCGTTGAGGTCTGGCGGAATCGCGACAGCGAGGGGCTGAGCCCTGGCGGAATCGCGAAACCACGGAAGTACGGCGAAACCGCGGAAGGGGTCGGGGCGTGGGTAGGTAAGCTGCAGGACACGAATACACGAAAAGACGAGGGGGTGCGCGGTGTTCACGGGTATTCCGCGTTCCCGGCGCGGCGAGTAGACCAACTCGAGGCGCTGAACCTTGGCGGAATCGCGAACTCACGAAAGAACGGCGAAACCGCGGAAGGGGCCGGGCGTGGGTGGGTAAACTGCAGGACACGAAAACACGAAAGGCCCACGTTCACCGGCCTGACGGCGTCCTGAAACAGCAAGTGGATGAATTGTTGGTGGGGCGGAGTCCGTACACCTGGAACCTTCCGCGGTTTCCGCCGTCTTTCGCGCTTTCGCGATTCCGCCGAAACCTCGCCGACAATTCAGGAGGACGAACGGCCACGTCGCCTTTCGTCCTTTCGTGTTTTCGTGTGCGTGTCAGCGCCGGTCGAGGAGCTCCGCGAGTGACGCCGCGAGTGCCCCCGGCGAGAACGGCTTCTGCAGGAACGGCTCGTCGGGATCGAGCAGGCCCCGATGAATGATCTCCTCGTTCGTGTAGCCGCTCATGAAGAGGATCGGGATGTCCGGCCAGCGCTTGCGCAGCACTTCGGCGAGCTCGCGGCCTCCCATTCCCGGCATCACCACATCGGAAAGCACGGCCGAGATTTTCCCGTCGAGGCGCTCGAGCACGGTGAGGGCCTCCTCTCCGTCCGTCGCCACTTCCGAGCGATATCCGACCTCGACGAGGGCGCGGCTGAGGAGGCCCTGCACCAGCGGCTCGTCCTCGACCAGGAGGATGGCGCCCTGTGCCGGGATGCGCGCCCCGGACATGCCCGCCGACTTTTCCGGAACGGCCGGCGCCGCCTCGGGCAGCTGGATCGTGAAGAGCGAGCCGTGGCCGACTTCGCTGTCCGCCCAGATGTATCCCTCGGACTGCTTCACCATGCCGAACACCGTCGCCAGG
>JAICNA010000154.1 GCA_025928955.1 Gemmatimonadales bacterium | reverse complement strand
GGCCATCCTGGCCGTGACGGCCATCCTGCACAGCAGACAAATATTACGCCACCGGGAGGGTCGCGTCAACCGAGGAGGGGCTGCCGGCGCCGCCCGCCCGACGATCCGGGGTCACGGGGGCGGCACCGCGGAGGTCACGGGCAGCGACGACGTTGGTCATCCAACCCTCCGGGAGCAGCCCATGACCGCGTCGGCAATTCCTGCCGGGATCCCGATTCCCGGCGGCGACAGGGAATACCGCCCCTTCCCGAACGAAGAAGGCAGGAACAGCCGTCAGGCATCGCTCGAAGTGCCGATCCTCGTGCGCGCACTCCGGCTGCCGAAGCGGGTGCGCATCCTCGAGATCGGATGCGGGCGAGGCATCGCCCTTCCCCCGCTTGCCCGGCTCCTCGAGCCTGTGCGGCTCACCGGGCTGGACATCGAGCCGGCGCTGCTCGCCGTCGCCCGCGAACGCCTCGATTCCCTGGGAATCGACGCCGAGCTGGTGCCGGGGGATGCGCGCGCGCTTCCCTTCGCCGCGGGGTCGTTCGATCTCGTCTTCGATTTCGGCACCTGCTATCACATCGCGCGCGCACCCGTGGCGCTGGCTGAGGTGGCGCGGGTGCTGGCACCGGGGGGTCGGTTCGTCCACGAAACGAAGCTGAGCCAGTTCCTCTCGCACCCCATCCGCTCCTTCGGTCGCCGCATGCCGTGGCGCGGCGAAGCGAGGTTCGGCCCGCCCCGCCGGGCGCTCCTCTGGCACGCGCGTCCCGCGGCGGGGCCCCGGTGACCTGGCCGGAAGTGGCGTCCTTCATCGCGCTCGGCGTGGTTTCGAATACGGTATTTCCGATGCCGTTCGAGCCGATCCTGGTTGCGTTCAGCGGCGAACGATCCGACGCGAACCTCGCACTGATCTGTCTGATCGGGAGCGTCTGCGCCGGAGCGGGTGCGCTGGTCGATGCCGGCTGCTTCGGGCTCGTGAGGCGGAGGGTACAGCGGATCGGGGCCGCGCCTGCAGGGGAGCGTCACGCCGGACCGCACTTCTATCTCCTTGCCGCCGCCGCCGGGCTCCTCCCGATCCCGTTCACGCTCGTCCGGGCCGGCCTTCTTCATGCCCGGCCCCGGCCCTTCCTTTTCGCAGGCATCGTGGCGGCGGCACGCTACCCCCGATATCTCGTCACGGTCTACGCCTGGAGCGCGCTCGCGCTGCCGGCCTGGGCGGGTTGGGTACTGGCGGGCCTCTCGCTGCTGGCCGCGCTCGAGTGGCGGCAAGCCATGCAAAGGAAACGCGCGCTTTCAACCAGCCCGGCCCGTGCGGGAATCCCGGGCCAATAGCCGGTCACGTCGTCAGCGCTTGAGGGGATAGCCGAGGTAGGCCACCATGCGCCCGTCGGTTCCCGCCGAGGCGCGGTGACTGTAGAAGAGCGGTCGATGGTGGGCGCTGCACCACGAGGATCGCGTCACTTCGCCGACGCCGAGCTCGGCCGCCTGCTCGGCCAGCCGCTCGCGGATGTCGAGGTGCCAGGGACCGCGCCCATCGCCGCGGAGACCGAACCCTTCCAGCACCTCCGGGCCAACTTCATAGCATCCGCCGCAGATCCCGACGCCGCAGTGCATGACGACATCAGCGGGTGCGCAGCCCGCGCGCGAGGTGAGGAGGCGGAGGCCGCGCTCCAGGATTCCCGCCGCAGCGCCCCGCCACCCCGCATGTAGGAGCGCCACCGCTCGCTGCTCCGGGGCCACGAGGTAGACCGGAATGCAGTCGGCGACGGTGACCGTGAGGAGCACCCCGGGGGCCGACGTCGCATGACCGTCGATGCCCTCGACCTGCAGCCATCCATCCGCCCGTTCGTGCCAGACCACCTCGGCGCGATGCACCTGATTCCCCAGGACGACGGCGCCGAATCCCGGCTCCGCCGCGCGGAAGGCCCGCCATCGTGCCATGACGTCGCCGACCGGCGCATCGGTCCAGAGGCCCAGATCGTACCCGCGACCCGGCCCGTCGCCCCGCGCGGTGATCCCCGCCACGACGCCGAAGCGCTCCTGCCATTCATCCAGCGCGAACCGGGGCACCGGCCCGGGGACCGCCTGCTCGGGAACCTCTCGCTCAGCGGGTGTGCCGTTCAATCGTCGACACGCTCGATGTCGGCCCCGAGGTCGCGAAGGCGCTGGTCGATCTTCTCGTACCCACGCTCGATCTGGCCGATGTTGTGAATGGTGCTCTGCCCGTCCGCCGCGAGCGCGGCGAGGATCATGGCCATCCCGGCGCGGATGTCCGGTGATTCGACGGTTCCGCCCTTGAGCGGGGATGGTCCGGATATGACCGCGCGGTGAGGATCGCAGAGCACGATCCGCGCGCCCATGCCGATGAGCTTGTCCACGAAGAAGAGCCGCGACTCGAACATCTTCTCGAATACGAGCAGCATCCCGGAGCACTGCGTGGCGGTGACGATCGTCGTCGACATCACGTCCGCCGGGAACGCGGGCCACGGTCCATCCTCGAGCTTCGGGACATGCCCGCCGAGGTCGGGACGCACCCTGCGCTCCTGCCCCGGGGCGACGTGAAGGCGCGTGCCATCGATGGACGGCCGGATGCCGAGCCGATCGAAGCCGAGCAGCGTGCTGCGCAGGTCATCGGCGCGGACCGGATCGATCACGAGGTCCGCGTTCGTCACGGCCGCCAGCCCGATGAAGCTGCCGATCTCGATATGGTCGGGGCCGATCTCGTACGCGCAGCCAGCGAGCGGGCGCCCACCCTCGACCACGTAGACGTTCGAGCCGATTCCCTCGATGTGCGCGCCCATCGCGACCAGCATGCGGGCCAGATCCTGGACGTGCGGCTCGGCAGCCGCATTGCGGAGGATCGTGCGGCCGCGCGCCATCACGGCGGCCATGAGCGCGTTCTCGGTTCCGGTCACGCTCGGCTCGTCGAGGAAGACGTCGGCGCCCACGAGCTGGCGGGCCTCGAGCTCGTAGCGCTCCCCCACCTCGACCGTGGCGCCGAGCCGCTCGAGGGCGAGGAAATGGGTATCGACGCGGCGCCGCCCGATCACGTCCCCACCCGGCGGCGGCAGGACGCAGGAGCCGAAGCGCGCGAGGAGCGGTCCGGCGAGGAGGATCGACGCGCGGATCTTCGCGCAGAGCTTCGGATCGAGCGGCTTCGGCCGCGCGTTCCGGGCATCGACCCGCAGGTGATTCGAACCCGTCCAGCTCACGTCGGCGCCGAGGTCGGCGATCAGCGCCGCCATGGTGTCGACGTCGCGGATGCGCGGAAAGTTCTCCAGCTCGACCGGCCCGTCCGCCAGCAGCGTGGCGGCGAGGATCGGGAGCGCGGCGTTCTTGTTGCCGGCGGGTCGGACGGTGCCGCGCAATGGGCGGCCGCCACGGACGACGAAACGAGGAGGCATGGCCAAACATCTCGGGGCGCGAGTGCGCGGTCAAGCGCACGGCGCGTTATGTTTCGAGCACCTTCCAGGAGGCAGGTCGCCGGATGTGGATGTTACAGCAGGAGCTCACCACCATGCCGTCGTGGGTCGGGCCGACGATCGCCATCGCGCTCAGCGTGATCGCGGTGGCGGTCGTGCTGTTCGCCGCGGTGACGGCATTCTTCGCGCTCAAGATCGTCGGCGAGGCCGAGGAGCGGAAGGCGCTCTTCACCGGCATCAAGGCCGACCTCGACGAGACGCTGGTCGGCATCCGCCAGCTCACGGCACAGGGGCAGGAGCTCATGGGCGTCGTGCGGCTCGAGGCCGGTGCGTTCGTGCAGACCGGGCGGCGCATCCGGCGCAAGGTGAACCGTGGCATGGACCGCGTGGAGCGGCGCATGCAGGACCTCGAGGCGCTCTACGACGTGGTGCACGCGGAGGTGGAGGATTCGGCGCTGGACATGGCCGCCGCGCTCCGGCGGGTGCGGCGGGGCAACGGGATGATCGGCCGCGTGCGGCGCATGCTGGTTCCGGGACGATGACGCTTCACCGCCTGGTGGCCGTCGTGGCGGCCGCCGGGCTCCTGCTCGTGCTCCTTCCCGGCGACCTGCTCGCCTGGACTCCGGGCACGCACATCTACCTCGCCGAGTCGGTGCTCGCCAACCTGCGGCATCTGCCGGCGGCGATCGGCGACCTGCTCCGCGTCTATCCGTTCGATTTCCTCTACGGCAACATCGCTGCCGATTCGTCGATCGCCAAGAAGTATGCCCCGGTGGGCCGCCATTGCCACTTCTGGCACGTCGGGCAGGAGATTCACGATCTCGCCGAGAGCGATGCGATGCGCGCGTTCGGCTGGGGCTACCTCTGCCACCTCGCCGCCGATACGGTCGCGCACAACTATTTCGTGCCGCGGCAGCTCGTGCTCACGAGCAGCACCTCCTCCGTCGGCCATTCCTACTGGGAGAGTCGCGTCGAGACGCACCTGGGTGACGCCTACGCGCGCTCGGCGCGGGAGCTCATCCGGCTCGACCATTCGCAGGCCGACGCACATCTCGACCGCATCATCTCCCCGACGATCTTCAGCGTGCGCACCAACCGCCGCCTCTTCCGCGGAATGGTCCATCTGACCGAGACCCAGGGCTGGCAGCGCAGCATGCAGGCCGCGCGCGAGCGCAGCCGCTGGGAGCTGACCGATGGTGACGTCGAGCGCCACCTCGCGCTCTCGTTCGATTTCATGATGGGGGTGCTCGGTGAGCCGGACCCGCGCGCGCGCCTCCTCGATCCGTCGGGTGAGCGCCCGCTCAAGGTGGCGAAGGAAATGCGCCGGCAGGCGCTGCGCGAATGGGGACGTCGGAACGCGGCACAGCTGCAGGCCGTGGCGCTCGAACATTATGGGCTGCCCGACGATCCGCTCCGCTACTGGCCGATCCTCGAAACGCGGCTGCCGTGGGGTGTGCCGGGCATCGCGATTCCGCGCGCGAACCGCCTGGTGCAGTAGGGCGAGAAGGGCTCCCGCGCCGTGCGCGGCCCCGACTCCAACTAGCCTGCGCGGGCGACTGCGGACCGGCCGAGTCGGGCGACCACGTCGAGCAGCCGGGCAACTTCTTCCGAGGTCGTGTAGCACGCACAGCCAACGCGAATCAGGCCCTCGGATCCTGCTCCAAGGCGCTCGATCACGGTAGCCGCGTAGAAATCGCCGTGTGAAACGAAGAGTCCCTCCTCTGCGAACGCCCGCGCTGCGGCCTGCGACGCGACCCCCTCCACCGTGAACGCGACCGTCGGCGTCCGCGGAAGCTCCGGTGACACGCCGTACCGGCGCACGCCGCGGATCTCCCCGAGGCCTTGCCAGAGCTGCGCCGCGAGCGCGTTGCCGCGAACGTGGAGCGCCGCGAGCACGGTGGCGAGCCGCGCCCGGCGCGTGGCCCCGCCGGCGAGCGAGGCGAAGAAATCCACGGCCGCCGCCGCGCCGACGATCCCCTCATGATTCAGCGTGCCCGTCTCGAGCCGCTCCGGCGGTGCATCCGGGGCGGGCCGGAGCTTCGGAATGTCGATGGACCCGGCGATGGCCCGGCGCGCAAACAGCACCCCGAGGTGCGGTCCGCAGAACTTGTAGGGTGAGCAGGCGAGGAAATCGCAGCCCATTGCGGTGACGTCCACGAGGGCGTGGGCCGCATAGTGCACCGCGTCGACGTACGTCAGCGCGCCCGCGCGCCGGGCCAGCTCCGCAGCCTTCGCCACATCCGTGACCGTCCCGAGCGCATTCGACGCTGCGCCGATGGCGAGGAGGCGCGTGCGCGGCCCGATGGCCTGCTCGAGGTCGGCCCAGTCGAGCCGTCCCTCCTCAGGCAGCATCCGGACGACACGCAGCGTCAGGCCGCGCTCGCGGGCCACCGCCTCCCACGGCGCGACGTTCGCGTGATGATCGAGCTCCGTGACGACCACCTCGTCGCCGGGACCCCAGGCGCGCGCGAGGCCGCGCGCAACGTGAAACGTCAGCGTCGTCATGTTGGCACCGAACGCGATCTCGTCCGGGCCGGCGTTGAGGAAATCGGCGAACGCGGCGCGCGCCGCCTGAAGCGCCGCGTCGGTCTCCGCACTGGTCGGGTAGGCCCAGTGCGTGTTCGCGTTGTGGTGCAGGAGATAGTCGGCCATCGCGTCGACGACCTGTCGCGGCACCTGCGTGCCCCCCGGTCCGTCGAAGTAGGCGACGGGCCGGCCGCCGTGAAGTCGCTCGAGTGCCGGAAAGTGGCGCCGGATGTCCTCGACCGACGCGGTCACTTGAGCCTCGCCTGAAGCAACGGCTGGATGCCCTTCGGATCCGCCTTGCCGCCGCTCCGTTTCATCACCTGCCCCACGAAGAACCCGATGAGCTTCGTCTCGCCGGCCCGGAAGCGCTCGACTTCGGTCGGGTGGGCGGCCAGGATCTCCTCGATCCACTCGGTCAGCGCGCTCTCCTCCCGGACCTGGAGCAGCCCCAGGCGCTCGGCAACATCGCGAGCCGGCTCATCCGTGTCGCGGAGCTCGGCGAAGATCCGCTTCGCTGCCTGAAGACTCACCGACCCGTCGCGCTCGAGTGCGACCAGATCGGCGAGTCGCGCCGCCGAGACCGGAAACGCCCCCGTTTCGTTGAACGCGGTCATCACATCGGCGGTGAGCCAGTTCCCCGCCGCGCGCGCGGGGACTCCCGCGCGGATCAGCGCATCGAAGTAGTCGGCGAGCAGCGGCTCCGCCGTGATGACGCCTGCATGGTAGGCCGAGAGCCCGCTCGACTCGAGCCGCGCCCGGCGCACCGCTGGTGTTTCGGGCAGCGCAGCGCGCTGCTGCTCGATCCAGGCCGGAAGCAGCACGAGCGGCGGCAGGTCCGGGTCCGGGAAGTAGCGGTAATCGTGACTCTCTTCCTTTGCCCTCGTGGGGTGCACGGTGCCGGCGGCCGCGTCGAAGAGCAGGGTCACCTGCTGCACCTTCCCGCCCCCCTCGAGGAGCGCGATCTGGCGGCGCCGCTCCGCCTCGAGCGCACGCTCGACGTTGGCGAAGCTGTTCATGTTCTTCACCTCGGTCTTCGTGCCGAGCTTCGCCTCGCCCTGCCGCCGCACGGAGAGGTTCGCGTCGACCCGGAGGCTTCCCTCCTCCATGCTGCAGCTGCTCGCCCCGCTGTACATGATCAGCTGCCGCATGACGGTGAGGTAGGCTCGAGCCTCGGCCGGGCTTCGCATGTCCGGTCCGCTCACGATCTCCGCGAGCGGCACGCCGGAACGATTGAAGTCGACCGCGGTCCGGCCCGGGTACCGGTCGTGCAGCGACTTGCCGGCGTCCT
>JAICNA010000081.1 GCA_025928955.1 Gemmatimonadales bacterium | reverse complement strand
GGTTCGCCGCCGATGGCCGCGGGATCTGGCTCACGACCGACGAGGGAGGCGAGTTCCAGCGCCTCGCATACATGGATCTCGCGAGCCGCCGGGTCACGCCGATCACCACCTCGATCGAGTGGGATGTGCAGGGAATCGAGCTCACCCGTGATCGCCGCACCCTCGCCTTCACCACGAACGAGGCGGGCGTGAGCCGCCTCTACCTCATGGACACGCGGACGCGGCAGGTCCGTCCGATCACCTCGGTGCCGATCGGCCTCATCGGTGGGCTCGACTGGCGCCCCGACGGGCGCGCGCTCGGCCTCACCATTTCCACGGCCCGCTCCGCGAGCGATGCGTATTCGCTCGATCCCGCGACCGGCGCCCTCACCCGCTGGACGGAGAGCGAGACCGGCGGTCTCCTGGCCGATTCGCTGCCGCTGCCCGAGCTCGTCACCTGGAAGAGCTTCGACGGCCGCGAGATCAGCGGATTCCTCTATCGCCCGCCCGCGAGCTTCCGCGGCCCCCGGCCGGTCATCGTCAATATCCACGGCGGGCCCGAGGGACAGAGCCGTCCCGGCTTCATCGGACGCTGGAACTATTTCCTGGTCGAGCAGGGCGCGGCGATCATCTTCCCGAACGTGCGCGGCTCGACCGGGTACGGCAAGACGTTCGTGACCCTCGACAACGGAATGAAGCGCCTCGAGAGCGTGCGTGACATCGGCGCGCTGCTCGACTGGATCGCGGCGGAGCCGTCGCTCGACGAGTCGAAGGTGATGGTCACCGGCGGAAGCTACGGCGGGTACATGACGCTCGCTGTCGCGACCGACTACGACGCGCGCATCTGCTGCTCGCTCGACGTCGTCGGGATCTCCAACCTCGCGACCTTCCTCGAGAACACCGAGAGCTACCGGCGCGATCTCCGCCGGGTCGAGTACGGCGACGAACGCGACCCCGCGATGCGCGCCTTCATGGACTCGACCGCGCCGCTCAACAACGCGGAGAAGATCACCAGGCCGATGTTCGTGGTGCAGGGCGCCAACGACCCGCGCGTCCCCCGGTCCGAAGCCGAGCAGATGGTCGCCACCCTCAAGCGCCGCAGCACGCCCGTCTGGTACCTCCTCGGCATGGACGAAGGCCACGGGTTCCAGAAGAAGGAGAACGTGGACTACCAGTTCTATGCGACCGTGGCGTTCGTGCGGCAGCATCTGCTGAAGGCCGCGTTGACGCCGTAGCCGGCCGCCATCGCGAGCTGTCACCCCGGAGCGAAGCGACGGGGGCCGACGGCTCGGGCATTCCTGCTCACGCCGCTTTGCGCAGGAATGCCCCCGCCCATTGCCCCCGTCGCTTCGCTCCGGGGTGACAATACGGGCGTCCCACGTAACCTCCCTCACCGCGCCCCCTCCACACCCCAGCCTACCTTCTCCTCTCGACCTGCGCCGTCACGGGAGGATGCGGCAATGCACGAGGGCGAGTTCTACGAACGGCTGGTCAGGCAGGTTCCGGACTATGCCATCTTCGGCATCGGCCTGGACGGGCGGGCCACGTCCTGGAACGAGGGTGTCCGCAACGTCCTCGGCTACGACGAATCCGAGTTCATCGGCCTCGATACCGCGCTTCTCTTCGTACCGGAAGATCGGGACGCCGGCCTCCCCGCGCGCGAGCTCGAGGAGGCCGCCGCCACCGGCTCCGCGAGCAATGACCGGTGGATGCTCCGGAAGGAAGGCGTCCGGTTCTGGGTCGGCGGACGGACGTCGAGCCTGCGGAACGGCAATGGCGAGCTGGTCGGCTACGCCAAGATCATGCGCGACCGCACCGACCTCAAGCGGGTCGACACGAGCCTTCGGATCACCTCCGATCGGTATCGCACCCTGGTCGAGGCCGCATCCGACGCCATCCTGACGATCGCTCCCGATGGGATCATCCTCTTTGCGAACCCCGCCGTCGAGCACGTCTTCGGATTCACGCCGCAGGAGCTCGCGGGCCGCCACGTCGCGACGCTCATGCCGGATGCCGGCTGGGCACACGCCGAGCGCGAGGAAGTGTCGGGGCTGCACAAGGCGGGACACGAGATCCGGCTCGAGGTGGCGTTCGCGGAGTCCGTGGATGACGGGGAACGCTCGTTCACCGGCATCATCCGCGACGTTACCGAGCGGCGCACCGCCGAGCGGGCGGTGCTCGAGAGCGAGGCCCGCTCACGGGCGTTGATCGAGCAGTCACCGCTCCCGACGCTCGTCTTCGATCTCGCCGGCCGCCCGGTCGCGGCGAACCCGGCCTGGGAGCGCAAGTGGGGTGTCGGGCTCGCCGATGCACCGCCGGGTTACTCGCTCCTTGCCGATGCGCAGCTCGAGGCGCAGGGCTACATGCCGCTCGTACGCCGCGCGCTCGCCGGCGAGGCGGTGACGCTGCCGTCGGTCCACTACGACATCGCACGCGAGACCGAAGGCCGCGGCCACAGCTTCTGGGTGCAGGGCCACTTCTATCCGATCCGGTCGGCTGCGGGCGGGCTGATCGAGATCGTCCTGGTCCAGATCGACATCACCGAGCTCCACCACGCGCAGCTGGCGGTGCGCACGAGCGAGGCGCGCTTCCGCGCCGCGGTGGAGGCGGTGTCCGATATCCTCTGGACGAACGATGCCGCCGGCGAGATGTCGGCGGACCAGCCGCAGTGGGGGGCGTTCACGGGGCAGACGCCCGAGCAGTACCGCGGCTTCGGCTGGGCCGAGGCGGTGCATCCCGATGATGCGCAGGCGACGCTCGACGCTTGGCGCGAGAACGTCCGCACGCGTGGTGTCTTCGTCTTCGAGCATCGGCTCCGGCGGTACGACGGCGTGTACCGCCGCTTCGCGGTCCGCGCCGTGCCCGTGCTCGACGATGACGGGTCGGTGCGAGAATGGGTCGGTGTCCACACCGACATCACCGATCGCGTCCGCGTCGAGCAGCAGCTCCGGCAGGCGGAGCGGTTGCAGGCGGTCGGCACGCTCGCGGGCGGGGTCGCGCACGAAGTCAACAACCAGATGACGGCGGTGTTCGGGTTCGGCCAGTTCGTGCTCGATGCCCTCGGACCGGGGCACCCGCAGGCGGCCGACGTGTCCGACATGCTCAACTCTGCGCGCCGCGCCGCGCAGATCACGCAGCAGCTGCTCGCATTCAGCCGCCGCCAGGTGACGCAGCCCGAGACGCTCGACCTCCACCGCCTCGCCGTCGATCTCCGCAGCGTGCTGATGCGGATCCTTGGCAGCGACAAGTCGCTGGTCATCCTGCCCCCCGAGACCGGGCGGCACGTGCTGGCCGACCGCACCCAGATCGAGCAGGTGCTCATCAACCTCATCGCCAACGCGCGCGACGCGCTCGCGAGCGGTGGCACGGTGACGATCTCGGTCGACGAGGTCCAGCTCGACGCCGCCTTCGGCCAGGCGCACGACGTGCTCCTCGCGGAAGGGAAGTACGTGCGGCTCATCGTGTCGGACGACGGGGTCGGCATGGACCCCGAGACATTGCGGCGCATTTTCGAGCCGTTCTTCACCACCAAGGCGCTGGGCGAAGGTACCGGCCTCGGACTCTCCACGGTCTACGGCATCGTCAAGCAGCACGAGGGGTTCATCTGGGGTTACAGCGAGCCGGGGAAGGGCACCGCGATGAAGGTGTACCTCCCGGCCGTCGACGCGAGCCGGCCGCGGGTGTCGCGTCCGAAGATCGAACGTCGGAGCATCGCGCGCTCGGCGACCACGATCCTCGTCGTGGAGGACGAGGCCGCGGTGCGCTCGATGGCGCGCCGATCCCTCGAGGCCGCCGGGTACACTGTCCTCGAAGCGAGCGACGGCCAGCATGCGCTCGCCATCATGACCGCGGACCCGGGACGGGTGAGCCTGGTGCTGACGGACGTCGTGATGGCCGGGCTCAACGGCGGCGAGCTGGGCGAGGCCCTGAGCGCGTCGCACCCGAACGTGCCGGTCGTGTACATGTCGGGCTATCCGGGCGAGGAGATTCGGCGCCGCGGGCTTCTTCCGGGCGCGGCGACGTTCGTGCCGAAGCCATTCACGCCGAATCACCTGGTGTCGAGGATCCGCGGGGTGCTGGCGGGGAGGGATGGGGCGGGGGAGCGGGAGGTCGGAGGGCGGGAGAGCGGGAGAGCGGGAGGTTGAAGAGCGGGAGAGCGGGGAGTGGCGGGTCGTATCGGAATGCGCGAGGTTGGACGGAATGAGCCAGGAGCACTGGGAGCACGTCTACCGGACGAACGACCCGACGCGAGTGAGCTGGTACCAGCCGGAGCCCCGCCTCTCGCTGGACCTCATCCGGCGCGTCGCTCCGGATCCCGCCGCTCCGATCATCGACGTCGGCGGAGGGGCCTCGACGCTGGTGGACGGGCTGCTCGACGCCGGCTATCGGAGTCTGACCGTGCTCGACCTCGCTCCCTCGGCACTCGCCATCGCGCAGGCGCGGCTCGGGCACCGCGCGGAGCGGATCACCTGGATCGAAGGCAGCATCCTCGACGCTCCGCTTCCCTCCTCCACGTTCGCCGTATGGCACGACCGGGCCGTCTTCCATTTCCTGACGGCCGCGGAGGACCGCGCCCGATACGTCGCACAGGCCCGGCGCGCGGTGCGCCCGGGCGGCCATGTCATCGTCGCGAGCTTCGGGCCGGAGGGGCCGACGCGGTGCAGCGGGCTCGACGTGGTGCGATACTCGCCCCAGGCGATGCATGCGGAGTTCGGCGCGGGCTTCGAGCTGCTCGACAGCGTCCGCGAGGTTCACCAGACGCCGGCGGGGCGCGCGCAGGAATTCACCTATTGCCTCTGCCGAGCCGGGTAGCACACGCTCTCTTCCTGCCCCGCGTACCGTACCGTATCGTTCCACAGTCCCTTCAGCGAGCCCGTCTGACCGCTCCCGCCGAACGCATCGCCGCCGGACTGGCTGACCGCTACACGATCGAACGCGAGCTCGGCGCCGGCGGCATGGCGACCGTCTACCTCGCGAGCGACGTGCGGCACGGGCGGCGCGTCGCCATCAAGGTCCTGCATCCGGCGCTTTCCTCGGTTCTCGGCCCGGACCGGTTCCTCGCCGAGATCAAGCTCACCGCGGCACTGCAGCACCCGCACATCCTCCCGCTCTTCGACAGCGGTCGCATCGAAGTTGCCGGGACCGACGACCTCCTCTACTACGTCATGCCGTTCGTGGAGGGCGAGACGCTCCGGAGCCGGCTCGAGCGCGAGCGCCAGCTCCCCGTCAGCGACGCGGTGCGCATCGCCACCGAGGTGGCCGACGCGCTCGAGCATGCGCATCGCAACGGCATCGTGCACCGGGACATCAAGCCGGAGAACATCCTCCTTCGGGACGGGCATGCGCTCGTCGCCGATTTCGGGATCGCGCTCGCCGTGCAGCAGGCCGGCGGGCGGCGCATGACCGAGACCGGGATGAGCGTCGGCACGCCGCAGTACATGGCGCCCGAGCAGGCGATGGGAGACAGGGCAGTGGATCACCGCGCCGACGTCTATGCACTCGGGGCGGTCACCTACGAGATGCTCGCCGGCGAGCCACCGTTCACGGGACCGACGGCCCAGGCGATCGTGGCGCAGGTGCTCACGGAGGGACCGCGTCCGCTGATCGGGCGGAGGCAGCGCATCGCACCGGAGATCGAGGAATCGGTGCTCCGTGCGCTCGAGAAACTCCCCGCCGATCGCTTCTCGAGCGCGGCGGAGTTCGGCGCGGCGCTCGCCGGAACGCGCACAATCCCGCCGCGCCGGCCAAAGGCCAGCTCCGCGCGGATGCGTGGGCGCGCGACTGCCGGTGCGCTGCTCCTCGCAACGGTGGCCTTCCTCGCCGGCCGCTTCACCGCCGGCTCGCGCGGATCGGAGATCGGGTTCGGTCAGTCCCTGCAGCTCACGTCCGAGCCGGGGCTCGAGGTTCACCCGGCCATCTCGCCGGACGGCCGTGCAGTCGCCTACGCGGCAGGAACGTCGGCGCAGCTCCGGATCTACGTGCGCCAGGTGAGCGGGGGACGCGCGCTGCCGCTCACCAGCGAAACAGGCGAGGTCCAGTCGAACCCGCGCTGGTCACCCGACGGAACCCGGATCCTTTACCTCAGCCGGGGTGGAGTCTTCTCGGCACCGGCAGGCGGCGGCGCACCGCAGCAGGAACTCGCCTCGCCGCTGCGGCCGATCGCGACGGCGGCCTGGGGACCAGGCGGCCGGATCGTCTACGGCTTCGGCGATTCGCTCTTCGTCCGCGCGCCCGACGGCAACACGCGCTTCCTCGCACCGGTGACCGATGTGTCGCTCTGCGTCTGGTCGCCTGAAGGCGCGTCGATCGCGTGCGCCATGGGCAACGCCGCCTATGTCATGCCGGGCGCGACCTTCGGCAACCGCGCCCCGAGCCGCATCACCGTCATCGATGCCGCATCCGGCCGCGCACGCACGGTCGGCGACAGTCTGTCGGTGCACCACAGCCCGGTGTGGTCCCCGGACGGGCGCAGCCTCTTCTTCGTTTCGGACCGGGATGGCACGGGCGACATTTATGTGATACCGACCTCGGACATCGAGGACGCTGTTCCCAGGCGGCTCACCGTCGGATCGGGGGCGCAGACGATCTCGCTGTCCGCCGATGGATCCCGGCTTGCCTACGCGCAGTACGCCGAGCGCGTCAACGTCTGGTCGGTGCCCTTCCCGGCGCGACCGCCGGCGACCCCGGATCAGGCTTCGCCAGTCACCGCCGGGAATCAGTTCATCGAGAGCATTGCCGTGGACGGGGAGTGGCTGGTGTATGATGCCACGTTCAATGGGAATACCGACGTTTATCGGATGCCTCTCGCGGGCGGCGAAGTCGAGCGCCTGACGACCGAGCCCGATGGCGATTTTCACCCGCGGCTCTCTCCGGACGGACGCGAAGTCCTCTACCATAAC
Organism: Gemmatimonadales bacterium; assembly: GCA_025928955.1. Lineage (GTDB taxonomy): Bacteria > Gemmatimonadota > Gemmatimonadetes > Gemmatimonadales > GWC2-71-9 > CAMLLJ01. The sequence goes on along the minus strand of JAICNA010000081.1, from coordinate 6,297 downwards.
CAGCGCAGCGGGTCGCGTGACATATATGTGAAGCCGCTCGATGGCCGCCCGGTGCAGCAGGTGACGCGGACGCCCCGGCAGGAGGCGGTCGGCGCCTGGTCTCCGGATGGGCGGATGATCGCGTTCCAGGACTACACGCTGTCCAGCAGCGGGGATATCTGGATCGTACGGCGTCGGCCGGACGGCAGCTGGGACGAACCTGTACGGCGCGGAGGGCCCGGCACCACGGTCAGCTGGTCGCCCGACGGGCGCTCGCTCGCGTATGTGACCAGCCTGGACGGTGGATCGATCGCGGTGATGCCCGTGGACTCAGGTCCGGCGCGAATCGTCCTCGACGCGACCAGGGCCGGCGTGCCTCGCGCCGAGCTCCCGCTCTGGAGCGCGGATGGGCGAAGCATCTACTTCAAGAGTCACGACGCCGAGGGCAATGCATCGATCTGGAGCGTGCCCGCTGCCGGCGGGACGCCGAGGATGCTGGTCCGGTGGGACGATCCGGCGCGGCCGTCGTACCGGGATCATTGGACGTTTTCGAGGGACCGGATCCTGCTGCCGGTGCAGGAGCGGGAGAGCGATGTGAGGGTGGTGGAGGTGGTAGGGCGGTAGCTACGTCATTGCGAGGAGGCCGCATCGCGGCCGACTCCGCCCACAGCGGCGTTCCCCATGACAACCCGATTGCTTCATCGCTTCGCTCCTCGCAATGAGCTAGGGGTTCAGCTCCCCTTGATCATCCGCTCGAACCTGGAATTCCCGCGCAGAGCCGCGAAATCCGGGTCGATCCGGAGCCAGCCGGCCGATACGAAGAACGGAACCTTCAGCAGCGGCTCGAGCAGATCGAGCGCCCGCGCGTGATCGCCGAGCTGCAGGTAGGTGCGCGCGGCCAGCAGCTGGTAATACGGACCGTTATCGGCGTCGGTGGCGAGCGGCGCGATCGACATCGCACGCTCCGCGGCCGCGATCGCCTCTGAGCGGCGGCCGAGAAAGGCGAGCTGGAGTGAACCGATGACGATCCGCTGCGCGTCGTTGGGGGCAGCCCGGAGAATCTCGGCGTTGGCAGCATGCGCAGTATCGGCATACGTGCGGGCCATCGCGGTGTCGCCGCGGACTGCATAGAGCTGCATGAGCACCGTCGCCCACGATTCGCGGTCCGGGAAGATGGCGGGGCTCGATTGGAGCAGCAGCCGCTGGGCCGGCTCGTCGAGCACCCAGTACATGTCCCAGTACAGGCCGAAGAACGCGGCGAGCTCGCTCGGTGTAACCGCCGGCGAAACCAGTCGCATCGCCTCGCGCGCGCCGGCGAGATCGCCTTGCGCGATGTATACCATGGCGCGGTCCTGAACGAGACTGAGGTCGCCGGGAGAAAGCGAAAGCGCGGTATCACTCGCCGTGAGCGCCTCGGGGTACCGCCGCAGCCAGAGCAGCGCGGTCTGCAAGGAGGAAGCGACGGAGACCGATCGGGGATCGAGGCGCCGGGCCTCCCGCAATTGACGGACGGCGCCGTCCCAGTCCCCCCGCGCGCGCGCGGCCACCGCCGAGGTACGCAGCAGAGCTGCGTCGTGCGGCGCCGCGGCAAGGCTGATGGCGATGCTGCGGGCAGCTGCGTCGTAATCCTTCCGGATCGCGGATTGGTAATCCGCGAGCGCCGCATGCCCGTACGGGCCTCGCGGATCGAGCTCGACAGCTCGCGCCGCGGCCGCGCGAGCGCGCGCATCGGTGGCAGGATCGGGTGTGCCATTGGTGTAAAGGAGCGCGTACGCCCGAGTGAGCTCGCGCCACGCCTCGGCGAATTCCGGGTCGGCGGCGACGGCCTGCTCGAAGAGCGCCGCCTGCCGGCGCAGCGCCGGCAGGTCGCCGCCCTGCTGGCTTCGGCCGCGAAGAAAGAAGTCGTAGGCCGCCAGGCTCTTCGTCGGCCGTTCCGCGAGTTGCCGATGCTGTGCGGCACCGATCTCCAGGTCGAGCGCATTCGCGACCTGCTCGGCGATGTTGCCTTGAACCTGGAAGACGTCGGTGAGCGCGGCGTCGAACGGCTGCTGCCACTCGGTCGTCGCTGTGCCGTCGCCGACACGCACCAGTTCGGGGCTCACGCGCACCCGGCTGGTGCCGTCAGGGTTCTTTGCCCATCGCACGGTCGCCGTCAGCAGATACTCGGCGCCGAGCTCCCGGCCGATCTCCGGCAGTGACTTGGTCGTCTCGCGATACTCGCGGGTGCTCCCGCTCGCCACGACGCGAAGTCCTGCGAGTCCGGCGAGTCTCCCGCGCACCTCCTCGGCCATCCCCTCGGCGAAGTACGCGTCCGCGCTGTCGCCAGCGTTGCGGAAGGGAAGCACCGCAATCAGTGGAGCGTCCGAGTCGGCGCCGCTGGTCCGCTTTCCGTTCCACGCGAACAGCACGCCGAGGCCGATCGCGAAGCCAAGGACGAGCATCGCGAGGGCCGGGTTGAACCGGCGCAGGCGCGCGGCGGAAGCGGCGGGAACCGGGGTCGTCGCGGTCCCCGTCGAGGGCGAAGCGAATACCGGCGCTGTCGCCGGCTGCGCGAGCGCGTTGGCGAAGGCCTCGGCGCTCGCGAAGCGATCGGCAGGCGTGCGGGCGAGTGCCTTCGCGAGCGCCTGCTCGATCGCAGGCGGAACGCTGTCACGCAACTCACGGATCGGGCGCGGCGTTTCGGTGAAGCGACGTGCGATCATCGCCTGCGGCGTCGCGGCGGCGAATGGCGTGTCGCCGCTGAGCATCTCGTAGAGGACAGTGCCGAGACTGTACACGTCGCTGCGCGCGTCGATGTCCTTCTCGCCCGCCGCCTGCTCCGGGCTCATATATGCGGCGGTCCCGACCGACGTCCCGGTGCTGGTGAGCCCCTGCTCGCCGGTGTCCGAAAGCGCCCGTGCGATGCCGAAGTCGGCGACGAGCGCGTGCCCGCCGGTAAGCAGGATGTTCTCCGGCTTGATGTCGCGGTGGATCACCCCGTGGCGATGTGCGTACTCGAGTGCTTCGGCCGCCTGGCGCGTGACGCGAAGAGCGTCGTCCACCGGCAGCTGTTTCTCCCGGTTCAGCCGGTCGCGCAGCGACTCGCCCTCGACGAACGGCATCGTGAACCAGAGCCGGTCCCCCGCTTCGCCGGAGTCGTGGACCGTCAGGATGTGCGGGTGCTGCAGCCGGGCGGCGAGGCGGATCTCGCGCTGGAAGCGCTCGGGGCCAAGCGCATGGCCAAGGTGCGGATGCAGCACCTTGAGCGCGACGGGGCGGTCGTGTCGGAGGTCGTGGGCGAGATACACCGTCGCCATGCCTCCGCGGCCGAGCTCGCGGTCGATGGTGTAGCGCGAGGCGAGATCTGCTTCGAGCTGCGCCCGGAGATCGGTCACGACATGCCTGATCGGGTTGGGATACCTGAATGTAGGTGTGGGCTGGGGTGGGGGGAAGAAGGTGAGAGGTGGGCGGAGAGCGGGAGGGCGGGAGCGTCATCGCAGGCGTAAAGCGACCGGGGGTGTTTCGGCCCCCGTGGCCCGCTGCGCCCGCTCCGGGGTGCCATCCTGGGATCACTTCACATTCGCCAGCCTCCGCAGCGCCGGCCGCGCCAGCCTGATCGCCCCTGCCATATCCGTGGACGAAGTGAGGTACGCGATCTCGAGCATCCGGTCTCCCTTGCGCATCGCGAGCTCGCCGTCGACGCCGATCGCGACCTCGTCCCACGGGCCTTCGAGCGTGTCGGCGCCCTCGGCCTCACGGTCCACGATGCCGACTGCTCCGAGCCCGGCACCCCCTCCCCGCACGCCGCGCAATGCGTCGGCGCCGCCTGCGAAGTGCGGCGTCACTACGAGGGCCCGGTGCTTTCCAGTGTAATACGCGCAATTCGCGCCGCCGGCGTCGGCGAGCGCACCATCCTCGTCCACCCGATACGGCGCAACGACGAGCTTGCCAAGGACTGCCTCTGCTTCCTCCCGCGAGAGGACGCTGCAGGGATCCCGGCCGCCGGGAACTTCCGACGACTGGTTGGGGTCCACGAACGGCAGGTCCGGAATCCGGTCGCGCACCCGCGTGGCAAGGGCCGCGAGCACCGAGTCTTCCATTCCATGCGTCCCGCCTTCGAGGTAGACGGACACCGTGCCCGCGCGACCCATGAAGTTCGGCTTGCCGGGAAGGGCGCGGCGGTAGTCCCAGCCATCGCCCGCTTGCCGTGACGCGAAGAGCGAGTCGTCGCCGACCCACGATCCCATCGTCCCGAAGGCCAGCTCGCCCACCCGTTCCTCCGGGCCGCTGCCGACTGTCACCTGGATGAAGACGCCGCCGGTGTCCTCCGGCTCGGGGGGAAGGTCGGACTTCAGCCCCCTTCGCTCGAGCGCCGCCCGCAGCTCGTCCGCCTTCGCGCGCCGGGCGATCGTGATCGAATCGATCGGCAGCGGATAGAAGCATCCGCCGCGCTCCACCCGCGGCGTCCCGTTGAGCTTGCCGACTACTGCCTCGACCTCGCTCGCCGTGATCCAGTCGCAGGGCGAGGCCGGAATGGTCGCGCTCTTCTCTGGCAGCGCCCCGAGCTTCGCTGGGCTCCCCGCGGATCCGACTCGCGAATCCAGCAGGGTGCCATCCCCGGGGTCGGCGTCCCCATTGCCGCAAGCCGCGAGCAATGAGATCGCCGCGACGGCGATGCACCGGATCATGCTCGTGCTCATCTCCTAGTTCGCCGTGTTGGCCGACATCCGGCCGAGCGCCCGCTCTGCAAGCCGGATCGCTCCGGTGGCGTCGGTGGACGACATCAGGTAGCGCACGCCGAGCACGCGCCCGCCTTTCCGCAGCAGCAGCTCACCCGCGAGATCGACGACGGCCTCGTCCCAGGCACCCTCGAGCGTATCACCCTCGATGCCGGGAAGGTCGGCCACCTGTTTCACCATGCCCCCGACCATGCGCGCGGCACTGAGCTCGATGCCGCCGTAGTTCCACACCGGCGTGAGTACGAGCACGCGATGCCCGGCCGTGAGGTAGGCGCAGCTCTTACCGGACGGGTCAGCGAGCGGAGTGCGCTCGCGCGTGCGGAAGGGATCGGCGACGAGCGAACCGAGCACCTCCTCGGCCTCGCTGCGCGTGAGGACGCTGCAGGGGTCCGGTCCCGGCGGCATTCGGCCCGAGCGGTCCGCTGCGGGGTGCATCATCGGACCTTCGGGGACGCGGTCGCGCACGCGGTTCGCGATGGCGAGGACGGTGTCGGGCGGAAGGTCGAGCTGCTGCACTTTCACCGAGACGCGCACATGTCCCGTGCGCCCGTTGAACACGGCTCCGCTGCGCGACGCACCCACCTCGTCCCATCCTGCCGGCGTGCCTTCCGCCCTTTCGTCGGCGGCCATCCCCTCGCCACGCACGTCGACCTCGGCATAGATCCCCGCGCGCGTCGGGTGATACATGGCGATCGCCCGCGCATCCATGCCCGATGCGCGGGCCCGCTCCGCGCCTTCGCGGAGCTGCTTCCACTCTGCCGTCGTGGTGTCCACCACCACGTAGTACCAGCAGCCGCGATCCTCGGGTGTCGGCTCGCCGTCGAGCGGGCCGGCGATGCGCTCGATCTCGTCGCGCGGAATCAGGTCGCAGCGTCCCGGCGCGACGGCGTCAGGGACGAGCGCCGGCCGTGCGGCCGCGCTCTGCTGGTCGATGGTGGTCGTGTCATTTGCCGAATCGGCGCCGGACGCGGCGCCACTCCCCGATCCGGTGTCGGAGCTGCAGCCGAGCGAGCTTCCCGCAAGGCCGACGAGAAGGAACCATGCGATCCTCATCCTCCCGCCTTTCCGCCGGCGCAGTCGCGCACGAGCTCGACCCGGCGGTTGCGCGCGCGGCCTTCGATCGTCGCATTCGGCTCCCGCGGGCGCGCGGCGCCGAGCCCGGCGACCTTGAGGCGCGCAGCATTCACTCCGTGCCGCTCGACGAGCCTCGCGCGCACTGCCGCGACTCTCCGCTCCGACAACGCCTTGTTCGCCGTCGCGGAGCCGATGCTGTCGGTGTGCCCTTCCAGCGTCGCGGTCCAGTCGGGATTGCGCGCGAGGATATCCGCGATCCCGGCGATGGCGCGCTCCGAGCCCGGTGCGATGTGGGCGCTGTTGAAGGCGAAATAGATACCCGGCAGCTCGACCCGGCAGGCGGAGGAGAGCTCGCGCTCGAGCGAGGCGACGTCGGGCGTGCCTCCTGGCGGCGCAGCAGGTCCACCGCGGAGTGGTCCCAGACCTTCCGGACCGACCAGGAGCGTCCCCTCTCCGGCGGCGAGTCCCTCCGGCGGGAGCGGCGCGAGCGGCAGCTCGATCCGTGTCGTCTGCAGCACGTTGCCGG
>JAICNA010000189.1 GCA_025928955.1 Gemmatimonadales bacterium | reverse complement strand
TGCGTGCCGCTCGCGCGGCTGGGGGAGTACATCCGCGAGGTGCGCGGCGCCGCCCGAGAGCGTGGCCTCGATATCGTCCTCTTCGGCCACGCGGGCGACGGGCACCTCCACTGCAACCTCCTCCCCGAGGTCGCGCGTGACGGCTGGGAGCGGAGCGTCGGTGCGCTGCTCGACGAGATCGCCGGCGTCGTCGCCGCGCTCGGCGGGACGCTGAGCGGCGAGCACGGTGACGGCCGCCTCCGCGCTCCCTTCCTCGACCGCATCTTCGGCGCCGAGGTCGTCGCGCTCTTCCGCGACGTGAAGGCTGCCTTCGACCCTCGTGATATCTTCAACCCCGGCGTGAAGCTCGGATCGGCGCCGGCGGTCGCCCGCCTCAAGGCGGGAGCGGCCGCGGTTCCGCTGCCCGACGGCATCGCCGCAGCGCTGCGCGACCTCGAGCGCCGCGCCGGCTACGCGACGCCACGGCTCGAGCTCCTCGACTAGGGACCTCCCGGTCGGCTCACCTTCGGACCACCAGCAACGGCTTCCTCATGGAAATCCTCCGTACCCCGCGCGTCACGCTCATCGGCCGCCCGCAGTTCCTCGAGCCCGAGCACCTCGCCGTCCAGTGGAAGGGAGCGTCGAGCGACGGTGAGCGGCTCGCCGAGTTCGCCGGCCGCCTCTGCTACATGAGCCAGCACAACCCGGCGGGACGCACCACGGCGGAGTACCTGGGCAACATCCTGAAGCAGGGCCACGGCTCCGTCTTCGAGCATGCGCAGTACGTGCTGCTCGTCGAGGGCATCTCGCGCTCGTGCAGCCACGAGCTGGTCCGGCACCGCGCCGGTTTCGGGTACAGCCAGCTGAGCCAGCGCTACGTCGACGAGTCCCACGCCGCCTTCGTCATGCCGCCCGCGATCCAGGGCGATGCCGCGCTCGAAGCGGCGTGGACCCGCCAGGTCGAGGCGGCGCAGGCGGCCTACGTCGCTGCGGTCGAGGGACTGATGGCGAAATACGAGTGGGTGACGGACCGTGTGCACCGGCGGAAGATGGCGCGCGAGGCGGCGCGGAGCGTCCTCCCCAATGCGACCGAGGTGAAGATCGTGGTCAGCGCGAACGTCCGGGCGTGGCGCACGATGCTCGAGCTCCGCCTCGGCGAGGGCGCCGAGCAGGAGATCCGCCGCATGGCCGTCGCCTGCCTCCGCGTCCTCCAGTCCGAAGCCCCCGCCCTCTTCGGCGACTTCGAGACCTACGCGGCACCCGACGGAGCGGAGGCGGGGCGGGTGGGGTATCACAAGGTGTGAGTTCAGTGGTCGGACGGTCGGACAGTCGGACGGTCGGACAACTGACAACGATCGGCGCTTCGGAGCTCGGAGCGCCGATCGCATTTCCGCTCGTGGTTTTCACTCGAAAGACGCACTTCCGCACTCCCGCTTTCGCCGTCCGACCGTCCGACTGTCCGACCGTCCGACTCCCTCCATCGTCCTTTCCTTATGACAAACTGAACACGAACTGTCCAAAAACTATTGTGCGACGATGAAGTTTTTCTTACCTTAGCTTCCGTCAACGCTGCGGACGCGCAGCAGATCCGTTCGGCTCGTCTCTCGCGGACGGCCTTTTTTGTAGAAGGAGATCTCTTGGGAGTTCGGATAGGACTCGCCTTCAATCTCAAACCCGCAGCTCCGGCCAATGATTCCGGAGCGAGCTTCGAGTCTCCCTCCGAACTCAACGAGTCCCTCCGCACTCTCCGCTCCGACCTCCCTCAGCCAGACCTCTACGCCGAGTGGGACGAGCCCGGCACCATCGACGCGGTCGAGCGCGCGCTCGCGCCGCTGGGCGAGGTGATCCGGCTCGAGGCGAACGAAGATTTCCCCGCGGCGCTCCGCGCCGCGCGCCCCGACTTCGTGTTCAACATCGCCGAGGGACTGTACGGCCCGTGCCGCGAGAGCCACGTCCCGGCGATCTGCGAGTTCTTCGGCATCCCGTATCACGCCTCCGACCCCCTCGCCCTCGCGCTCTGCCTCCACAAGGGCCGGACGAAGGAGATCCTCTCGCAGCGCGGCGTCCCGACGGCGCCCTTCATCCTCGCCACCACGCGCGACGACGCGAGGAACTGCGCGCTCCCCTTCCCGCTCTTCGCCAAGCCCGCCTTCGAGGGCTCCGGCAAGGGCGTCAGCGTGAAGAGCCTCTGCCAGAATCGCGCGGAGCTCGTGGCGCAGGTCGGGTATCTGCTCGAGACGTACCGGCAGCCGGTGGTCGTCGAGACGTGGCTGCCCGGCCGCGAGTTCACCGTCGCGATCATCGGCAACGGATCCGAGGCACGGTGCTTGCCTCTCGTCGCGATGCGCTTCGATACCCTGCCGGCCGGCGCGCCGCCGATCTACGGGTACGAAGCGAAGTGGCTCTGGGATACGATCGACCAGCCGCTCGAGATCTACGAGTGCCCGGCCGACGTCCCCGAGCGGCTCGCCGACGAGGTTCGCGGCGCGGCGCTCGGCGCCTATCACGCGCTCGACTGCCGGGACTGGTGCCGCGTCGACGTGCGGTGTGACGCGTCGGGGCGGGCGATGGTCGTGGAGCTGAATCCGCTCCCCGGCATTCTGCCCGACCCGCGAGACAATTCCTGCTTCCCCAAGGCGGCGCGGGCAGCAGGGATCGGGTACGACGATCTCATCCGCACCGTCGCCGACATCGCCTGGCGGCGGATCAGCGGGCGGTCGCTCCTGAAGGAGGCGTCGTCATGAAGGTGGTCGTGATCTACGATGCGGGGAGCGACGAGTGGAGCCCGCAGGACGTGGCGGCCGTGGTCGAGAACGTCCGCGAGGTCCGCGAGGTCCTGCGCGCCCGCGGGCACGAGGTGGATCTCGTCCCCGTCAAGCTCGGCGATTTCCGCTGGCTCACGCGCTGCCGGAAGGCGGACCTCGTCTTCAACCTCTGCGAGGGGATCAACGGCCACGCGCGCTACGAGGACTTCGTCCTCGGTGCACTCGAGCTGACCGGGACGCCGTTCACCGGGCCCCGCGCCTGGCCGATCACCGTCTGCCACCGGAAGCACGTCGCGAACACGCTGCTCGCGGCGGAAGGCCTCCCGGTGCCGGCCTTCGTCCTCGCGCAGGGGAACAAGATCCCGGCCAACTTCCCGCTCCCCGCCATCGTGAAGCCCTCGGCGGAGGACGCGAGTGTCGGGATCGACAGCGGCGCCGTCTGCACCTCGCGCCGGGCCCTGCGCTCCCGCGTCTCGCAGATGCTCGAGCACTTCGAGGAAGTGCTGGTCCAGGAGTACGTCGCCGGCCGCGAGCTCAACGTCGGCTTCGTCGGGAGCACGATGCTGCCGATATCCGAGATCGACTTCTCGCGCATGCCCGAGGGGAGCTGGCCGATCGTCACGTACGCCGCGAAGTGGTCGCCGGACCATCCGGAGTACGCCGGCACCGAGCCGGTCTGCCCCGCGCGCCTGCCGGCGGACGTGGCGCGAAAGGTCGGGCGGATCGCGCGGCAGGCGTGGCAGTTCCTGGGGAACCAGGAGGGCTACGGCCGCGTGGACATGCGCCTCACCGATCAGGGACAGCCCTATGTGATCGAGGTGAATCCCTGCCCCGATCTCTCGCGCGACGCGGGACTCGCGCGCATGGCGCGCGCCCACGGCTGGGCGTACGACGAGCTCATCATGCAGATCGTGGACGAGGCGCTCGGCCGGTCGCAGAAGACAGATGCCGCCGCGGCGCTCGTGGCCCTGCCGCCGCGCGTCACGACGCCGGAGCTCCCGACGTGACGGCCGCGGCCGCGGTGGACGTGACGCTTCGCGCCCCGGCCGCACGGGACCGCGCCGCGATCGAGCGGATGCTCCGGGACGCGGCGGTCTTCCGCGAGGACGAGGTCGCCATCGGCCTCGAGGTGTTCGATGGGTCGGTTGCCGGTGACCCCGCCTACCACTCCGTCGTGGCGGAGCTCGGCGGCGGCGTCGCCGGCTGGATCTGCTGGGGGCCGACGCCGTGCACCGTCGGCACCTGGGATATGTACTGGCTCGCGGTCTCGCCGGCGGTGCACGGCGCCGGCATCGGCACCCGGCTGGTGCGCGAGATGGAGCAGCGCCTGGCGGGGCGCGCCCGGCTCATCGTCGTGGAGACGGCCGGGCGCGAGGACTACGCGCCGACGCGCGCGTTCTACGAGGCCCGCGGCTACCGCCGCGCCGCCGTGATCCCGGATTTCTATGCCCCGGGCGACGATCAGGTCGTCTACGTGAAGTCCTTCACACCGAGCACCGACTCTTACGAGGGCAGGTAGCGTCATGGAGACCTGGCAGGAAGTCCTGAGGAAGAACTCGATCCATTCGCTCGAGGCGCTCGCAGAGCGGTTCGGCCCGGAGAACTTCCCGGAGCTCGAACGCCTGCGTCAGGCCGCCGAGAATTTCGAGTTCCGGATCTCGCCGGCGATGGTGGAGCTGATCAAGTCGCCGAACGATCCGATCTGGCGCCAGTACGTCCCCTCGGTCGAGGAGCTCGATGTCGTGGACGGGATGGTGGACTCGCTCAACGAGGACGCCGACAGCCCCGTGCCCAACATCACGCACCGCTATCCCGACCGGGCCCTCTTTCTCGTCTCCCCGGTCTGCGCCACCTACTGCCGCTTCTGCACCCGGCGGCGGAAGGTCGGCGATCCGGAGAAGATCCCGATGTCGCAGTTCGAGAGCGCCTTCCAGTATCTCGAGCAGCACACCGAGATCCGCGACGTGATCATGAGCGGCGGCGACCCGCTGCTCCTCAACGATCGCCGTCTCGATGCGATCCTCACCCGGCTGCGCGCGATCCCGCACCTCCAGATCATCCGGATCGGGAGCCGCGTGCCGTGCCACCTTCCCGAGCGGATCACGCCGGAGCTCTGCGACACGCTCCGGAAGTTCCACCCGCTCTGGATCAACACGCACTTCAACCACCCGGACGAGCTCACCCCCGCCGCGGTGAAGGGCCTTGGCATGCTGGCCGACGCCGGCATCCCGCTCGGCTGCCAGACCGTGCTGCTCAAGGGCGTCAACGACGATCCCGCCGTCATGAAGGAGCTGATGCAGCGCCTCCTGATGGCGCGCGTCCGTCCCTACTACATCTACATGGCGGACCAGGTGGCCGGCGGCGAACACTTCCGCACCTCGGTGCAGACCGGCATCCGGATCATGGAGGCGCTCCGCGGCTGGACCAGCGGCCTCGCCAATCCGCACTTCGTGATCGAC
>JAICNA010000062.1 GCA_025928955.1 Gemmatimonadales bacterium | reverse complement strand
CGCAGCCCCGCGGCGCCCATCGCGTGGCCGATGAGCGAGGTCGTCGTCGTCTTGCCGTTGGTCCCGGTCACCGCGACGTACCGGGTGCCCCGCAATTCGCTCACGCCGAGATCGGTCTCGGCGTGAATCGGAACGCCGGCAGCGCGCGCCGCTTCGAGCGGCGGCACGTCGGGCGGCACCCCCGGGGCGACGACCACGGCCGTCGCGGTCCCGATGCGCGCGAGATCATGCCCACCGAGCTGGACGTCGGCGCCCGCGTCGCGAAGCTGCGCGGCCCATCGCTCGTGCGCCTCCGACCCTCCGGTGTCCGAGGCGTAGACGGCCACCCCGCGCTCCCGGAGCAGCAGGCCCGCGGCGACGCCGCTCTTCCCGAGGCCGACCACGGCCACCTCCCCGCCCTGCGCCTTCCACTCGGCGATCATCAGCGGAGCTTGAGCGTCGCGAAGGCGACGAGCGCGCAGAGGATGCCGAGGATGTAGAACCGCGTCACGACCGTGGTCTCGGCCCAGCCGAGCTTCTCGAAGTGATGGTGCAGCGGGGCCATCCTAAACACGCGGTGCGCATCGGCGTACTCCTTGCCGCGCGTTCGCTTGTACCACTTGTACACCGACGTCTGCAGGATCACCGAAATCGCCTCCGCCGCGAAGACGCCACCGATGATGAGGAGCAGAAATTCCGCCTTGAGCAGGATCGCAACGGTGCCGAACGCTCCGCCGATGGCGAGGCTCCCGGTGTCACCCATGAAGACCTGCGCCGGGTGGGCGTTGAACCAGAGGAAGCCGAGGCAGGCGCCCATCAGGGCCGCGCAGAAGATCGCGAGCTCGCCGGCGCCGGGGAGATAGAAGAGATACAGAAAGGACGTGAGGTCGGTACGGCCGAGCAGGTATGCGAAGACCGCGAATGCAAGCGCCGCCACCGCCGCGAGCCCCGTCGCGAGCCCGTCGAGGCCGTCCGTGAGGTTCACGGCGTTGCTGCTGCCCGTGATCACCGTCGTCACGAACAGCACGAACACGAGGGGCGCGAAATTCACCACGAGGTACTTGAGGAACGGCAGCGTGGTGGCAGTGGCCGGCAGCGTCGATTCCGCGACGACGGGCTCCACCAGCAGGAGCAGGCCAAGCATGATCCCGAACGCGCATTGGCCGACGAGCTTCCACTTGGCGACGAGTCCGCGCGACTTCCCCTGCACGATCTTGAGGTAATCGTCGAGGAATCCGATCGCGCCCATCCACAGGATCGAGAGCAGCGCCACGAGCACGAAGCGATTGTCGAGCTGGGCCCAGAGGAGCGTCGGCAGCACGGTCGCGAGGAGGATGATGAGGCCGCCCATCGTCGGCGTGCCGCGCTTGCTCTGGTGGCTCGCCGGCCCCTCCGCCCTGATGACCTGGCCCACCTTGTGCGCCCGCAGCCGGCGGATGATCCCCGGACCCACCACGAACGCGATCAGGAGCGCCGTGACCGTCGCGCCTGCCGCTCGAAAGCTGATGTAGTTGAAGAGATTGAATACGAGCCACTTCTTGCCGAGCGGGGCAAGCAGGTAATAGAACATCAGGCCTCGGTGGGTGGGGTCCGGCCGGCGGTCAGGTACGGAAGTATACGTTCCAGTGCCACGCCACGGGATGCCTTGAGCACCACGATTTCGTCACCCTGCAGCCGCTCGGCGAGCCGCGGCCCGAGGCCGATCGGGTCGGGAGCGGTGACGAGGCGTTCGCCGAGCTCGCCGGCGCGCGCCTCCAGCGGTGCCACGAACTCGCCGACCGCCGCCAGCACGTCCGGCTTGAGGAGCACGAGCTGCTCGGCGACTTCGGCGTGCAACCGCTCGGACTCGGTTCCGAGCTCCCGCATCGTTCCCGCGACGAAGACGAGACGCCGGCCGTGCCGCATCGCGCGCGCCGTCGCGATGGCGGATAGGAACGACTGCGGATTCGCGTTGTAGCAGTCGTTGAGGATCGTGAGCCCGCCTGCTGCGACGACCTCGCTGCGGCCGCCCGGCAGCGTGAACTCCGAGAGCGCCCTGGCGCACGCGCCCAGGTCGAGCCCGAGCTCCTCCGCCACCGTCCACGCGAGCATGGCATTCGCCACCAGATGTCGGCCCGGGTATGGAAGCGAGACCTGCTTCCCGGTCGCCGTGAACGTGGCGCGCCCCTCCGCATCGAGCTCGACGTCCCGCGCCTTCCGCTCGGCGGCCGTGAGACCCGCGGTGACCACCCGGCGCGCCAGCGGGCGCGCCTGCTCCGCGAGCTCCGGGGGGTCGGTACCGACGATCGCGAGCGGGACGTCGGTCACGAGCGAGAGCTTCTCGCGCATCACCCCGGCGACCGACCCGAACCCCTCGAGGTGCCCCGAACCGACGTTGGTCACCACGGCGATCGTCGGCTCGATGATGTCGCGGTAGCGCGCGATCTCGCCGGCGAGGTTCGCGCCCGCCTCGACGACGAGCGCTTCGGTCTCGACAGGCGACTCCAGGATCGTGAGTGGCACGCCGACGAGATTGTTGAGGTTCGCGCGGGTCGCATGGACCCGGAAGCGGGTCGAGAGCACCGCCGCGATCATCTCCTTCGTGCTCGTCTTCCCGTTCGTTCCCGTGACGGCGACGACCGGCCCCTTGATCTCCTTCCGGCGCTCGCGGGCCAGGAGGCCGTACGCGCGCAGCGTATCGTCGACCTCGAGAAGCGCGAGACCCGGAACGGCCGGGGCGCCCCGGCGCACGATCGCGGCGATCGCCCCGCGATCGCGTGCCTCCTCGAGGTGGTCGTGTCCGTCGAAGCGCTCACCCCGCAGGGCGACGAAGAGTGCGCCGGGCCCGAGCGTGCGCGTGTCCGTGGAGATCGCCGCGAATCCATCCCCCGGCACCTCGGGGATCCCCAGCGCGCGCTGGACGAACGCCGCGCTCCAGCGCGCGCTCACCGCACGAGCTCCCGCACGATCTCGCGCTCGTCGAACGGCTCCTTCTCGGTCCCGATCACCTGGTACGTCTCATGGCCTTTCCCCGCGAGGAGGAGGGTGTCGCCTCCCCGCGCCTCACCGAGCGCTGCGCCGATCGCGGCGCGCCGGTCGGTGAGGCGGAGGTGGCTCGCCGCGCCCATGCCCGCCTCGATGTCGTCGATGATCGCGTCGGGATCTTCCGTGCGGGGATTGTCCGACGTCACGATCGCGAGGTCCGACAGGGACGCGGCAACGGCACCCATGAGCGGGCGCTTCCCCCGATCGCGATCGCCGCCGCACCCGAACACCACGATCAGACGACCCGCCGTGAGCGGTCGGAGCGTGGCCAGCGCACGTTCGAGGGCATCCGGGGTGTGCGCGTAGTCGCGGAGGACCACGCAGGGCCGCTCCGCGATCCGCTCCATGCGCCCGGGCACCTGCGGCGTCGACTCGAGCCGGTCGACGACTTCCCGTAGCGGCTGGCCGAGCCCGAGTGCGCAGGCTGCAGCAGCGAGCGCGTTGGAGACGTTGAAATCGCCGAGCAGAGGGAGCCTGACATCTGCCGCGCCCCACTGACCCGCCATCCTGAAGGAACTCCCGCCGGCGCCCAGCTCGAGCCCCTCGGCGCGGAGGTCGGCCGCGGGATCGGTCCCGAAGGTGACACGCCCGTTCCGCGGCGGCATCTCGCGCCAGACCGGATCGTCGAGGTTGACGACCTCGATGCCGTTGAGCGCGAGGTACCCGCTGAGCCGCAGCTTGGCCGCGAGGTATGCCTCCATGGTGCCGTGATAGTCGAGGTGGTCGCGCGTGAGATTGGTGAAGATGCCCGCCGCGAAGGTGAGGCCGTCGAGCCGCCCCTGCTCCAGCGCATGCGACGACGCTTCCATCGCCACGTGCGTGACGCCGCGCTCGACCAGCGCGGCGAGCGTGGCCTGGAGGTCCGCGGCTCCGGGAGTGGTGAGCGATCCGGCGGTGGATGGGATTTCGGCGCCGCCTCCGTCGAATGCACCGAGCGTCCCGATGCTACCCGCCCTCCCCGCGCCGTTCAGCAGGTGGCGAACAAGGCCCGTGGTCGTCGTCTTGCCATTCGTACCGGTGATACCGATCAACGTGAGGGAACGCGCAGGATCACCATACCAGGTGCGAGCGGCCGTGAGCAGCGCCCGACGGCCGTCCCGCACGACGAGCTCCGGCACGCCGGCCCCCTGGGCCGCTTCCACCATGACGATCGTCGCACCACGGCGGGCAGCGTCGGCTACGAATCGGTGCCCATCGGTCTGCGTTCCGCGCACCGCCGCGTACAGCGCACCAGGCACCACGGCTCGGCTGTCGGCCGTGAGGCTGGAAGCCTCCGGCAGTGGGTCGGGCGCGCTCAGGAGCTGGTCTTCGCGGCGGAGCGCCGCGACGATCTCGGCAAGTGTGGCCATATGGCTCTCAGGGAAGTCGCGGCGCGTCGGCCCGGATGGTCACCGTCTCGCCGGTACGGACCGCGGTGCCGGCGCCCGGGACCGTGCCGGCCACCGTACCGAGTCCCTCGACCGCCACGCGGAACCCTTCGGCGTGCAGCCGCGCGACTGCGGCGCGGGCGGGCTGACCCGATACGTCGGGCACCTGGCGGACCGTTCGCGCCGACCCGTCCGCGTCGAGCGGCCAGTTGACCGCGACGACCGGTGGGCGTTCCGCCCCCAACGGTCTTGCGCGGGCCGACGGTCCAACAGCGCGTCGGGTAGAATCGCTCGTTGCGAGCTGGTCGAAGTCGAGGGCCCTGTTCCGTGACGCTATGGCATCCTGCAGGATGCGCCGCGTTAGCGGTGCCGCAGTCTGGCTCCCGTAGTACGCGCCCTTCGGCTCATCGATCGCGACAATCGCGACGAGCCTTGGGTGGTCGGCGGGCCAGATCGCGGCAAACGACGACACGTACTTCCCCTCCGCATACCGGCCGTTGACGACCTTCCGCGCCGTCCCCGTCTTCCCCGCGAGCTCGTGCCGTTCGATCTCGATCGTCTGGGTCGGAGACCCGGTCCCCACGGCCTTGCGCATGTACCGACGAAGCGTTGCCGCGACCTCCGGCGAAATCACCCGGCGCACCGGCTCGGGACGGTGACGGTACAGCAGTTCACCACCGGGCGCACGGATTTCTCGAACGAGTGTCGGAGCATAAAGAATGCCGCCGTTTGCAATCGCTCCGTAGGCCGCGGCGAGCTGGATGGCGGTTACCTGAAAGTTGTAGCCGCGCGAGATGCTTTCTCGCGTGAATCCTTCTCGCCACTTCGACAAGCTCGGTATGTCACCACTCGACTCCACGGGAAACTCGACACCGGAATGCGAGCCGAACCCGAATCGACGAAGCATGTCGTATTGCAATCCTGGCTCGAGGCGCTGCGCGAACTTCGCCAGCCCGATGTTGCTCGACAGTGCCACCGCCATTTCCAGCGTCATCGGCTCCTTGGCGATGTGGACATCCGTGATGCGGTGCGACGCCCCGCGCTGCGTACGAAGCGTCCAGACTCCGTTCTCGCCGTCGACCCGATCGGTGCTGTCAACCAGGCGATGCTCGAGCAGCGCGGCGGACGTGAAGAGCTTGGCGGTTGACCCTGGTTCGAAGGGGGCCGTGAAGGCGGTTGCAGCGGAGCGCTCGCCCTCGACTCGCGATGCGACGGCGAGCAGCTCCCCGGTCGATGGATCGAGGAAGATGACATCGCCACCCCTGGCGCCCAGCTCTTCGATGGCGCGGTCCAGTGCGGCTTCGGCGATCTCCTGCAGCTTCACGTCGATCGTGAGCCAGACGTCGTTTCCGCGGATGGGATCACGCACCGGCCGGCTTGGCGAGGCGAGGCGCGTCCGGCGTGAAGGGTCGGTCAGCCATACCGTTTCGCCGGGCACGCCCGAGAGCAGGGAGTCGAGCGCGCGCTCGATTCCCGAAATGCCGTGGCCGGATTCCAGGTCGAGGACCCCGATGGTCTGCCGCGCCAGGTTGGTTCTGCCGCCGCGCGGATACACGGGCGAGAGGTGAACCCCCGGCAGCTTCCGGATCGGCTGCACCGCGACGGCATCGAAGGGACCATGAAAATAGATCGACCGCTTGCCGCCTCGGATCGTCCGCCGCAGGTCCGCCGGCGATGCGCCGAGCGCCCGGGCAACCGCGCTCGAGAATGCTGCGGTGTCGATGATCTGCTCGGGCGCGATGCTCACGCGATACCACTCATGGCTGACCAGGATCGGGTTGCCGCTCCTGTCCCTGATGGAGCCACGTTGGGCGGCAATGACCTCGCGCACGGTGCGCGCTTCCGACGCCTTCCGTGCCCAATGGTCGCCCTCGACCAGCTGGAGCTGCGCTGCGCGTGCGAGCACGGCAAGCGTGCCGAGCATGAGGCAGAACTGGATGAACCCGACCCGCGCAGCGGGCTTCGCCATCAGGGAGCCTTTTCGGATGGAAGGGGCAGCAGTTCGAACTCTGCGTCCTCGGCCACGTGAAATCCCCTCGCCTCGACCCGGCGGCCCAGGACCGGTCGGCTCGAGGCCTGCTGAATTCTGCGCTGCAGCTCCGCCGCCTCCGCGTCGAGCGCATCGCGGCGCGCAGACACCTCGCTCAGCCGTTTCGCCAGCGCGTAGGCGCGCGTCTGCCGCCCGTTCACCACAGCGGCGACGGCGAGGAAGACGAGGAGCCAGAGCAGAACGAGGTGGCGTCCCTTAGGCTGCATCGGCCTTGCGGAAGATGCGGAGCTTGGCGCTCCGGGCGCGGGGATTCGCCGCGATCTCGGCGTCGTCGGGAACGATCGGCCGGCGCGGTTCGGCGCGCCCGAGGGCGCGAGCGGTACAGGTACACACGGGTTGCCGGGGCGGGCAGACGCAGTCGCGCTCCCATTCCCGGAACTGATGCTTGACGAGGCGATCTTCGCCTGAATGATAACTGATCACCGCAAGGGCGCCGCCCGGGGCCAGTGCGGCGAGGAATGCCGGCAGCGCCCGTCCAAGCCCGTCGAGCTCGTCGTTGACGGCAATGCGGAGCGCCTGGAAGCTGCGGGCAAAATCCCCGGGTCCGGCGCGCGGCCCGAGCACGGCGCGGATCGCGTTCACCAGGTCGTCGCTGATCCGGAATGCCTCGCGCTGGCGGCGCCGGACGATCTCGCGTGCGAGAGGACGCGACCGACGCTCGTCGCCGTATTCGTAGAGAATGCGCGCGAGCTCGGTGTCGGGGGCGGTGTTCAGCAGATCCGCGGCCGTCTCGCCGCGGCCGCTCATCCGCATGTCGAGCGGCGCGCCGGGCCGGAAGGTGAAGCCGCGGCCCTCCTCGTCGAACTGGCGCGACGAGACGCCGAGGTCGAGCAGCACGAAATCCGGCGTGAACCTGACGACGGCATCGAGCGCGGCGGGGTCGGCATAGGCGGATTCCACGTACCGGATCCCCTCGTCCCCGAGCCGGTGCCTGGCCCGCTCGATGGCCGCCGGGTCCCGGTCGATCCCGAGCACCTCGACGCCCAGCGAGCGAAGTGCGGCGGCATGCCCTCCGTCGCCGAGCGTGGCATCCACCGCGCGCCGAGCGCCACGAGCCGCGGCGAGCACCGCATCCAGCAGCACCGGCACATGATAGGAGGCGTCGCCAGGAGCGGTCATTCGACGCAGGCCGTCATTCGTTCTGAGCGATCATGGGACCACAGGGGGAGGAAACGCAACACCCCGTCCGCTGTGGACGGGGTGCGGCGCTCAGCGCTGCGAGCGGGGCTGACGGGGCTCGAACCCGCGACCTCCGCAGTGACAGTGCGGCACTCTAACCAAGCTGAGCTACAGCCCCAGCGACAGAGCGCGCAATGTAAATGGCGCGTCCCGCCGGGGGAAGTCCCCTGCTAGCGGCAGTACGCCCGCACGAGCGCCTGGGCACGCGGCGTGTACTGATTGACGAACCCGAGATACCGGGCCGACTCCTCCGGCCGCGACGCCTGGGACGTTTCGAGCGCCTTCTTCGACTCGCCCAGGAGGGTCTGCATCTGCCGGGCGAGGTCGCACGACTTGGTCCGCTCCGCCTCCGGATCGATCGCGCCGACCTGCTGGAGCGTCGCGATGCCGAAGAGATAGTTCGCGGTCGGGGCGAACTGGGCAGTCGGAGCCGCCGTGACCACGCGCCGCAACAGGTCGGCCGCCTTGGCCGGCTGTGTCGGCTCGGTCTGCAGGAACGGCACCGCGGCATTCAGGAGGATGCCGGCGGCCTGCTGCTTCGCCGCCTCGTCGCCGCGCGCGATCGCGGTGTCGGCGAACGCGATCCCCTCGTCGACCCGGTTCCCGGTGATCAGCACCTGGGCCACGACGAGCAGCGGCGTCACGTTCGTGGTGTCGATCGCCCAGAGGCGCCGGGCCACCGCCACCGTGCTGTCCACTTCACCCGTGAACGAATACGCCTTGGCCACGTTCTGGAGAATGCCCAGGTTCTGCGGGTACCGGTTCGCGCCGGTCCGTGCCCAGCGGACGAACGTCGCCGTGTCGGCCGACGTCACCGGAGGGGCCGAGTCGGCGAGGCGCTGCTCCGCTGCCGCCGCGATCTTGATGAAGAACATCGTATCGGCGCGCAGCGAATCGATGGTATAGGCCTGCTCGAGCGACTTCACCGCGCACTGGAAGTCACTGGCGAAGAGGCAGGCATTGCTCTTCAGGTCGTAGAGATCCCAGTTCGACGGATCCTGCTGCAGGCCTTCGTCTGCCACTTCGATGGCAGCCTGGGCCCGGCCCGACGACAGGAAGTACCGGAATGCGCGCTGACGAAGTTCCTGGTCCGTCGGCGCGGCGCGGAGCATCTGCTGCAGGGCGGCGACCGTCTTCGCGGTGTCGCCCGCCGTTTCGTACGCGGCCGCGAGCTCGCCCAGCGCGAGGAGGCTCAGCGAATCGCCGGCGACGGCCTGCTCGAGATGCCGGACCTTGTCCGGTCCCTGGGCCAGCTGCGCCAGGCAATAGTGCGCCAGGCCGTTCGACGGCATGTTCTTGAGCGCGTCCTGCGCCTTCTTCGCAGCGTCCTGGGGCTTGTTGACGCGGAGATTCATGCACTCGCGCGCATCATCCAGCGCCTCGAGCGCCGGCTCGAGCGCCTCGACCGCGGCGGCGCCCATCGCGGGCGGAGTTCGGCCTTCCTGCGCGATCCGGACCGTATTGCCAGCGCCGTCGTTGGTACCCGACAGGCGCGCGATCATCGACCACTGGCCGTTGGAGGCCTTGGCCATCTGCGACGTCACGAGGACGCGGCCGTTGATCTGCTGCGCGAGGGTCTGCGCCAGGGCGCGATTCAGGATCGCATCCCTGGGATAATCGTACTGCGCCAGTGCCGCGTTCATCATGGAGTCGGGAATCACGATGTAACTGCGCGGCGCGACGCGCGACATGCGCTCACGCATCGAACGCCCGACTTCGACGGCCGTGGCCGAATCGCTCGACGCGAAGACGTATGGATTCGCGACCATGATCCGCGTGGCCGCCGCACTCGGCGTCCGGCTGACGGTCGCGCCGCGAGGAATGCCCTGCGCCGCGACCGGGGCCGCGATGCCGGCTCCGAGAACCGAGAGAAGCACTGTTCTCCGAAAAGACATGCCACTACCTCCGAAGCAATGTTGGCCCCGCGGGACCGCCGACGAAATCACGGACCACATGGGCGAAGAGGGATTCGAACCCCCGACATCCTGCGTGTAAGGCAGGCGCTCTGAACCAGCTGAGCTATTCGCCCCGCTCTGGCCGGCCCACGCATCGAGTATGGGCAGGATGCATGCTCTGTGCCGTGCCGCGTATCACGCTATGTCGCTATTCCCAGCGGAAATAGGACGCAGTACCCCAGCACCAGGAGCACGGCAGCCGCGCTCGGATGACCCGCGCTGAGGACGGCGTAGCCGGCCACGAGGGTCACGACAGCCGCTGCGAGGAGGAGGAGATTGCGGCGCTCGAGGAAGCGCCTCCGAGGTGTCACCTGGGGCCGCGTAGCTGACATAAGCCGATGACACTACTCACCTTCTCGGGTCCGGTCAAGTTCGCCGTCCGGCGAATCATCCACGATGACCCACCCCTGGTCCAGCGCCCGCCGGCGCGGACGATCCGCCCGCCGACGGAGCCAGGCCACGCCGAGCACGCCCAGGGCGATCACTGCCCAGAGGCCGCCAGCGGCCAGCCAGGTGAGGACGCCGTAGCGCCGCCGGACGCCGTCGCGCCACGACACGGCGAACTGGCCGGGATTGAGCCCGGTCGTCCGCTGCAGCGCCTCGTCGAACGGAAGTCCCCGCGTCAGGAGCTCGATCAGCGGTTCGAGGGTGCCTGTCGGGTTCCGGCGCGCGAGCTCGAGCACCGCGGACATCGCCAGTGCGTAGGAGGCCTCCGCCGACGGCGCTCGCCCGCGCAGCGCGCCGTCGAGCTCGGCGAGCTCGGGCACTGCCCCGCGAACCACGGTGAGATTGAGCGCGAGCGCGTCCAGGCGATCCCACTCGCCTGAGGCGAAGGATGCATAGCCCTCATCGAACCAGAGCGGGGTTCGCGAGCGGATGGCACGCCGCAGCGCGAGGTGGGCGAGTTCATGGCGCAGCGTCTGGGCGGGATTTCGCGCATCGGCACGGATGAGGATCGTCCGGCTGCCGGGGAGTGCCACACCAGCTCCCCACGAGGGCGCGCGCCCTCCGCTCAGCTCGCGCATCCGTGCCTGATCCGGAACCACGATGAGCCGAAGCGGCCCCGGATCGCGCAGGCCGAGCCCCGGCCAGTCGAACGGGCGGTCGGCAGCTTCGGCCAGGGCGACGGCAAGCGGGAGCTGGGCGGGCCAGGCGACGGCGGTCACCTGCCCGACCTGGACCGATCGCGGGTCGCCCTGCAGGGCGAGGACGAGGAGGGCTAGGTGAGCAGCTTGCGCGGGATCGCTCCACCGGACTCGACGAGGTCGAGCATCTCCCGGCACCGCCTGGCCCAGGGGTTGAACTTGTTCGCGCGATGGCCTTCCCGCCACGCTTCCACCGCTTCATCCCGCTGCCCTCCGAACCAGAGCGCGCGGCCGAGCTCGAACCACGCCTCGATGAGGTTCGGGCCCAGCTTGAGTGTCTTCCGGAAGAAGGTCTGCGCGTCCTCGTACATCTCCCGCTCGAAGTACACCAGGCCGAGATAGTAGTGCGCATAGAGCGTGGCCTTGCGATCGTTGTCGAGACGGATCGCCTTGGACAGGTGCTCGATGGCTTCGCCGAAAATGCCCTTCCGGAGGCAGATGTAGCCGACATTGATGCGAGCGAGCGCGTTGGCCGGCTCGTTCATGAGCACGCGCGAGAACGTCGCGAGGGCCTCGTCGTACTGTTCGCTGAGCATCTGCGCCCAGCCCAGGAGCGACTGCGCCTCCACCGCGCCCGGCGAGAGCGCGAGCGCCTTCTGGAGCACCTGGATCGCGCCGGCATGATCGCCGAGCGAGATGAGGCTCCACCCCTTTTCGATGAACGTCGACGCCCCGATGTGGTCCGCATGCACCGCCGGCCGCTGGCCGGGGAACTGCGGGGCCTGGGCGGGCGCCGCCGTCGCCATGGCCTGCTTGTACCGATCGACGAGTCCCCGGATGTCTTCGCGGATCTGCGTCAGCTCTCCCAGCGCCGCCTCGACCCCCTTGAAGAGCGCGATGATCTCCTTCTTGGACCGCTCCCGCTCGGCCGGCGTGCGCGCGGCATCGAGGCCCGCAGCGACCTGCGTGAACCGTTCCCGGAATCCGGCCGGCGAGACCCCGGTCGGAGCGTCGGGCGCAGCGGCGCGCGGGCGCGCGGGATCGCTCATCGCCGCGCCCCTTCGAGCGCCAGCCGCTCGGTCGCGGTGAGCAGCCGGCGCGCGTTGAGCAGCACCACCGTACGCTCCCCGTGCGCCACGATCCCGGCGATGTAGACCGCCGCGAGTCCGCGCACCATCGGGGGCGGCGGTGCGATCGCGCCGGCGTCGATGCGCAGGACTTCCCGGACGGCATCCACGACGATCCCGATCCGCTCGCCGTCGAGGCTCAGCACCATCAGCCGGGTTTCCTCGCGCCGTTCTGCCGGCACCTCGAGTCGCTTGCGGAGGTCGACGACGGGAATCGCGCCGCCCTCGTACCGGATGACCCCTTCGAGAAAGTCCGGCGCCTGCGGCAGCTCGGCCGGCTTTTCGTAGCGCAGGATCCGCTCGACCTGCAGGATGTCGAAGGCGAATTCCTGCGCACCGACCACGAAGGTCACGATCTGGACGTCATCACCCGTATTCATGAAGCCCTTCCTGTGGCAGCAAGGCGCTCGGCGAGCGCTTCCAGGTCCAGCAGCGGCACGAGCGCCTCCCCGTCCCGGAGGACGGCGCGGGCCCAGGGCGTTGCGCCGTCGGCGGGCAGCGGCATCACCTCGCCGCGCGACAGCGTCTCCGCGTGCTCGACCGCGAGGCAGATGCGCGTTCCCCCGGCATCGACCAGCACGAAGGTCCCTGAGTCATCGGAAGCCTCCGCGCCGAGCAGGCGGGCCAGCGAGATCACCGGCAGCGTTTCGCCACGCACGGTCGCGACTCCCACCATCGCCGGTTCGGCCACCGGCAGGGTGGCGATCTCTCCGGCGTCGGTGACCGCTTCCAGCTGTGCGACCGGGAGCGCGACGCGGCACCCGCCGGCCGCCACGAGCAGGAAGATGTCGCTCATGCCGCGAGCCCGCCGAGCCGCGCGAGCACCGCGTCCACGGCGGCAGGAATGTCGCCCACCGGGAGCACCCGATCGGCGCCGCCCGCGAGTCGCGCCGCGTTGGGCATCCCGTAGACGGTCGAGCTCGTGCGGTCCTGTGCGAAGCCCACCCCGCCGGCGTCGTGAATGGCGCGCAGGCCGTCCGCGCCGTCCCGCCCGAGGCCGGTGAGCACCACGCCGATGGCCCGCGGGCCGAAGAGGCGCGCGACCGAATCGAAGAGCGGATCCGCCGCCGGCCGCACGCCCCAGACCGGTGGCGTCCGCGCGAGCGAGACGATCGGGCCGCCCTCCCCGGCATCCACGATCATGTGGAAGTCCCCCGGCGCAACGTACACGGTGTCCTCGAGGAGCGGGGTGGCATCCTCCGCCTCGACCACGGCGAGGCGGCTCAGGGAGGCAAGCCGCTCGGCGAGGCTTCGCGTGAAGCGCGGCGGCATGTGCTGCGCGATGCACACGGCGGCGTGCCGCCCCGGACTGAGCCGCGGCACGAGCTCCGCCAGCGCGCGCGGTCCGCCCGTGGACGCGGCGATGGCCACGCAATAGCGCGCCCGCCCCGCGAGGGCGTATCCCACCTCCGGCGGCGTGACGCGCGAGCGCGGGCGGGCGAGCACCGGCATCCGGTGGATGTCCGCTTCGCGCGCGGCGCGGAGGGCAC
Organism: Gemmatimonadales bacterium; assembly: GCA_025928955.1. Classification (GTDB taxonomy): domain Bacteria; phylum Gemmatimonadota; class Gemmatimonadetes; order Gemmatimonadales; family GWC2-71-9; genus CAMLLJ01. The sequence continues at coordinate 1,502 of JAICNA010000062.1, read as the reverse complement.
CGATCACGCGAGCAGCGAGCCGCCGGGTCGCATCCGCGCCCCGGTCTTCTTCCTTCGCCACCAGGTCCACCGCCCCGAGCTCGAGCGCGCGGATCGCCGCGGCGGTGCCGGGTCCGGCGTACGCGCTCACGACCACCACCGGCCGTGGCGATTCCGACATGATGTATCCAATTGCGCCGAGGCCATCGAGCTTCGGCATCTCGAGGTCCATCACCACGAGATCCGGAGCGAGCGAGTGGACCTTCTCGAGCGCATCGATGCCGTTCCGCGCGACCCCGGCGAGCCGGAATTCGTGCGACTCCTCGATCGCATCGCCAAGCATGCGCCGGAAGAAGGCGCTGTCGTCGGCGACGAGCACGGACGGCATGCTAGAGGACGACATTGCCGTGCATCACCGACGTGACGTCCACCCGGCCGTCCCGCACGTGGAGGCGTACCGTGCGGCCGAAGTCGCCCCCGACCGCCTCGCCCACGATCGGCACGCCCGCCGAGGCGAGCGTGTGGCGCGCGGCAACGACGTTCCGTTCGCCCATCTGGATCGTCCCCGGCGTGCTGAGCGCCGCGAACATGCTCGCTCCACCCACCAGCCGGGCCTTGATGCGCCGCGGGGAGGCGCCGGCATTCGCCATTTCCGAGAGCATGGCCGGCACCGCCGTCTGCGGCACGCGCGCCGGGTTCGCCGACCCGCGAGAGAGCGCCGGCGACGGAAGCAGGACGTGCGCCAGCCCGCCCACCCGCACCGCGGCATCGTACAGAATGATCGCGACGCAGCTGCCGAGCCCGATGGTGACGAGCACGTCGTCACCGCCCCCGATCCGGAGATCGGCCACCCGCACGAGGATCTCGGTCATGGCGCCGCCTGGTAGATCCGCTCGCGCGTGTCCACGAGCGTAAGGCGTTCCCGTGCCGGGCCGAGCAGCGTTTCGACCTTGCCGAGCACGAGGAATCCGCCCGGACGGAGCGCCTCGGCGAAATGCGCGAAGAGGCGCTCCTGCATCGGCCGATCGAAGTAGATCACGACGTTGCGGCATACGATGAGATCGAAGCTCGCCGACGGCATGCGGTCCTGGCTCAGGTCGAACCGCCGCACGCTCACCCGGCGGCGGAGCGCCGGAAGGATCGCGATGCCCGCGGGTGTTTCGCGCGTGTGCCGCTCGACCAGGTCCGCGGGCGTGTCCTGGAATGCCTCGCGGCGGTACACCGCCGCTTCCGCGATCGCCAGGCTCGCCCGATCGATGTCGGTCGCCTCGATCCTCAGCCGCTCGAGCCAGCTCCCCCGCCCCGCGGCAGCGGCGAGCTCCGCCGCCAGCATGGCGATCGTGTACGCCTCCTCGCCCGACGCGCAGCCGGCGCTCCACACATCGAGCCAGCCGTCCCGCCGCCGGAGGAGGTCGGGGAGGAACCGCGTCCGCAGGCTGTCCCAGGTCTCGGGGTTCCGGTAGAACCGCGTCACGTTGATCGTGAGCGCATCCTTGAGCAGCTCGTATTCGTCCGGCGTCCGT
>JAICNA010000061.1 GCA_025928955.1 Gemmatimonadales bacterium | reverse complement strand
CGACGCCTCCGCCAGCATGTACTCGATGTGATCGTACGCGAGCGCGTAGTCGGGATCGAGGTCGAGCGTCTGCTGGAATGCGCGGAGCGCCTCCGTCAGGTTCGCGGGACGATCGCCGGCAACATCATGGAACCAGGCCTCGCCGAGTCCGTACCACGCGTCGGTATCGGAGCTGTCGCGCGTGATGAGGTCCTGGTACAGCCGCCTCGCCTCGGCATGCTCGTTGTCGAGGAACGCGCGGTACGCGTTGATGATCGTGCGCTCGTGCAGCGGAAGGCGCTCCGCGTGCGCGGTCGCGCGGATCATCGCGCGCATGCTCACCGAGTCGTTCGTTCCGACGAGCCAGCCGCGCGTGAGCGCGTACTTGTAGTAGGCCAGGCCGAAGGTCGTGTCGATCTCGATGGCGCGCTGGAGTGCGCGATCGGCGGCCGCGAGGTCCCAGTCGTTGAGGGCATCGACGCCCGCGAGATACGAGCGGAACGCCTCCAGTGACGAGGTCGTGGCCTGTGCGATTCCCGTGCGGATGTCGGCCGGCGCGCCCGAGAGATCGAGCAGGCGCACCGCCAGGTCGTCGTACGCGGCGCGGATGCCGTCCCCGGGCAGCGAGGCGATGCGCGCCGTCTCGAGGCGGCGGCCCGTCGCGACGTCGAAGACCCGCGCGACGACGTAGAGCGAATCGCCCGCGCGGTCGAACTCGCCGAGCACCACCGTCCACACCCCCGCATCGCGAGCGAGGCGCCTCGCCATCTCGAGCCCGATCTGGTCCCCGTGGTCCACGCCTTCCCGGCGGAGCAGGTCGTGCATCCGCTCGTTGTCGATCACGTGCAGGTCTTCCCACTGCGACAGGTTCAGCGCCAGCATGCTCACGCTGCCGTCGCGCAGCCATTCGACCGACGCGTCGTTGCGCAGGTTGTCGAAGGGGAGCACCAGAATGGAGTGGCGCGGGTCCACGCCGGCCGGCGGCCCTTCCTCTCCCGCCGTCAGGGCGAACGCGCCCGCCACGAGCACGGCCGCAACGGCTGCGGCGGCGGCGATGGTCCGGCGGCGCCGCGCCGGCACCCCCGACTCCCCGGTCACCGCGCGGCGGAACTCCTCACCGGTCTGCCACCGCGCGGCCGGCGGCTTCTCCAGCGCGCGCATGATTGCCGCCGCCAGCGGCGGAGGCGTTTCCGGCCGGACTCGGCGGAGCGACGTCGGCCGCTCGCCGATGTGTTTCGATACCACGACGCGATTCGATCCTTCGAACGGCGGCGCCCCTGCCAGCATCTCGTAGGCGACGAGCCCGAGCGAATAGATGTCGCTCCGCGTATCCACCTCCTCGCCAGCCGCCTGCTCCGGACTCATGTAAATGGGAGTTCCGACTGCAACTCCGGCGCCGGTCACCGTCGCCGCCGTGGGGTCCGAAGCGATCGCGCGCGCGATGCCGAAGTCCACCAGCATGGCGCGGCCGGTATGGCTGTCGAGGAGGACGTTTTCCGGCTTGATGTCGCGATGGACGACGCCCGCTCGCCCGGCGGCATCGAGGGCGGCAGCCAGGTCGGCCGTGATGCGTGCCGCTTCGGCAGGCTCGAGCCGCTGCTCCCGGGTGAGCCGCTCGCGCAGCGTCTCCCCCGGCACGTCGTCCATGACGTAGAAAAGGAGGTTCTCGCCGGCGCCGGCCGCGTGCACCGAAACGATGTTCGGATGGCGGAGCCGAGCGATCGTCCGGGCTTCGGCGAGGAAGCGCCTGGCCAGGCCCTCGTGGGATGCGAGTTCGGGGTGGATGACCTTGACGGCCACGACCCGCTCGAGCGCGGTGTCGGTGGCCCGGTACACGACGCCCATGCCGCCGCGCCCGATTTCCGCGCCGAGCTGGTACTGGGGGCCGAGCGCTGCCTGCAGGCGACGGGCGAGATCGGGTGCGATTTCAGTCACGCGAGACACTCCGGTGAATCGCCGCGGCGAGGAACCCCTTTGTTGGATGCCTTCCCCTGCGGGAAGGTTGCGTCGGGGAACCACTGCGCCGTTGAACGCCTGTTGAGCCCGCTGCCCTATCCTGTGCCGCCCCAAACGAGGAACGGCCAGTGATGTACGTCAGAGATACGCTCACGGTTGCGACCGTGCTCACCCCGGGCGAGCGCCAGCGGGTGGATGCGGCAGGAAGCGGCGTCTTCGCGGTCGTCCACCGGGACACCGTCCCCGAGGCAGCACGCGTCGTTCGCGAGCGCTCGGTGGACGCCGTGCTCGTGTCGGTCCATCGCTGCGCAGCCGAGCAGGTGGATGCAGTCGGCTCGCTGGTGCGGGACTTCCCCGGCATTCCCACGGTGGCCCTCCTCTCCCAGCGGGACCCGCACGCGTCGGAGATGCTCCTCCGGTTCGGCGCCTCGGGGGTCCGCCAGGTAGTGGACGTTTCACATCCCGCGGGATGGACGCAGCTCCGGGATGTCGTCGGGAGGCCCGCGACGCGCGCCGCCGCCCGGATCCAGGGCCCGATCCTCGCCGCCCTCGCGGCAGCGCCGCCGGATGCGCGGCTCTTCGTCGAGGGCCTCGTACGCCTCGCCCCGGACACTCCCACGGTCCGCCAGCTGGCCGGCCAGCTCCACGTGCGGCCGAGCACCCTCATGTCCCGCTTCGCGCGGGCCGGGCTCCCGAGCCCGAAGAACTACCTGGCGGCGGTGCGCCTGCTCCACGCGGCCCATCTCTTCGAAAGCGGCGGGCTCAGCGTCGCCGATGTCGCCTACCGGCTCGACTACTCCTCCCCGCAGAGCTTCGGCCGGCACCTCCGCACCATGCTCGGCATCACCTCGTCCGAGTTCCGGAACCGCTTCCCCTTCCCGCTCGCGGTGACCCGCTTCATCGACCACATGATTACACCCTACGGGGAGATCTGGTGCGCGTTCCATCCGCTCCGGGATGCGGCGGCGGGCCCGGGATCCTGACGCCGCCGCTGCGCTAGACAGCGGGCTCGATGCGGCCCCGGCACTCGCCAAGCCCGATGCGCACGCTTCCCTCCCGCTCGCACCAGCCGCGGAGAATCACCTCGTCCCCATCCTCGAGAAAGCGCCGGGTCTCGCCGTCCGGCAGCGTCAGGGGCTCGGCGCCGCGCCAGGTGAGCTCGAGGAGGCAGCCGCGCTCCCCCCGCTCCGGTCCGCTCACCGTGCCGCTCGCGATGAGATCGCCCGGGCGGAGGTTGCACCCGTTGCTCGCGTGGTGCGCGAGGAGCTGACCCAGCGTCCAGTACATCCCCGCGAAGCCGCCTCGCGAGAGCAGCACCTCCCGCTCGCCGCGATGGCGCATCGCGGCCGTGCACAGCCACACTTCGAGTGTGAGTGCGATGCCGCCCCGCTCGATGTTGTCCCCATCGCTCAGGTACGGCAGCGGGGACGGGTCGTCCGCGGGGCGCGCCGCCGCCGGCACCCGGAACGGCGCCAGCGCGTCCATGGTCACGACCCAGGGTGAGACCGTCGTCGCGAAGTTCTTCGCGAGAAAGGGGCCGAGCGGCTGGTACTCCCACCCCTGGATGTCCCGCGCCGACCAGTCGTTCACCAGCACGACGCCGAACAGGTGCGCCTCCGCTTCCGAAATCGGAATCGCCGCGCCGAGCGGGTTTCCCGGTCCGACGAACGCTCCGACTTCGAGCTCGTAGTCGAGCATGCGCGACGGGCCGAACGATGGGCTCTCCGCGGTGGGCGCCTTCGTCTGTCCGTTCGGCCGGCGCACCGGCGTTCCGCTCGGCACGACGGACGACGCGCGACCATGGTAGCCGATCGGCACGTGCTTGTAGTTCGGGAGCAGCGGGTTGTCGGGACGGAACATGCTCCCCACGTTCGTCGCGTGATGCACCGAGGCGTAGAAATCGGTGTAGTCACCGATCTCGGCGGGAAGCAGCAGCTCCGCCTCCGTGGCGGGCACGAGGAAATCGCCCTCGCGCTCGCGCATCTCTCGGGCGCGGTAGCTGCCGTCGCGGAGGATCTGGCTCAGTTCCGCGCGGAGCGTCGTCCAGGTCTCCTGCCCGGCCGCGAGCAGCCGGTTCAGGCTGGGCGCGTCGCACGGCTCCGCGGCACCGCTCAGGTACGCGGCGCGGCGGCAGGCGATGACGTCCAGGATCCGATCGCCGATCGCAACGCCGACCCGAGGCCGTTCGCGCGAGCCCGCCCGGCGGAAGATGCCGAAGGGTAGGTTCTGAACCGGAAATGGATGTCCCGGCGCATTGGCCGATTCGACCCAGCTCCGGAGGCGAGGGTCGTGCGTATCGTCGGGCGGTCGAATCATGCGGTCACCCCCAGCGTCGCGAGCTCATCGGCCGGCTCGCTGAAGGAGCATGAGCCGAAGGAGATCGCGGCGCGGGTCCGCACGCGTCCGATGTCCTCGAGCGCCACATGGTGGCCCGCCCAGGAGATTCCGCGCTCGTCGAATCGGAAGCCGGCCGGATCGCGCTCCATCAGCACCGACTCGATCTCGGCGAGGCCGAGTCCGGCGTCGGCCAGGAGCGCAGCGACGAAGACGTTGACGAACCCGTACATCGTGCCGACGGGGGCGTCGGGCTCGTAGGTGAGCGGAAACTCGCCACGCACCGGATGGTGGAGCCCGGCCGTGGCCTTGAACGGAACGCGCTGATCGCTTGCCAGTCGAATGAAGCGGGCCAGGTCGCGAGCGGCGGGAATCGCCTCGGCGGTGACGCCACCGGTGCGCACCTTGGCGCGCCCATCGAGATTGCCCAGCGCGGCGAGCAGGTCGGTCGGGTCGTCGGCGATCGGCACTTCCACGTACGCCGTCACGCCGGCCGGCGCCGAGCGCACGCGGCGCTCGATCTCCGCGATCGTCGCTCCCTTCACTTCGAGGGTGTCGATCACGGCACGCCCGACCGCGGTCTTCGCGTGCCGCTCGTTGAAGGCGAAAATCTGCTCGGCGTCGTGCACCGGATCCTCGCCGAGGAGCGCAATCGGCCAGGGCGCCTGGTCCCGGACCTTGGGCAGGAGTGCTGCGGCCGCATCCTCGAATTCCTCGAGCCGGCTGGACGGGACCACGAACCGGCCGAGCATCCACGCGCGCTCGCTCTCGCGGTACCGCGCGAAATTGGCGACCGCCGCCTGCATGTCGAGCCGGGCGGGCGGAAAGAGGCCTGCGTAATCGATCAGTCCATCGAGCAGTGCCCGCAGGGAGCGCGGAAGTGCCATGCCGTCCTCGGAATCGTCGAGCCTCGAATATACTCCGTTGCTGATTGAAACTCCGTGATCCGCCGCTCCGTACGGCGCCCGTCTTCCAGCCGCGGAACCGATGCGTAACTCCATTCTGGCCACGTCGTTCCGAATCGGCGTGGAGAGTCTCAGGGCCAATCCGCTGCGCAGCGTGCTGTCCACGCTGGGCGTCATCTTCGGCGTGGCGTCCCTCGTGTCGGTGCTCGCGATCGGGGATGGCGCCGAGCGGTTCGCGCGCGATCAGATCGCGCACACCACCGACCTCCAGACGATCGTGGTCACGCCGAACACCGGCGAGACGGTGGACGGCGTCAGGATTCCGCGCGCGACCTACCCCGTCTTCACGATGGCGGACGTGGCATCGCTGTCCGCTGCCGTCGGGCAGGCGGCGCGCGTGTCGGCAACGGTGAGCGGTTCGGCGCGCGTCCGGGCGGACAGCGCGAGGGCTGCGGTGGTCATGGCGCTCACGCCCGACGCGGCGGAGCGGATCCGTCCAATCCTGGCGCGGGGCCGGTTTCTGGAGCAGGGGGACATGTCGCGGCGAGTCGCGGTCGTCTCGCACTCGCTGGCGGCGGCCGCCGCCGTCTCCCTCGGCGACTCGATCACGCTGGAGGATCGCTCGCTCGAGATCGTCGGCGTGCTCGGACCGGCGACGACGATGCTCGGAGGCAACAGCGTCGTCGTCCCCTTTCCCCTCGCCGATTCGGTGATGGCGCCGTCACCCTCACCCCGTGCGCCGCAACTCCTCGTCCGCGCGAACGCCGTCGAAGGGGTGGAAGGGGTCAAGGCGGCCGTCGAGCGCTGGGCGGAGGATCGGCTGGGCCCTGCATGGAGGGAGGAGGCCGCCGTAGGATCCGGCGGCCCGCAGCTGCGGATCGATCAGGCGCAACAGGGCATCCTGATCTTCAAGATGGTCATGGGGACCTTCGCCGGGATTTCCCTCATCGTGGGCGGGATCGGCATCATGAATGTGCTGCTCGCCGGCGTCACCGAGCGCACCCGCGAGATCGGCATCAGGAAGGCGATCGGCGCGCGGCAGCGTGATATCCTCATGCAGTTCCTCTCCGAATCGGTCGCCATCAGCGGGCTCGGCAGCGTGCTCGGCGTAGCGCTCGGTCTCGCGGGTGCGTTCGGGGCCACGGCCGTCATCCGGTCGGCCTCGAGCGCGCAGCTCCATGCCGCCTTCACGTGGGGCACCGTGGCGGTCGCCGCGCTCGTCTCGGTCCTGGTGGGGCTCGCGTTCGGGACGTATCCCGCACTGCGCGCCGCCAGGCTCTCACCGATCGAGGCGATCCGCCACGAGTGACCCGGGCGGTGCGCTACTCCTCGCGCACCGCGATGCCGATGGACTGCGCCGTCTCCACGAGCCGGATGAATTCGGAGCGATGGCCGTGCTCGTCGGCGCCCCGGCCCGCGCGCGCCAGGCGGAGTGCCTGAGCGAAGCTCGCCGATCCCTTGAACTCCGAGTCGCGCAGCACCATGCCGAACGACGCCACCGCGGCGGCAAAGGCGAAGTCGCCGCTGACTTCGGATCGGCCGTCCCGCACGCGCACCGTGTGCGCGAGGAGCCGGCTCCGGTCGGACTGCAGCGGCTTGTAGCGGAGCTTCACCGTGAGCCATTCGTCACGGTGCGCGGGACGGATCACTTCGCTTTCATCCTCGTCCACCGCCTCGCGCTGGTAGCGGAGCTCGTCCACGCTGGTGAACGACACGTCGCTCTCGGCGCCCACCGGCACGATCTCGTACAGCGCAGTCACGGTGTGCCCTGCCCCGAGCTCGCCGGCGTCCTTCGTGTCGTCGTTGAAGTCCTCCTTCGCGAGCATCCGGTTCTCGTAGCCGATCAGCCGGTAGCCGCGCACGAGCGCCGGGTTGAACTCGACCTGGAGCTTCACGTCCCGCGCAATCGTGAAGAGCGTGGACGTGAGCTCCTCGCCGAAGACCTTGTGCGCCTCCATCGCGTTGTCGATGTAGGCGTAGTTGCCGTTGCCCTTGTCGGCGAGCTGCTCCATGCGGCCGTCCTTGTAGTTGCCCGTGCCGAAGCCGAGCACCGTGAGGTACGTCCCCTCCGTCCGCTTCTGCTCGATGAGGCGGACGAGCTCTCCCTCGCTCGACACGCCGACGTTGAAGTCCCCGTCGGTGGCGAGGATGACCCGGTTGTTGCCCTCGTGCACGAAATGCCGCCGGGCCACCTCGTAGGCGAGCCGGATGCCGGCGCCGCCGGCGGTCGAGCCACCGGCCTCGAGCCGCTCGATGGCCGCGAGGATCGTTTCGCGCTCGTCGCCGGACGTCGGCGGGAGCACGAGGCCGGCGCTCCCGGCGTAGACCACGATGGCGACGCGGTCCTGGGGCCGGAGCTGGCGAACGAGTACCCGGAACGCCTGCTTCACGAGCGGGAGCTTGTCGTCGGATTGCATCGATCCCGACACGTCGATCAGGAAGACGAGATTGCTTGGCGGCAACGCGCGCGACGCGTAGCGCTTGCCCTGGAGCCCGATCCGGACGAGCCGGTGCTCCGGATTCCACGGCGCGGGCGCGAGATCCGCCGCCACCGTGAACGGATGCTCGCCCGTCGGCTCGGCGTATTCGTACGTGAAGTAGTTGACCATCTCCTCGATGCGCACCGCGTCGGCCGGCGGGAGCTGGCCCTGGGTGAGGAAGCGGCGGACGTTGCTGTACGAGGCGCGGTCCACGTCGATCGAGAAGGTGGACAGCGGGTTGGCTCGTGCATCGAGGAACCGGTTCTCGTAGATCCGGCTGTATTCCTCGGTGTTCCAGGGCTCCCCACGACGGCGAATGTCCGGCCGTCGTCCGTGGGCATTGCCGTACTCAGGGGATGCCGCGCTCGAGACGCCGGATGCCTGCTCGGTGGCAACGGCCCCCGGGTGCACGGCCGCGCGCTGCTTCGCGCCCGCTTCGTCCCGAGTGGCCCGCCCGGGGTCGGCCTCGACGACGATATCCTGCCCTTCGACCGGCGCCGCGGCGAGCGAGAAGTCCTGGCGCGTGGTCGCGCCCGCCCTCACGCTGACGTCGTCGATCCGACGGGTGCGGTAGCCGGCGGACGCTGCTCGCAGCGTGTACGTTCCTGCCGGAATCCGCCGGAGCTCGTAGCGTCCCGCGGCGTTCGTGTGTGCGGTGTGCGCCGTCCCGACGACGGCCACCAGTGCGTTGGCGATCGGCGCGCCCGCCTGGTCGCGCACATTGCCGATGATCGCGCCGTCCTTCGCGGGGCGGAGCGCCCCCGGCTGGAACAGGATGAGCGCCAGGGCCGGCACGATCGCCAGCGCTCGCGGGTGAACTGCTCGCATTGCGGCCTCCCGGTTTCCCGGCACGGTCCTGGCGGTATCGCTTGACCTCTCCGGGGCTGACCGGGGATGCTTCACCAATTCCGATTGACACACCCGGAGGTTTCGTGACCCGCTTCAGGCGCCGCGGCCTGATCGCGCTCCTCGTATTCGCGCCGCTGCTCGTCGGCTGGCTCTCGGTGCGGCCGCGGACCGACCGCGTCTGGTCGTCCGACATGGCGCTGATGCCGGCGGCGCGCTTCGCTGGAGACAGCGTGTACGTCACCGGTATCCGGAACGCGGAGTACCGGAGCACCGAGGACTTCACGGTATCGTACTACGATCGTGGGTTCGATCTCCGCGAGCTCGAGTCGGTGTGGTACCTCGTCGAGCCGTTCGGCGACATGAAGGGTCCCGCGCACACGCTCGTGAGCTTCGGGTTCTCCGATGGGAGTTACGTGGCCATCTCGGTGGAGCTGAGGCGGGAGCCGGGCGAGAAGTTCTCTCCGGTGAAGGGACTGCTCAAGCAGTACGAGCTCATGTACGTCGTAGCGGACGAGCGGGACGTGATCCGGCTCCGGACCAGTCACCGGCACGACGAGGTCTATCTCTATCCGGTGCGTGCCGACGCCGCGCAGCGGCGGCAGCTCTTCGTGTCGATGCTGGCGCGGGCCAACCGTCTCCGCGAGCACCCCGAGTTCTACAACACGCTGACGAATACCTGCACCACGAACATCGTCCGGCACGTCGAGGAGATCGCGCCGGGGAAGGTGCCGTTCAGCTACAAGGTGCTCCTCCCGGGCTATTCGGACCGGCTCGCGTACGATCTCGGGCTGCTCGACACCGACCTGCCGTTCGACGAGGCGAAGGCGCGTCATCACATCAACGCGCGCGCGCTCCGCTACGCGGACGACCCCGAGTTTTCGACCCTCATTCGCCAGCCGGAGTGACGAGGATCGCGAAGCCCTGGATCGTCCTGCCGTTGGTCGGCTCGCGCACGGCACGGCCGCTCAGTCTGACCGGCATGACGCGACCATCGCGGTGGCGGAGGCGAGCCGGGAGATTCCTCACGCCCTCGGCCATCCGGAACGCATCGAGCACCCGGTCCCGCTCCGCGCCGTCCGCGAAGATGCCCACCACCCGCCCCAGCTCGGTGGCCTCCCCCCGCGTCTCGTAGCCGAGCATCGACGCGAAGGTGCCGTTCACCTGCAGGAAATCGCCTTCGGGAGACAGACGGCAGATCCCTTCCGGGACGTACTCGACCAGCGCGCGATACTGTTCCTCGGAGCGCCGCAACGCCTCTTCGGCGCGCCAGCGCACGACGGCGGCCTGCTTCAGATCGGCCACCTGCTTCCGAAGCCCGATGACTTCGTTGATGAGATCCTGTTTTGGGCGATGCTGGTCTCTCATGTCGGCACCGGAAGGCGGCGAGTGCGCTGCTGCCGATGGAGACGGACGAACGGGCGGGATTTACACTGAGGCTGTGGGCGATCCGGCGGCGGCACAATCGTGCCGCAACTTCCGTAGGGAACAGGCTGGGGCTAATCGAGCACGTCGCTGGCCAGGAGGTCGTGCGGCCACTGATCGCCGTAGCCGGCCTGCCGCAGCGCCGTGGCGATCTGGGCCCAGTGGCGGACGCCGTGATTGACGAAGTTGGCCAGGATCTTGTGCTTCGACGCCGTGATGATGCCCGCGCTCAGGGTCGCGAACGTCAGGCGCTCGCTGAAATCCGCCTCCGTTGCGCCGGCAAGAAATCGCCCGGTCATCGAGCGTGCCCGGTCGCCGAGCGCGAAGATGTCCGCCGGCGTTTCTTCCCGAAACTCGCCCCAGTCGGTGACCGGCTCGCCCGCGAGGCGCTGCGCGTAGCGCAGCTCCACCGCGAAGATGTGCCGCACGAGCCGACGCACGGTGCCGATCTCGCCATCGCTCAGCCGCACCTCGAGGGCCTCCGGCGGGTGCGACTCGAACCACGCCCGCCAGCGCGCGGTCTCGGCATCGCGGTAGGCCAGGAGGGTCTCGAAGGAGACGCCGGCCGGCCCCGGATGCATCGCCTGTCTCATGGCGCCTCTCCCCGAATGACGTATTGCTGCACGGGCACGCCGCCGATGAGATGCTCCCGGATGATCCGCTCGAGCACCGGTGGCGAGCAGGAGTGATACCAGACGCCATCGGGATAGACCACGGCGATCGGCCCCTGCTCGCAGAGACGCAGGCAGTTCGCCTTGGTGCGATAGACGCCGCCGGGGCCGGTCAGCTCGAGCTCCTTGAGGCGCCCCTTGAGGAACTCCCACGACGCGAGGCCCTCCTCGCGCGAGCAGCACTTCGGCTTCGACTGGTCGGCGCAGAGGAAGATGTGCCGGCGGATGCAGTCGATGCCGAGTTTGCTCGCCACCTTGCGAAGCTTGCGCGCGTCCTTCGTCATGTTCCCGCCCCCCGGCGCTCGAGCTCGAGCCGCACGTGTGCGAGGATCATGTCGATCCCGATCCGGTTCTGGCCGCCCTCGGGCAGAATGACGTGGGCGTAGCGCTTGGAAGGCTCCACGAACTCGAGGTGCATGGGCCGGACGGTGCGCAGATACTGGTCGATGACATTGTCCACGCTGCGCCCGCGCTCGGTGAGATCGCGCTGCAGGCGGCGGATGAAGCGCACGTCGTCGGCCACGTCCACGAAGATCCGGAGGTCGAAGAGCTTCCGCAGCTGCTCGTCGACGAAGAGGAGGATCCCGTCCACCACCACGACGTCGGCGGGCTCGACGCGCACCGTCCCGCGCCCGCGGGAGTGCGCGGCGAAGTCGTAGACCGGCTTGTCCACCGCCTCGCGCCGCATGAGGCGCGTGACATGCTCCACGAAGAGCGCCGTATCGATCGAATCGGGATGGTCGAAGTTGACGAGCTTCCGTTCCTCGAGTGTCAGGTGGCCCAGGTCGAGGTAATACGCGTCCTGGTCGAGGAGGGCGGCGCGGGATCCGGCGGACTCCTGGATCGCGCGGACGACGGTCGTCTTCCCCGAGCCCGATCCTCCCACGACGCCGATGATCAGGGGCGCGCCGCGGCTCAATCGGTCACCGCCGCGTAGGTGACCGCGCGAAAGCGGTCGCCGAGGGTGAGGTCGGAAGTCGGAAAGCGCTGCAGCATCACGATGCCGATGAGCTGCTCGGCGGGATCGGCCCAGAAGGCGGTGCCGTAGATCCCGCTCCATGAGACGGTGCCGACGGAGCCCGGTTCGCTTGCGAGACCGAGGTCGGTGAGGACCTGGAGCCCGAGGCCGAAGCCGGCGCCTCGGCCGAGCGGATGGCTCGTCCCTTCGATCGCGTTCGACGTGAGCAGCTCGACCGTCTTGGGTCCGAGCACCCGCACCCCGTCGAGTTCCCCGCCGTTCAGGATCATCTGCAGGAACCGGGCGTAGTCCCCTGCGGTCGAGACGAGCCCCGATCCGCCGGAGAAATACGTCCGGGAGCCGCGGTAGCCTTCTCCGGCGAGCAGGAGATTCCCGAACCGCTCCGTCGGCCGCATCGCGCGGAGCCGGCGCCCTTCCCAGGCGTACGGCGTGGCCAGCCGTTCGAGGCGCGCGTCGTCGACATAGAAGCGCGTATCCGGCATCCCGAGCGGCTCGAAGAGCCGCTCCTGAAGGAAGTCGGCCAGGGAGCGCCCCGATACTATTTCGATGACGCGCCCGAGCACGTCCACGGAAAGCCCGTACTGGAACCGCGCGCCGGGCTGCGCGACGAGCGGCAGGGCTGCCAGGCGATCCACGTTCGCGCCGATTCCTTCCTCGCGTGCGGGAAGGCCGTCGCTCACGCCGGCCGCACGATACGCGTCGCCCGTCGGGCCGTCGTCGAGGAAGCCGTAGGTGAAGCCGGCGCGATGCGTGAGGAGGTCGTGGATGGTGATCGGGCGCCGGGCCGGGGTGAGCGCGGCGCGGCGCGCTCCCGAGTCGCGCGGTGCGGCGACCATCATGTTCGCGAATGCCGGGATGTATCGCGCCACCGGATCCGCGAGGCGAAGCCGGCCCTCCTCGACGAGCATCAGGGCCGCGACGCTCGTGACCGGCTTGCTCATCGACGCGATGCGGAAGAGCGTCGCGGCGCCGGCGGGCGTGCGCCGCTCGAGGTTCCGGAAGCCGGCGCTGTCGAGTGCCGCGATGCGACCGTGCCGCGCCACGAGCGTGACGACGCCGGCGACCTCGCCGCGCTCGACGGCCTCGCGCAGCATCGGCGCGATTCCGGCGAGGCGGGACGAATCGAGGCCGACCTCGATTGCCCGGGCATGCGGGAGCCCCTGGGCGTCGGCCGGCGCGGGCCGGAGGGCGGCGAGGAGGAGGGCGAAGGCCGCGCGACGCATTCGGCTAGCCGCTCGGCGCGAGGTGGCCGGCGCGCGCCGCCGCGGCGAAACGGGCGACGATGGCTCCCGCACTCTCGATCCCCCCGATGGCGCCGACGCTCTTCCCGGCCTGCCAGTAGTCGGGGCTCCCGGCGGTGGCGAGCGACGCACGCTTGAGCTGCCAGATCGAGCGGAGCGCATAGATGGTGCGCATGAGATGCTTGGTGCGGCGCTGCCGCAGCATCCAGCGGGCGAGCGCGCCCGCCTTGAGTCCCGCGCGGTCGACGTAGGGTGTCCGGATGATCGCGACGGGAACGCCCGTGATCCGCTCGCTCAGCACGATGTCTTCCTCGGTTGCCGCGACGATCGCCTGCTTGTACGCGTCGGAGGCGCGGCATTCCGGCGTCGCGATGAAGCGTGTGCCCGCCTGCACGCCCGCATAGCCGAGCCTGAGCGCCTCCACGAAACCGCGCTCGTCCCCGACGCCCCCGGCGCAGACGACCGGCAGGCCCAGCGCCCCGACTTCCTCGAGCAGCGCCTCGGCGCTCCGCGTGCCCGGATGGCCCCCGGCCCGCCGGTTGACACCGATGAGCCCGTCCACCCCCGCGTCGCGCCCCTTCTCCGCCCATTTCCGCTCGGTCACGTCGTGGTACACGACCCCGCCGGCCGCATGCGCCTTCTCCGCGACCCACCGCGGGTTGCCGAGCGACGTCACGAAGAAGCGGACGCCTTCCTCGAGCGCGATGTCGATCCACCGCTCCATCCGCTCCCGGTACGCGCGCGATGACTGCTCGATCAGCGCGTTCATCCCGATGGGCCGGCTCGTGAGCCCGTGGATCAGCCGGAGCCCGGCACGGAAGTCGTGCCCGTGGACATAGGTGAGCGAGATCGGCTGCACGATGCCGATGCCTCCCGCCTCGCTCACGGCAGCGACGAGCTCCGGGTTGCTGCACGGATACATCGCCCCGCAGATGAGCGGCACGTCGATGCCGGCGTGCCGGGTGAGCGGCGTCTCGAGCGGGAAGGCGTTCACGTCACTCGACGGGCGCGAGCCGCCACCGCACGGAGACCCGCGCGACGACATCGCCCCCGGCATCGCGGATCTCGGCGACGACCTCGTGATCGAGCGGCTCGCGCACCTCGGGCGGCGCGCAGGTGCTCTCGGACGTGAGCGTGCCGCGCGCCTTCTTGAGGAACTCGGTGGACAGGTGGGTCACGATGCCGCGGACCGTCGGCGGAAGGGCCCCGAGCATGGCGAGCCCGCTCGTCATTTCGCCGAGGTTCACGAGGGCCACGGCGTGCACGGACTGCAGGTGGTTCCGGACCTTGCGCGCATCCGCCAGCTCGACGCGGGCGTACCCGGGCCGGAGCTCGCGGATGTGGGGGGCGATGGAGCCGGAATAGGGCACGATCTGCCCGAAGAGCAGACTGAACATCCGCGTCCCTCCGGGCAGCGGGCGCAGGCGCGTCCAGGCCCGTTGCAGGCGACCGATGGGGGAGGGCGGGCGCGGCGACGCGGTCAATAGTCGTCCTTCCCCGTCTGTTCCTTTTCTTCGGCATCCGCGACCTGGACGACGATCTGGAGCGCACTGCGCATCGCCTCCGCGTTCGCGTCCGCATCGATCTGCACCGCGTAGACCGCCATCTGGTCGTCGTCGTCCCCGTAGAGGCGCCACGCGCCCAGCTTCATGCGCTCGTTGGCCACGAGCATCTCGCGCGCCACATCGTCGTCGAGGCGTCCGCCGGTCTTGAAGGCAGGAGCCCAGATCTCCCGGATCTCGAGGTTGCCGTAACGCTCGGTCGAGGAGATGACATAGACGATCTGGGTGCGCTCGCCGTCCTCGTCGACGCGGAGGGTGAGCTTGTAGTCGCCGTCGTCATCGACGTCCGAATCGACGCCGATCGACTTCAGTGCGGCAGCGACTCGCGGATCCGGCTTCGGAGTGGACCCGCCCACCTGCGCATTCAGGGTGGCCGGGAGCAGGATCAGCAACGGCAGCAGCGCGGCGGCAGGTCGCATCGCTTT
>JAICNA010000136.1 GCA_025928955.1 Gemmatimonadales bacterium | reverse complement strand
GTGCTCGACACGCCGGCCCATCTCGTGAATGGCGAGCTCAGTTACGCGCCGATCGGCTCGCTCGGAATATGAGAGGCAACTGCATGCACCTGTTACGGGCACTTCCGGGAATCATCCTGCTGCTGAGCGCGGCATGTGGCACGGCCCCTCGGCGCGCGCGCGGGCCGCTCCTCCCGCCCCGTCCCGGCGCCATGGCGCCGATCGAAGGTGGCTGGTTCGAGATGGGCACCGATTCGGCGGAGATCCCGCTCCTTGCGGCTCGGTTCGGAGTGTCGCGGCCGGACCTCTTCGCCGCCGAAATGCCGAAGCGCCGTGTACGGGTCGCCTCGTTCCTCATGGACCGGTTCGAGGTGACCAACGCCGAGTTCGCCTCGTTCCTCGAGCGTCACCCCGAGTGGCAGCGGGACCGCATTCCGGAGCGGTACCACAACGGCGCGTACCTGCGCCACTGGACCGCCGGTTTCTATCCGACCGGCCAGTCGGACCACCCGGTGACTCATGTGCCATGGTATGCGGCACGCGCCTACTGTCAGGCGGCGGGCAAGCGCCTGCCGACCGAGGCGGAGTGGGAATACGCCGCACGCGGCGGTGAGCGCGGCGACATCTTCCCCTGGGGCGCAGCGATGCCCGACTCGACGCGCGCGAACTGGAGTGGCGCGGGCAACGGAGGCACGACGCCCGTGACCCGGTATCCCGCGTATGGATACGGGCTTCATGACATGGCGGGAAACGTCTGGGAATACACCGCCGACGAATGGCCGGCAGGCGCCGATGGCGCGCTCCGGTACGGGATCCGAGGCGGGAGCTGGGAAGGCGCCGCGGTGAACCTCCGGGTCAGATACCGCGACAGCCACCCCGCGAGCGGCGCCGCGCCGCATGTGGGGTTCCGCTGCGCGCGCGGCGGAAGCGGCGGAGGAAGCGCGTCGCCCCGGTGACCAGCTCTTGACAGATTTACGGGCGATTCGTATCGTGTGCGCCCTCAGGGAGTCGCGTCCCGATCGCTAGCCGGCCACATGGCCGGTCAGGTCGTGGCGCGATTTCGCTTTTTCACGACGCATGAGGTCGAAACCATGGCGGCTCTGCAGCAGTCTGAGATCGCGGTGAACGGCGCCGCATATTCTTCGCGCTTCGGCGAAGGAAAGCCCGGCGTCCGTGCAGCGACGCCGGCCGCGAGGCTCGATGCCGCGGTGGGGGTGCATGGGAGTGTTCCGGGATAGCGACGCCCCGAGCATTGCCTGAACGCCCCGCCCGCGCAGCAGCCGGATGGGGCGTTTTCGTTTTCATGGATCATGAGTTCGCGAGCCGGGACCGGCGCGGTGGGAAGCCACGCGCACGGACACGCGACTCCCGCGCGGCGGAGGTACTGCCGTGACCGGTCACCGGTTCGCTCGCTCGCGGCACGGAGGAAGCAGGCGATGCAGGTTATCGAGGAGGCGCAGAGCGGATGGGGCGGCGGGCACGAGGAGTGGTTCGTCGTGTACACCGGCGACTGCTCGTGGCTCGTCAGCACCGAAATGGCACGCCACATCGAGCGTGCGCTCGATGCCAGGCGGGCGCCGCGGTGGGTGACGTTCGTGGACGTCTCCGGTGCGCGCGTGCGGCTGCTGAGCGGCGCGATCTACTGCATCGAGCAGTCGAGCCCAGCCCAGCGCGAGGCGTGGCGCCGCTTCCATCGCGCGCGCCAGGCAGAGGACCGCAGCTGGTAAACGGATGTGATTCGAGAGGGCTGCTGCGGGCTTGCGGGCCCGTCCCTCCCGCAGCAGCCGTGTCGGAGATTCGAGTGAGTGACGATACCGTGAAGCCCGGGAGCCGGGCCACCGAGGGGTGAACGCAATGCAGATCTTCGGACAGCACGATGAGAAGACGATCCTCCAGCTCCAGGACGTGGCGAGCCGGGCCGACCGGGTCGCACTGATGGCGGATGGACACGTGGGCTACGTCATGCCCATTGGCGGCGTCGCCGCGTATCGCGACCAGGTCTCGGTCGTGGGCGTCGGCTTCGACATCGCGTGCGGCAACGCCGCGATCCGGACCGACCTCACGATCGACGACGAGACCGGCATCGCCGCGCGCCTCGACGAGCTGGCCGACGAGATCCAGGAGACGATCTCGTTCGGCATCGGGCGGAAGAACCGGGCGAACGATGCGCCCGTCGACGATCCGCTCTTCGAGGATCCGGCGTGGGACGCGCTGCAGGCGTCGGTGCGTGGGAACCTGCGCGAGAAGGCGCGCTCGCAGCTCGGCACCGTCGGAAGCGGCAACCATTACGTGGACGTCTTCGCCGATGAGCGGGGCACGATCTGGGTCGGCGTGCATTTCGGAAGCCGCGGGCTCGGGCACACCATCGCGTCCGGCTTCCTGGCGCTATCGCAGGGCGCGCCGTGGGGCTCGCGAGTCCCGGAGCGCGAGACGCTCCTCCACATCGGCGATCCGCTCGGCCACGATTACTGGGCGCTGATGAACCTGGCGGGCCGGTACGCCTATGCCGGGCGCGAGTGGGTCGCGCGGAAGGTCGTCTCGCTGCTCGGTGGGCGGGAGATGGAGCTGATTCACAATCACCACAACTTCGCCTGGCCCGAGGAACATGGTGGCGAGCGGTACATCGTCGTGCGGAAGGGCGCCACGCCCGCGTTCCCCGGCCAGAAGGGATTCGTCGGCGGCTCGATGGGCGACAATGCGGTGATCGTCCAGGGGGCGCTCACCGCGGACGAGGAGACCCGTGCACTGCAGGAGGCCGCGCTCTACTCCACCGTGCACGGTGCCGGGCGCGTCATGTCGCGGACCGAGGCCGCCGGAAAGCGGCACCGCCGGAGCGGGCGGCAGCTCTCGCGAGGCAAGGTCTCGCCGCACATGATGGAGGACTGGATCCGGTCGAAGGGCGTCGTGCTGCGCGGCGGCGGGCTCGACGAGAGCCCGCACGTCTACCGCCGGCTTCCCGATGTGCTCGCGGCCCAGGGCGGCACCGTGGAAGTGCTGCACGAGCTGCGGCCCCTGATCGTGGTGATGGCGGGCGCCGACCTCTTCGATCCGTACAAGGATTGACGGCGCCGCAGGCGGAGCCGGAGGCGCGTCGTGTATCTTTGCCCGATGCGCCTGCTGCTGCTGAGCAACTCGACCAACCCGGGGGAGCCCTATCTCTCCTGGCCGCGGACCCACATCCACGATTTTCTCGGCAGCGGCGCGCGCCTCTTCTTCATTCCGTACGCCGGCGTGCGCATGACCCATGATGCGTACGCCGCAGCCGTCCGCGAGGCCCTCGCGCCGCTCGGCCTCACGCTGGTCGGGGCGCACGAGAGTGCCGACCCGGGCGCCGAGCTCGCGCGGGCGGACGCGG
This sequence comes from Gemmatimonadales bacterium, assembly GCA_025928955.1. Taxonomy (GTDB): domain Bacteria; phylum Gemmatimonadota; class Gemmatimonadetes; order Gemmatimonadales; family GWC2-71-9; genus CAMLLJ01. The sequence continues at coordinate 4,702 of JAICNA010000136.1, read as the reverse complement.
TCGCGGTCGGCGGTGGCAATACCTTCCAGCTCCTCGCGCGGCTCTACGCGGAAGGGCTCCTCGACCCGATCAGGAAGCGCGTGCGCGCCGGCCTGCCCTATGTGGGCTGGAGCGCGGGGTCCAACGTCGCCTCGCCGACCATCCGCACCACGAACGACATGCCCATCGTCGAACCGCCCAGCTTCGGGGCGCTCGGCCTCGTCCCGTTCCAGATCAATCCCCACTATACGGACGCGAAGCTCCCGAATCACGGCGGGGAGACGCGCCCCGAGCGGATCGCCGAGTTCCTCGAGATCAATCGCACCGAGCGCGTCGTCGGGCTGCGCGAAGGGACCGGGCTCCGCGTCGACGGGAAGCGACTGTCCCTCGTGGGCACGGCCCCGCTCACGTTCTTTCGCCACGGCGTCTCGCCGCGCGAGGCAGGCCCGGACGACGACCTCGCCGCGATTATCTTAGGCGCATGATCCGCTCTCTCTACAGCATCGCCGTCTTCGTCACCGACATCGAGCGCGCCGTCACCTTCTATCGCGATACGCTCGGCCTGCCGATGACGAAGCGCGGCTCCTTCGGCGCCGAGTTCCTCGAGCAGGAGCCGCACCTGGGCGTGCACCCCGCCACGCATCCGAAGGCCCGGGCGCTCGTCGGCCGGGAGACGGGGCTCACCTTCCACGTGCCCGACCTCCTGCACTTCTGTGGCATGCTCCACGACCGCGGCGTCCGCTTCATCACCGAGCCGACGAAGCAGTCGTTCGGCGTGATGGCGATGATCGCCGATCCCGACGGCAACGTCTTCGCGCTCTGGGACGACAAGGCGCCGGACCCGGAATGACGCGCAGCTTCGCGAGCGACAATAACGCCGGGGCGCATCCCGAGGTGCTGGCGGCGCTCGCGCGCGTCAACGAGGGTCACGTGCGCGCCTACGGCGACGATCCGTTCACCGCGTCCGCCATCGCGACACTCCGGGGCCACCTCGGCGAGACCGCGGAGATCTTCTTCGTCTTCGGCGGCACCGGCGCGAACGTCCTTGGCCTGCACGCACTCATGCGGCCGCACGAGGCGGTCATCTGCTCGCAGTACGCGCACATACACGTGGACGAGTGCGGCGCACCCGAGCGCTTCATCGGCTGCAAGCTGGTGGGCGTGGAGGCGCCGGACGGGAAGGTCACGCCCGAGGCCGTGACGGCGCGGCTCGGCGTCGTCGGGAACGAGCATCATTCGCAGCCGCGCGTCGTCTCGATCTCGCAGGCCACGGAGTACGGCACGGTCTACACGCCAGAGGAGGTCCGCGCGCTGGCGGATACGGCGCATGCACACGAGCTCTGGCTGCACGTGGACGGGGCGCGAATCGCGAACGCCGCAGCGGCCCTCGACGTGCCGCTCCGCGCCATCACCGCCGATGCCGGCGTGGATGTCCTTTCGCTGGGTGGCACCAAGAACGGGCTCGTGGGAGGGGAAGCGGTGGTGTTCTTCGATCCGGCGCGCGCGGAGCGCTTCCGGTTCATGCGCAAGCAGGCCATGCAGCTTCCGTCGAAGATGCGCTTCATCGCCGCGCAGTTCGAGGCGCTCTTCGTGAATGACCTGTGGCTCAGGAGTGCGCGGCATGCGAACGCGATGGCGCAGCGCCTCGCCGAGCGGGTGCGGGATGTTCCCGGAGTGACGATCACGCAGGCGGTGGACGCGAATGCCGTCTTCGCCACCCTCCCGGCCGGCACCGTTCCGGCGCTGCAGGAGTCCTGCTTCTTCTACGTGTGGGACGAAGGGCGGTCCGAGGTGCGGTGGATGGCGTCGTGGGATACGACCGAGGAGGACGTGGATGCGTTCGCCAGCACGATCGCGCGGGCGATGGGATCCCCGCGGCAGGCATCCTCCACGAGCTGACCCTGCTGTTCCATCCCGTAGGCGGAGAACTCGCGCCGCGGGACGCTCCGCCAGTCGTACGGACTTCGCGCCAGCCCCGCCCTGCTCAGCAGATGACGCAGCTGCTCCACGAATCCCCGGGCGAAGTACCTCGCGGGTCCCCACGCCTCGTACTGCCGGCAGTGCATCAGCTCGTGCGCCAGGATCGCGACGTCCTTCTCCTGCCCTCGCGGCACGAATACATGCCGGCCGAGCGCCACCGCCCGCCCGCGCGAGAGAAAGAGCACGATCGCGCGGAGCGCATCACCCGCGTCGCGCCGCACCCGCACGCCCACGTCCGCCAGGTCGCCGTGGATCTCGCGCAGCGCGGCGCGCTCCGCGTCGGTCAGCATGGCGCTACTTGCCGAGGAACTCGCCCACCGGCTTGAGCGGCTCGAAATGGTCGCAGAAGATCTTGATCGTCGCCATCATGGGCACCGCCATCAGCGCACCCGGTATCCCCCACACGAACCACCAGAACGTCATGCCGATGAAGAGGGCCACCGTGTTGAGGCTCAGCCGGTTGCCGATGATCATCGGCGTCAGCAGGTTGCCCTCGATGAGGTTGATCCCGAAGAAGACGAGCGGCGGGACCATCGCCTGGCCGATCGTGTCGAACGAGACGACGGACGCGAGGCCGATGATGCCGATCGTCGCCACGGCGCCCACGTACGGCATGTAGTTGAGCAGCCCCGCGACGATCCCCCACAGCACGGGATTCGGGAGCCCGCAGAGCTCCATCGCGAACGCGGTCGCGACGCCGACGCCGATGTTGATCGCCGTGACGGTGAGCATGTAGCGCGAGACATGGCTCTCGATCTCGCGCGCGATGGACACGGCGCGCTTCTTGTCGCGGAACTGCGGGAGCACCCGGATGAGCTTCTGCAGGAAGAGGTCGCCGGAGGCGAGCAGGAAGAACGTCGCGAAGATCACGAACGTGAAGAACGTGAACATCGACAGCGTGCCGCCGAAGAGGCGCCCGGCGAGCGTCGGCCCCTTGATCTCCACCTGCGGTGGACTGTTGGGGCTCACATCCGCCGCCTCCTCCATCTCCTGCGCGGCGCGCGTGACCTGCTCGACCGGCCGCCGTATGGCGTCGAACTTGGCGCGCGCCTGGTCGAGGCTTTCCGGCGCACGCTGCACCCAGCTGGCCGCCGCCGGCGCGAGGCTGTAGGTCGTGGCCGCGACGGTGCCGAGGAGCGCGATGATGATGAGGCCGGCAGTCACCGGCTCCGGGAGGCTCACCTTCCTGCCCGCGCGAACGATCGGGCTCAGCAGGAAGTCGAGGAAGACCGCCACCGCCACCGGCAGGAGGAACGAGCGCGCGAAGTAGAGCGTATACGCCACCGCGAGCACGAAGAGGCCCACGATCGCGATGGTGCGCGGATCGGGCCGCTCGAGCAGATCCGCGGCCGCGGGCTCCCCGGGCGATTCGAATGCCGAGGGTGGAACGTCGGGCGTGAGCGACCGGCGGTCGTCCGGCTCCGTGGACTGGTCCCGCTCGGGCATGCGCGCTCCAGGGTCTGTGGCCGGGACTTGTCCCCGGCGCCACGTGAATTAACGTTTCCCGCCTCATGTTGACCAGTGGACAGCACATGCGGCGACTCTGGATGGCCATCGCGTCGGTCTGGACCTGGCTCATTCTCGCCCTGTCCGCGGTCATCGGGCTTCCGCTCATGGCGCTGGTCTGGCTCGTCACCCGGCCCTTCGATCGCGGCCGCTACGCGGTGGGCCGGATCTTCCGCTGGATGGTCGGCATCCTCCCCGCGCGCCTCAACCCGCTCTGGCACTTCACCTGGTCGGGCACCCCGCCCGCCGACCCGCGCCGTCCGTATGTCGTCGTCTCGAATCACGAGTCGTTCGCCGACATCCTGCTGATCAGTCATCTCCCGTGGGAGATGAAGTGGCTCTCGAAGGCCGAGCTCTTTCGCGTGCCCGTGATCGGCTGGATGATGCAGCTGGCGGGAGACGTGCCGGTGAAGCGGGGATTCGGGCCGAGCGCCATCGAGGCGATGCGGATCTGCCGCCAGCGGCTCGAGGACCGGGTGTCGGTGATGGTGTTTCCCGAAGGCACCCGGTCCCCTCGCGGCGATCTCCTTCCCTTCAAGGACGGCGCGTTCCGCCTCGCCGTCGAGGCCGGCGTGCCCATCCTTCCGCTCGCGGTGGCCGGAACCCGCACGGCGCTCCCCAAGACGGGCTTCATCATGCGGCCGGCGCGCGCCGAGGTGCGCATCCTCCCGCCCGTGGATACGACCGGGCTCACCGTGGACGATGTGCCTCGCCTCAGGGACCGGGTGCGGAGCCTGATCGACGAAGCGCGGCGGGAGCTCAGCGCACCACGCTCAGATCCCCAGCCCGCGGCCCTTCCCTGAGTCGGTAGCCGTCCGCGAGGGTCAAGGTCCAGCCGTCGCCCCGTACGACGCCGATCGCGCCGGCCTCGAGGCGGGCGGGCCGCGCAACCACGGCATGCGAAAAGTCGGGCGCGAGCAGCACCGCTCCGTCCTTCGCTTCGAGCACACCCCACCGGTCCGAGATCCTGATCGCGCGATAGACGGTGCCGGCAGTGCCGAGCGGCTCGACATTCTGCGGATCGAGCTGCATCTGCATCTGTTCGAACGGAAGACGGACGATTGCGCCGTCCACGAGGCGTGCCGTGAGCTCCGCCCGCCGTGCGTCCCGCTCGCGCTCACGGAGAACCTCGGCCAGCGCGACCGGTTCATATCCATACCGTGACCCGCGCGCCACCGCATCGCCCGTCCCTTCGTCGCGAGGAAGCGACGCGCGGAGCAGCTCGGCCGGACCGGCG
>JAICNA010000157.1 GCA_025928955.1 Gemmatimonadales bacterium | reverse complement strand
TCGTTGTCGAAGTGGCCGATGTTGCCGACGATCGCCTTGTCCTTCATCCGCGCCATGTGCTCGACGGTGATGATGTTCCGGTTGCCGGTGGCGGTGATGAAGATGTCGGCCGTTTCGAGGACATCTTCAAGCGTGGTGACCTGGTAGCCTTCCATCGCCGCCTGCAGGGCGCAGATCGGGTCGATCTCGGTGATCACCACGCGAGCGCCCTGGCCGCGGAGTGCCTGCGCGCAGCCCTTGCCCACGTCGCCGTACCCGCAGACGACGGCCACCTTGCCGGCGAGCATGACGTCGCTCGCGCGGAGGATGCCGTCCGTGAGCGAGTGCCGGCAGCCGTAGAGGTTGTCGAATTTCGACTTCGTCACCGAATCGTTGACGTTGATGGCGGGGAAGAGGAGCGTTCCCGCCTTCATCATCTCGTAGAGCCGGTGCACGCCGGTCGTGGTCTCCTCCGAGACGCCACGAATGGCGGCCGCGACGCCGGTCCAGCGGCGCGGATCTTCCGCGATGGTGCGGCGGAGGAGGTCGAGGATGACGCCCCATTCCTCCGGGTCGTTCGCCTCGTCGAACTTCGGCACGGCGCCCGCGCGCTCGAACTCGGCGCCCTTGTGCACGAGGAGCGTCGCGTCGCCGCCGTCGTCGAGGAGGAGGTTCGGGCCGGTCCCATCGGGCCACATGAGCGCCTGCTCGGTGCACCACCAGTATTCCTCGAGCGTCTCGCCCTTCCAGGCGAAGACCGGCACGCCGGCCGGCTGCTCGACGGTGCCCTTCGGCCCGACGGCCACGGCGGCGGCCGCGTGGTCCTGGGTCGAGAAGATGTTGCAGGAGACCCAGCGCACATCCGCGCCGAGGTGCACCAGCGTCTCGATGAGGACCGCGGTCTGCACGGTCATGTGCAGCGAACCCATGATCTTCGCACCCCGGAGCGGCTGCGACGCGGCGTACTCTGCGCGCAGGGCCATGAGGCCGGGCATCTCGTATTCGGCGAGCCGGATCTCGTTGCGGCCGAACTCGGCGAGCCCGAGATCGCGCACCTTGAAGGCGGGACGCGTCCCCGAATGCACTTCAGCTTCAGTCAGTACCGCCGTCATGTCCTCTCCTCGTCCATCAGGATGTGAGTGAGTGATGTCTTCGGCTCGCGGCGCGGAAGGCGCGCAGTGCCGGCAAACAGGTTGGGGCCCTGCGCCGCGGGATCCGGCGGCAGCGGGATGTAGCGGACGTCCTCGAATCCGGCGTCTGCGAGCGCGGCGCGGAGCTCGCCTTCGCCGAAGCCGAGCCAGACATGGCCCATCTGCGCACGATACTCATCGCGCTCGTGCGGCACCATGTCGATGACGAGGAGCCGGCCGCCGGGGCGCAGGACGCGCGCCGCCTCGCGCAGGACATCGACCGGCTCGACGGCGTGGTGGAGCACCAGCGACAGCACCGCGGCGTCGAGCGAGCGCTCGTCGAGTGGCAGCGCTTCGAGCGCCCCCTCGTGAAGCTCGACGTTCGCCGCGCTCTCGAGCCGCCGCCGCGCGGCCGCGAGCATGGTGGCACTTTCGTCCACGCCGACCACCTTCCTGACGAACGGACCGAGTGCCTCGGTGAGCTGGCCCGTGCCGCAGCCCAGGTCCCCCACGACCCACTCGGGATCGAGCAGTGCAGGGAGCGCGCCGAGCTCCGCGCGGCTCCCGAAGAGCTCGTCGCGGAGGCGGTCCCATTCCGCGGCCGAGCCCGCGAAGAATTCGCGGCTCTGGAGGCGACGCTCCGCAAGGACGCCGCGCAGCCGCGCGGCGTCGTGATCAGCCTGGCTGCCCCGCTCGATATCCTCGCGCACTACGTCCCAGAGCCGGCGCGCCCCGGGGTCGAGCGCCACCATCCGGTACTGCCGGCTGGTCCCCTCGGCCCGGCTCGTCACCCAGCCATCGTCGGCCAGGATACGCAGGTGCCGGCTGACCGTGCTCTGCGGAAGCTGAAGCACGGCACAGAGTTCCCCCACCGTAAGCTCGTGCCGCTCGATGATGAGCAGGAGACGGCTGCGGGTCGGGTCGGCAAGCGTAGCGAGTCGGTCGAGGACTGCGGTCATCTATATATCCGTTGAGCCGGATATATAGATATACAAGGGGGATTGCGATGTCAACTGCTCGTGCGGTCTGTCTCGGCGGCGGGCCGGTGGCGCCGACGGGCACGACCCCCGACGACGCCACCGCCGCTGCAGGCCCTACCTGGTCGCCGATCCGCCCGAAGCGGCGCTTGCACCTGTCCAGAGGTTGTTGGCCCGGTCGACATCGGGGTAGAACTTCCCGGCGTCGATCTCGACCCGCGTCACCGTCCCGGCCGGCGCGGTGAGCGTCGCCTGGCGCGCGCCGCCGAGCCAGGTCTCGACCGGCACGCTGAGCCGTTCACTGCGGCCACCGTCGTACGTGACGGTCACCTCCGCCGGCATCGGAGCGAGGCCGCGATCCTCGACCACGATCGTCGTGCCGTTCGCCGACGGCGTCACGCGTCCCACCGCCTGATCGAGTGTCCACGTCTCGTAGAACCAGGTGCGCCAGAACCAGTCGAGGTCGCGTCCCGCCACGTCATCGAACGTATTGAAGAGGTCGAGCGGCGTCGGGTGCTTCCACTGCCAGCGGCGCCCGTACTCGCGGTAGGCGCGCATGAAGGTTTCCTCGCCGAGCATCCCGCGAAGCATGTGCAGGATCGCGGCGGGCTTCATGTAGGATGCCGTGCCGAAGGTCCCGTAGCTCGGGTAGAGATCGCCGTGCCGCATGAGCTCGACCTCGCGGTCGGACTGGGCGAGGCCGAGGTAGGCGCGCTGCGCGCCCAGGATCGTCGACGATTCCGCCTCGTTGAAGAACGCCTTCTCTGCATTGCCCTCATTGAACTGCGTGAGGCCTTCGTCCTGCCAGCTGTGGCGCTTCTCGTCCGACCCGACCTGCATCGGGAACCACATGTGGCCGATCTCGTGCACGGTCACGCCGAACATGCTGGTCGTTTCCCACTGCGAGCCGCCGATGCAGGTGATCATCGGGAACTCCATGCCCCCGCACGACGGCGGACCCTGGATCGACGTCATCTGGGGATACGGATACGGCCAGAGGAACCGCGAGAGGAACTCGATCGAGAACTTCCCGTAGCGCGCGTTCTCGGCCCAGGCGTTCGCGGCGGCCTGCGGCACCCAGAAGGAATGAATGAGCGCGGTATCCGCCGATCCGCCGCCGGCGGCGCCGCCGCCGACCGCGCGGGTCGCATCCCAGTTGTAGCGACGCGAGGTGCCCCAGGCGAAGTCGCGCACGCGCTCGGCGCGGAACCGCCAGGTGAGCTGGCGGCCGGCGGCCGTCGCCTTGCCGGCGCCCTGATCGGCGGTCGCCACGACGTGTACCACGCTGTCGCCGGCGCGGGCGCGATCGAGCCGTTCACGCGTCGCCGCGCTCAGCACTTCCTCCGCGTTCCGCAGCGTTCCCGTCGCCCCGATGAGGTAACCGGCGGGCAGGGTGATGGCGACGTCGTAGTCGCCGTACCCCATGTAGAACTCGGCATTGGTCATGTATGGATCGATCTGCCAGCCGTTCACGTCGTCGTAGACCGCCATCTGCGGATACCAGTACGACACGAAGGCAACCGTGCTGTCCCGCCCGCCGCGCGGTGCGCCGTTCGGCGGCACCGTATAGCGCCAGGCGAATTCGAGCGTGACGCTGTCGCCGGCCGCGAGCGGCGTCGACATGGGGATGCCCATGACCGTGCCGTTGAGCCGGTACCCCCGGGGGTTGGCGCTCGACAGTGCCGGCATCTCCTGGCCGCGCACCGCGAATCGCGTGAGCGTCACACCGCCGCTCGTCGGCACCGGACGGTTCTTGACCGCTTCGGGCGCGAACACGTTGCCGTGCAGGTGGACGTACAGCGCCGCGAGGTTGCCGGGCGACCGGTTGATATACGTGATCGTGCTGCGGCCCTCGAGGAGACCGGTCTCTGGCGCGTAGGTGGCCTCGATCGCGTAGCGGGACCACTGCTGCCAGTACCGCGGCCCCGGCGCGCCGGTGCGAAGTCGCGTGCCGCGCTCGACGGCCTGCGCAAAGCTGCGGGACTCGAACAGCGGGTAGGGCCGGGGGCGGCTCGCCGTATCCATGGCCACGGGCGCGCCGGCCGCGACGACCGCCGGAGCGGTCTCCGGAGCGGGCCGGGTGCCGGCGCAGGCCGCTCCCGCGAGCACGAGGAGGGCGGTGCGCCACGAAAGACGGGAATGCATGCGGATCTCCGCGAGGAAGTCGACAGGGACTGCGGGCCATGCAATCTGGCTGGCGGATCGTGCAGGCAGGGTGAAGAAATCGTGAATCATTGCATCGATCGGAGCAGCGCGAGCATCCGCACGTCCCACGGGTCGGGCGAGGGATCGCCGTCCGCGATCTCGAAGTTCTCCTGTGGCGTTTCGAGAATCAGCGGGACGCTGCGCGACCGCGGGTCCGCCAGGAGCCACCTGAACGCCTCCGCACCGATCAGCCCCTCGCCGATGAGGGCATGCTGGTCGCGATTGGAGCCGAAGGGGAACTTGCTGTCGTTCAGGTGGAAGAAGGATGGCGGCTCGCCGATCGCAGCTTCGAAGGCATCGAGCACCCGCGTGAGCGCCGCCTTCGACTCGTGAATCGGATGGCCCGCGGCGAAGAGGTGGCAGGTATCGAGCCCGTAGCCGGTGCGCCCCCGCAGCTTCCTGGGGACGCCTGCGAGCATCGCCGCGATCTCGTCCGGCGTCCGGCCCATCGTGAGTCCGGCGCCGGCCGTGTTCTCGATCAGCACGCGGGTTTCCCCGGGGATCTTCTCGAGTGCACCGGTGATGGCCGCCGCGACGCGGGCCGCGGCCGCGTCGCGGTTGCCGTCACGCGCCGCACCGGGGTGGAAGCAGATCTGGCCGATGCCGAGGGCGGTGGACCGCTCCAGCTCCTTCGCGAGCCCCGCCGCAGCGCGAATCGACTTCTCCTCCTCGTGCGTGGCGGTATTGAGGACGTATGCGGCGTGCGCCATCACGTGCTGTGGCGAGATGCCCGTTCCGGCGAGCGCCTCGCGAAATCGTTTCACCCGGTCGGGACGGATCGAGGCACGATCGCCGTAGAACTTGGGAATCGTCGTGAAGATCTGGAGGGCCTGCATGCCGGCGGCGGCCGCGCGCCGGGCGGCCATGTCGATGCCGCCGTTGTCGATTGTATGGGCGCCGAGGAGGTGGTGGGTAGGCATGGTCTAAGGTAAGCGGGGGTGAGCGGCGCGCGGCCAGAAGGCTGCCAGCGCATGAGGAGTGCGATCTGTTGGTCTCAGACGCCAGTCCATCCCCAACTGTATCACAAATGCTACAGTTTTTGCGCAATTAGGCCCAGATTTCGCTGGCACCGAGCTTGAAGATGCAGAAGTGTCAGTGAATTCTTGCAGAACTTGCAGAATTTCGGGTGCACTCTTACATTCGGCGCTTCGTTCGGCACCCTCAATGCCCACCGCCCACGTTTTCGAGGTCCCGTGACCGTCGCCTTCAATCCCGCGGATGCTGCTACCCGGATCGACGCGCTCTTCGGCGCCGACGTCTTCTCGCCCCGTGTCATGCGCAAGCGCCTCCCGAAGGAGGTCTACAAGAGCCTGATGCAGACCATCGACCTCGGCGAGCCGCTCGATCCGCAGTATGCCGACGTGGTGGCGGCGACCATGAAGGACTGGGCCATCGAGAACGGGGCGACGCACTACACCCACTGGTTCCAGCCGCTCACCGGCCTCACCGCGGAGAAGCACGACTCACTCGTCTCTCCCGACGGCTCGGGCGGCGTGATCTTCAACTTCTCGGGGAGCGAGCTCGTGCAGGGCGAGCCCGATGCGTCGAGCTTCCCGAGCGGCGGGCTCCGCGCCACCTTCGAGGCCCGCGGCTACACGGCCTGGGACCCGACGAGTCCGGCCTTCCTGATGCGGGGGGAGAACAACGTCACCCTCTGCATTCCCACCGCGTTCGTGTCGTGGAACGGCGAGGCGCTCGACACGAAGATCCCGCAGCATCGCTCGATCGAGGCGCTCTCGAAGCAGGCGATGCGCATCCTCCGGTTCTTCGGGGGCGACGCCGGCGTCTCGCGGGTGGTGACGACGCTCGGGCCGGAGCAGGAGTACTTCCTCGTGGACCGCGAGCTCTACTACGCGCGTCCCGATCTCCTCACCTGCGAGCGCACGCTCTTCGGCGCACGGCCGCCCAAGGGCCAGCAGCTCGAGGACCATTACTTCGGGACGATCCCGCCGCGCGTGCTCGCCTTCATGTCGGAGGTGGAGCGCGAGCTCTACCGTGTCGGCGTCCCGGTGAAGACCCGCCACAACGAGGTGGCGCCCGGCCAGTACGAGATCGCGCCGCTCTTCGAGGTGGGTCATGTGGCGAGCGATCACCAGATGGTCCTGATGGAGACGATCAAGCGCGTGGCACCCCGGTACGGCCTGCACGCCATCCTGCACGAGAAGCCGTTCGCCGGCGTGAACGGGTCCGGCAAGCACGTGAACTGGTCGATGTCCACCGATACCGGCGTCAACCTGCTGGATCCGCGGGACGAGACGCACTCGAACATGCAGTTCCTGGTCTTCCTCTGCGCCATGATCCGCGCGGTGGACCTGCACGCCGACCTGCTGCGCGCGGCCATCGCGTCCGCCGGCAATGATCATCGCCTCGGCGCCAATGAGGCGCCGCCCGCCATCATCTCGATCTTCCTGGGCGGGATGCTCACCGACATCCTGGCGCAGGTCGAGAAGGGGCTCCCGAAGCGGACGCTCCGCGGCGGCACGCTCGACCTCGGTGCGAAGACGCTGCCCCAGCTCCCGCGGCACTCGGGCGACCGTAACCGCACTTCGCCCTTCGCGTTCACGGGCAACAAGTTCGAGTTCCGGGCGGTCGGCTCCTCCGCGAGCATCGCCTGGCCGGCCACCGTGCTCAACACGATCGTGGCCGAATCGCTCGACTACATGGCGACGGAGCTCGAGAAGGCGGCTGGAAAGCACCCCAGCGAGGCGAAGCAGGAGGAAGCGGTGCTCGCGGTGCTCAAGCGCGTGCTGCACGAGCACAAGCGCGTGATCTTCGACGGGGACGGGTACTCGGACGCCTGGCACCGGGAAGCGGAGAAGCGGGGACTCCCGATCCTCAAGGACTC
>JAICNA010000019.1 GCA_025928955.1 Gemmatimonadales bacterium | reverse complement strand
GGAGATAACCGCTGAAAGCATCTAAGTGGGAAACTCTTCCCGAGATGAACACTCCTGGACCTTAAGGTCCCTGAAGGGCCCTGGGAGACTACCAGGTTGATAGGGCGCAGATGTACGGGCAGCAAGTCCTTTAGGCGAGCGCTAATAATCGCCCGTGAATTTTGATCTCTCCCCCTTGGGGGAAATCAAGCGATTCCCCGCATCAGACGGCGGGTCCTAGACCCGCCCGACACACCATCCATCCATCAATTCGTCATTTCGCATGGAAGCCCTGCGGGGCTTCGGTCGCAAAATGGCTGACGACTAGCGCGCGGGGGCCACACCCGTTCCCATTCCGAACACGGTAGTTAAGCCCCGTAGCGCCGATGGTACTGCCATCGAGAGGTGGTGGGAGAGTAGGCCGTCGCCAGCCTTATCTTGAAAGCCCGGGATCCAGTCATGGATGCCGGGCTTTCGTCTTTGCTGCACGGTCCGCTCGTTTGCGCGCTGGCGGCAGACCCCTGATCCGCCTACCTTCGACGCACCCCCGATCCATCGAGCGTCATGCTGCCTGAACGCGTCGTCCTGTGCGCGCTCCTCCTGCCCTTGCTCGCCGGCTGCCGCGCCGTCGCTCCCGCAGCGGCGCCCGCGGCACCGGTACGTGTTCCGCCGGGAGCTTCGATCACCGAGGCCAACGTGCGCCGCCAGCTCGGCGCCCTCGCCCATGATTCGATGGAAGGGCGCCGGACCGCGACAGCCGGGGAGCGGGCGGCCGCGCGCTTCATCGCCGCGGAAATGCGGGCGATCGGCCTCGAGCCGGCCGGGGACTCCGGCTACATCCAGCGCGTCGGACTGATGGCCCTCTCTGGGCCGAACGGCGCCGTCCGGCTCCGGCTCGGTCTTCCCGACTCGGCCGGCCGGCTGCCGAGCGGTGAACCGCGCACGGCCTGGAACGTGCTCGGTGTGATTCGCGGGACCGACGCCGAGCTCGCCGGCGAAGTGGTGGTCGTCGGCGCGCACTTCGATCACGTCGGGATCGGCCGGGCCGAGCAGGGTGATTCGATCTACAACGGCGCCGATGACGATGCATCCGGGGTCGTAGCGACGCTTGGCATCGCCGGCGCGCTCCGCGACGGGCCGCCGCCCAGGCGTACCGTCGTCTTCGCGGCGTTCACGGGCGAGGAAGTCGGGCTGCTCGGCACCCGCTGGTACATTGCGCGGCCCCCCTTTCCGATCGAGCGGACGGTCGCGAATCTCCAGATCGAGATGATCGGACGGCCCGACTCGCTCGCGGGCGGGCGGGGACGGGCATGGCTGACGGGATACGAGCGGTCGACCATGGGTGATATCCTGAAGACCTCGGGAAGTCCGATCGTACCCGATCCGCGGCCTGACCAGAACTTCTTCATGCGCAGCGACAACATCGCCTTTGCGCGCCTGGGCATCCCGGCACACACCCTCTCATCCTTCGGTCTCCACGGGGACTACCATCGGCCGACGGACGAGGTGGAGCTCGTGGACTTCGCACACCTGACCGCCGTCATCCGCGCCGCTGCCGACATGGTGCGGCAACTCGCCGACGGCCCGCGGCCGGAGTGGCACCCCGGCGGGCGCCCATGAGCCGTGGGTGCGCGCGGCCGGGTTCGCGGTTCACCGATCCCGATCCGATCAGGCACTCAACCAGTCACCGCGATCCCGGCCTCTCATGCAGCTGACCTCCCTCGACTGGCTCATCGTCGTCGTATCGATCGTCGTGTCGTTCATTCCGGCGATCATCCTCGCCCGTCGGGCGGGCTCGAGCACAGCGGAATTCTTCACCTCAGGCCGATCGGCACCCTGGTGGCTCATCGGGGTGTCGATGGTCGCGACGACATTCAGCACCGATACGCCGAATCTCGTCACGAACCTCGTGCGAGAACGCGGTGTCTCGAACAACTGGCTCTGGTGGTCATTCCTCCTGACGGGCATGGCCACCGTGTTCTTCTACGCCCGCCTCTGGCGCCGGTCCGGCGTCCTCACAGACCTCGAGTTCTACGAGCTCCGATACAGCGGTAAAGCGGCGTCCGCCGTGCGGGCGTTCCGGGCGGTGTACCTTGGCCTGTTCTTCAACTGCGTGATCATGGCGTCGGTAAACCTCGCCGCGGCCAAGATCGCGAACGTGCTGCTCGGCTGGCCCATGTGGCAGACGCTGCTCGTGTGCGCCGTGCTCAACGTGGCCTTTGCGGCGACCTCCGGGCTCTGGGGGGTCCTCGTCACCGACTTCCTCCAGTTCGGCATCGCGATGGGCGCTTCGGTGGCGGCCGCCGTCTATGCGCTCAAGCAGCCGGAAGTGGGTGGCCTCTCCGGTCTCGTCTCCCGGATCGACCCTGCGACGCTTTCGCTCCTTCCCGACTTCGGGGATTGGGGGCTCACGCTTTCGGTGCTCGTCATTCCGCTGACGGTGCAGTGGTGGTCGGTCTGGTATCCGGGTGCGGAGCCGGGAGGCGGGAGCTACATCGCGCAGCGCATGCTCGCCGCCAGGAGCGAGCGCGACGCGCTCGCGGGAACGCTCTTCTTCAACGTCGCGCACTACGCGCTTCGCTCATGGCCCTGGATCATCGTCGCGCTCGCGTCGATCCTGGTGTATCCGAGCCTCGACGACATCGCGCGGACGTTCCCGCACGTCGACCCGAAGCTGATCGGGCACGACATGGCGTATCCCGCGATGCTCCGATTTCTCCCGTCAGGCCTGCTCGGACTCATGGTCGCCGGGCTCCTGGCGGCCTATGTCTCCACGATTTCGACCCACCTGAACTGGGGGACGTCGTACCTCATCCATGACGTCTATCGCCGCTTTCTGAGACCGGGGGCGTCGGAGAAGCACTACGTCATGATGGGCCGGCTCACGACGGCGGTACTCATGATCGTGGCCGCGCTCATTACCTATCTCCTCGAGACGGCGAGCACCGCCTTCCAGCTCCTCCTCTCGATCGGGGCGGGGACGGGTCTGCTGTACCTCCTGCGCTGGTTCTGGTGGCGGATCAATGCGTACAGCGAGATCGCGGCGATGCTGTCGTCGTTTGCCGTTGCGCTGGGATTCTTCGTCGCGCGGAAGCAGGGAGCGCAGATCACGGACCACGCAGCGCTCCTCGTCACGGTCGCCAGCACGACCGTCGTCTGGATCGCGACGACCCTGCTCACGCGGCCCACCGATCGCGCGCAGCTCCTTGCGTTCTACCGCAAGGTCCGGCCGGCCGGCAGCGGCTGGGGCCCGGTGGCCGCCGAGGCCGGTGTGGGCCCGTCACCCGATTCGATGAGCCTCGCGCTGCTCGGCTGGGTGCTCGGCTGTGCCTTCGTTTATGCGGCGCTCTTCGGGACGGGCAGCTTCCTCTTCGGCAACACGGCCCAGGGCATGATGTGGCTCGCCGTCTTCCTCATCAGCGGCGTCGGGCTGCTTCGGACGGTTTCCCGGCTCTGGAGGGGCAGCGGCAGCGACGCCGGCACCTGAGCTCACGACGATCACGTTCGCATCCTCGAACACAGGAACCGTGTATGGCATATCGCGCTCGCCTCTGTCTCGGCCTCCTCGCGGTCGCTGCCGCGCCGGTTGCGGCACAGGAGGCGCTCAGCGGCTGGGACAAGGCTGTCCCTCCGCAGCCGGCTCCGCGGGTCTACCTGCTCGTCGACATGGAGGGCATGGGATCGGCAGTCAAGTCGCAGGAGGTCATCGCGGGCAACGAGGGGCCCGCCTATCGCGATCGGACCGGACCCGACTACTGGGAGCATTACCGGGAGATGCTCACGGCGGAGACGAACGCAGCAATTCGCGGCGCCCGTGAAGCGGGCGCCCGGTCGTTCGTGGTGAACGAGGGCCACGGCGGCAACCGGTTCGCGAACCTCCTCCCGTGGGCACTCGACCAGGAGGCGATCCTCATTCGCGGCTATCCCCGGCCGATGGTGATGAGCACCGGCATCGACAGCACGTTCAGCAGCATGATGATGCTCGCGATGCACGCGTCGCCGGCGCGCAGGGGCGTCATGGCCCACTCCTATGCCTTCACCGACTTCACCGTGAACGGCACCGCACTCAATGAGGTGGGCATCAACGCGCTCGTGGCCGGCGAGGGTGGCGTACCGGTGTCGCTCGTCAGCGGCGACGACGAGCTCGAGCACGAGGTCCGCGCCCTCCTCGGCGATCGTGTCGTGTATGTCCGCGTGAAGGTCGCCCTGGGCAGCGCCGCGGCCATCACCTATTCGCCGACCGAGGTCCAGCGCATGTTGCGGGAAGGGGCGCGCGAGGCGATGCGGCGGACCCGGGCCGGCGAGCTCAAGCCGTTCACGCTCGAGAAGCCGTACCGCGTCGAGTTCTCGCTGCGCCGGTCCTACGCCGACTCGCTCGTCCAGCGGATCGACGAAGTCGTCACGGAATGGGGAGGTGAGAAGACGGGTGCGCGTTCCTACCGATACTCCACATCGGACGCGCGGCGGCTCGCGTGGATGATCGATCGGATCGAGGGCGTGGTCCTGCCCTGAGTCGGCGGGCCATCGCCGTGGAGACCGGCGCGGAGCGCATCACCCCGTTTCTTGTCGAAGGTGCGGCGGCCAGGCCGGTCGGGTCCGACATCTGGTCGATGCTTCCCCCATCCTCGCCGGGGCAGCCGTACGATCGAAAGGCGGCCGTCTACGACGCGCTCATCGGGAGCGCCTGGTACAACCGGTTCATCTGGGGAGCGGACCACCGGAGCTATGCCGGATTCGCACGCAAGGCCCTGGGTTCGGCCGCCGGGAGGCATCTCGACGCCGGCTGCGGATCCCTGGTCGGAACGGCTCTCGCGTATGTCGAAACCGCACAGTCGGGGTCAGCGCGACCCTGCCTCTTCGTCGATGCCTCGCTCGGCATGCTGAGACGCGCTCGCGCGCGCCTCGGAACGCTGCCGCCCGCCGCCGGCCTTCTGCAGGCCGATCTCCGGACCATTCCACTCCGGTTCGAGGCCATCGACACGGTGCTCTGCATGGGGATGCTGCACCTGTTCGATGAGGAGACCGCGGCTGGCATCCTCGCCAGGCTCCGCAATTCCCTCGTACCGCGCGGGGCGCTCTATCTGACGAGTCTGATCCTCGGGCGGCCGCGCGGCGATCGCTTCCTGGATCTCCTGCAGCGAGCCGGCGAGATCGGCGTTCCGCGGACGCGAGAGGGCGCGCTCGCCATCATGCGTCAGGCCGGCTTCGACATCGGCGAGGCGCGGCAGACCGGGAACATGCTCTTCGTCGTCGCGGCCCGGCGCTGAACGATTTCACCCGAGGCTCAGGTGCGCCTCGTCGCACTCGGAGCAGGCCCCTCGAGGATGCAGGAAAAGGAGCGGGTCACGCTCCAGCCTTTCCAGCGCGACATTCACCACGTCGCGCGATCGAGCCAGGAGTGCTCTCGCGCTCCCGACCGGTCCTGACGCCTGCAGCGCGCGCTCCTCGAGCCAGGCCTCCATCAAGGCAAAGCGACGGGTGCAGTGGTCATTTTCGCCGTACGCGATCCGCTTCACGCACCCATCCTCCCGCACCGTGATGTGGTTCGGCACCCGGTAGGGCACCCCCGCGAGCACCTCCGCGAGGTGAATCGTCGTATTCACCTCGTGATCGACGCCGAGGAGCAGGATCCGGCCGTCGAGCTCATGAACCCGGCCGACGGGGCTTTCGGGTATGTGGGGAGGCAGGGGAAGGGGGTCGCTCAGGATGAATCCGGCGTGCGGCCCCGCTGCCGCGCAGGCGAACGCATGGGAGCTCCGCTGTACGCCCGGGAGGCGCCAGAACGTATCGGCCACCACGCCGAGATCGGGAGAAGCCGGGGTGGCGGCGGGATCGAATGGGGTATCGTCGTCGCCGGTCCAGGAGGGCATGACCAGCGTTCCCTCCGGTCCAAGCGCCTCGCGCAGCGCACCGATCAGCCCCTCGGGACCCCCCTCGACCGGCCGCACGGCGCGAAACGAGGTGTGGACGAGGAGTACGTCGCCTGCGGCTACACCAAGCGACCGGAGCTGCCGGACCAGTCCGGGGCGCCTCATGGCGCCTCGCGTATCAATGCTTCGAGGCGGTCGCGCTCCGTCGAAAGGCGTCGGTAGAGCGCGAGCTGCGTCCGCGCGCGCGCAAGATTCTGCGCTGGAAACGTCACGGCGTAATAGCGGTCGCCGTCGAGATGATCGGCCAGGAAGCGCGCCGCCTGCTCGAGCGCGATGCTGCGGGCCGCGGTGAGGAGCATGTCTCGCTCGCTCGACGTCAGGAGTCCGTCGGTTCCCGCGAGAAATCCGCGGACGATCGGCGCGAAGTAGTCGTGTCGCACCTGCACCGTGTCGGCGTCGGCCGCATCCTCGGCGGCAGGTGACACCATCGAGCGCACGAGGTCACCGAAATCATGGAGCGGGGATCCGGGCATCGTCGTGTCGAGGTCGATCACGGCGAGGGGTGCGGACGAGTCGGTCTCGAAGATGACGTTGGCGATCTTCGCGTCGTTGTGGGCCACACGAAGCGGCAGCTGGCCCGACGCCAGCAGCTCGGGAATCACAGCCGCCAGCTCGTGCTCGGCGAGGATCGCGTCGATCTCACCCTGCACTTCGCCGGCGCGACCTGCCAGGTCGCGATCGGCAGCGGCAGCCAGCGCATCGAGGCGGCGCCGGCTGTCATGGAAGCCGGGCATGGTCGTGTGAAGTGGGAGGAGGGGATCGGTCATGCAGCGGGCGAATTCGCCGAACGCAAATGCGGCACTTCCGGCGTACGCCGGCGACGGCGGCGCTTCGAACGATCGGCCGGGGAGGAACGCGTAGAGACGCCAGACGGAGCCATCAGGCGCCGCATGCCACGGGCGGCCGTCCTCCGTCGGGACCAGGCGAAGCCCGGCGCGCGGACCCGCCCGCTCCGCAATGCGGCGGGTTACCGCGAGCACGTTCTCCATCACGGACGTCGCATCAGGGAAGACGTCCGGATTGAGTCGTTGCAGGAGCCAGGGTCCGACCCGCCAGGTCTCGTTGATGTGGCCGCCGCGAACCCGACGGCATTCCCCTGGGGCATCGGGAATCGCGAAGGCGCGGAGCACTGCGCGCGGGTCCCGCCCCGGCGTCATCCGAACAGCGGCGTCGGGTATTTCCCTTCCGCGACGAGCCGGCCGAGTGCCTCGGAGACGGCAGGTGCATCGGTCGGATAGGTGATCCCGAACCAGCTGCTGCGCGGATCGAGCACCCGGACGCGTGCCTTGCCGCTCGCAACGGCGTCCTGGATCGCCGTCGGCAGGAGGTACTCCGCCGTCGCGGCGCCGGGTGCGGCGAGGAAGCTGCGAAATCCGTCGCGCAGGATCGGGAACACCGCGGGGGTGAAGCCCCACATGTTCATCGAAGCCAGCGCCGCCTCATCCACCTGCCGCGGCGCCTTGTTGACGTGGCCCGCGAGCCCGCCTTCGCCGCGGCGGATGTCGATCACCTCCTCGATCGAGTCGAGCATCCCCTCCCGCGAGACCCGCAGCACTCCGCGGTTCACCCCACCCGACTCGGACAGCGTGTCGACGACGCGGTAGCCCGTGAGCCCGAAGGTGGGCGGGTGCGCGCCCGGATCGAGGTCGTTCAGGAAGTCGGCCATCGCCTGGTAGGCCTCGGCGCCGTAATAATCATCCGCATTGATCACGGCGAAGGCACCTGCAACCGCGGGCTCCGCGGCCAGCACCGCCTGTCCCGTTCCCCATGGCTTCGGCCGCTCGGGAACCGGCACACCCGGGGGCACGTCCTCGAGCCGCTGGTGCACCGTGCGGAATGCGAGCCGCTTGCCGTAGCGCTGTCCGGCAAAGTCGCGGAACGTCTCCTCCATCTCAGGACGGATGATGAAGACCGCCGAGCCGAAGCCGGCGCGAAGGGCGTCGTGGATCGAGTAGTCCATCAGAGTCTCGCCGGCGGGGCCGACGGACGCGAGCTGTTTCATCCCGCCGAACCGGCTGCCCATGCCGGCAGCCAGGATGACGAGGGTCGGGCCCTGAGCGGGCGGGGGAGTCGTGTGCATTCGAGAAGTGTAATGGCGGGATTAGGTTTGTCGCATGAGCCAGCCGGAACGGGACCATCCGGGCACGTCGGGCGTCCGCGCCAGGCGCTCGGGCCATATCGCGCTCGCCGGTGCGCCGAACGTGGGGAAGTCGACGCTCCTCAACGCGCTCGTGGGAACGCACCTCGCCATCGTGAGCCCCAAGGCGCAGGCGACGCGCCTTCCGGTCACCGGAATTCGCAGCGAGGAAGACACGCAGTACGTCTTCCACGATCTGCCTGGCCTGCTCGACCCGGCCTATCTCATGCAGGAGCGGATGGTCACGGCGGCCCGCGAGCGGCTGCGCAGCGTCGACCTGATCCTGCACCTCCATCCCGCCCCTGATGCGCCGGCGCCCGATTTCGCCGCGCTCGCGCGCATGCCGGTTCCGCCGCGGACGCCGGTCCTCACGGTGTACACCAAGGGAGACCTGGTGCGCCCCGCCGCCCGCCAGCGCCTGTCGGAGGAAGGCCTCCTGGTGTCGGCGGGCGACGACGCGTCGATCGCCGGGCTGCTCGAACGCATCCGTCCGCACCTCCCCGAGCGCGAGTTCGAGTTCGATCCCGATGATATCGGGACGCAGCCGCTCCGCTTCTTCGTCGTCGAGTACCTGCGCGAGGCCGCGTTCTCCCTGCTCGGCGACGAACTCCCGTATGCGTTCGCGGCGGAGGTCGAGGAGTTCCGCGAGTCGGAGCGGCCGATGTACATTCGGGTGACGCTGTTCATCGAGCGCGAGTCCCAGAAGGGAATGCTGATCGGGCGCGGCGGACAGACGATCAAGGCAATCGGCTCGCATGCGCGGGGGCGGCTCGAAGAGCTCACCGGCACGCCCGTCTATCTCGACCTGTGGGTCAAGGTCCTTCCGAAGTGGCGGAAGAGCGCGGACGCGCTGTCCCGCTTCGGATTTCCTCTGTCAGAAGCGGAGACCTCATGAGCCTCGCCCCCGAGCTCCTCGAGATTCTCGTCTGCCCCCGCTGCAAGGGTGATCTCGAATACCAGGAAGCGCCCGAGCAGCTGATCTGCCATGCCTGCCGCCTCGTGTACCGCGTGGACGACGGCATTCCCGTGATGCTGATCGACGAAGCGAAGCCCCTCCCGTAGCGAGCGCACGCCCATGACCGGATATACCCTCGGGCCGTCGGCGCAGCGCGCGCTCGATGGCGCGAAGAGCGAGGCGGAGCGCCTCGGGAGCGAGGCAATCGGGGCCGAGCACATCCTGCTCCGGGTGACGGCGGACGAGCCGGCGGTCTCGGTCTTCCGCGCGCTCGGGCTCGACGAACGTCTCGTGCGCGAGCGGCTCGAGGCGGGCGCGCGGAAGGGGAAGCCGCGGGGCGCCGAATCGGGCGAACTGCTCCTCACCTCGCATGCTCGGCGGCTCCTCGAGGTGGCGACCACCGAAGCACGGCAGCGCGGAACCGAGCTCGCCGCCGAACATTTCCTGCTCGCCGCATTCAGCGAGCCGCGCGGTACGGTGGCCCGGCTGCTCAACGAATCAGGCGTGACACCCGCGACGGCCCGCGCCGAGGTACTGCGCGCCATCGGCGCCGAGCCCGAGCGTCCCGAGCAGGGCGACCTTCTCGGTGCACCCGTCGTCGAGAAGGCAGCGGCGCGCAAGGAACGGCGCACCCGCCCCCGCGAGACCGAGGCGGCCGGTGGTGCCGCCGCGGCCGCGCCGGCCAGGGGCGGCGACCGGTCCGCACGGCGCAAGGGAGGAAAGGAGGACCGCGAGCCGGCGCGCCCGGTGACGGCCACTCAGCCGCCGGCGCCGGAGCCCGCACCCCGGCAGCCGCTTCCGCACCTCCGGCGCGATCGCAGCGACTGGGGCCCCATCTGGCGTCGCGTCCTGCTCGTGGCGGTGCCCGCCGCGCTGCTCGCCAACTACCTCCACCTCTCGCCGGTCGTCGTCTTCACGCTCGCCTGCCTCGGCGTGCTCCCGCTGGCGGGCTTCATGGGCGACGCGACGGAGCACCTGTCGGCCCGAAGCGGGCCGACCGTCGGAGGTCTCCTCAACGCGACGTTCGGCAACGCGGCGGAGCTCATCATCGCGATCGTGGCGCTCCAGGCCGGCCTCGTCGAGCTCGTGAAGGCATCGATTGCCGGCAGCATCCTCGGCAACCTCCTCCTCATCATGGGGCTCTCGCTCCTCGCCGGCGGTGTGGGACGGAGCGAGCTCAAGTTCAATCGCACCGCGGTCGGGCTCAGCGCCGGGATGATGATCGCCGCGGTGGTGGGCCTCGTCTTTCCGGCGCTCTTTCACGCCACGCATCCTGATCCGAGCGCAGTCACCGAACTTCGCCTTTCCGAGGGCGTGGCGATCGTGCTCATGATCGTCTACGGCTTCTCGCTGCTCTTCACGCTGAAGACGCATCGCTGGCTCATCGGCGGCGATCCGCACGAGATGCCGGGCCCGATCTGGACGCCGCTCAAGGCGGTCGTCGTGCTGGGCATCGCTACGACCGGGGTTGCCGTCATGTCGGAAGTCCTGGTGCACGCCGCGGAGGCTGTGACGGTCCAGGTGGGCGTCACGGAGACTTTCCTCGGCCTCATCATCATTCCACTGATCGGCAATGCCGCGGAACATGCCACAGCCGTCGTGGTGGCGCGGAAGGGGAAGATGGACCTGGCCCTGCAGATCGCGTACGGATCGAGCACGCAGATCGCCCTTCTGATCGGTCCGTTGCTCGTCTTCATCGGGCTCATGCTCGGACAGGAGATGAACCTCGTGTTCACCCCCTTCGAGGTCATGGCGGTTGGGCTGGCGACGATCGTGGCGTCGCTCGGGACCGCCGACGGGGAGTCGCACTGGTTCGAAGGGGTCCAGCTCCTGGCGGTTTACGTGCTGATCGCCATTGCGGCGTTCTTCGTTTGACTTGGCGCTGGAGGACCCGTAAGTTAGCTTGATACTTCCTCTTATCTGAAGGAGCGGGGTGCGGACTCGCCCGACGATTCTCTTCTTTTCGCCGGACGGTACGCCGGTGCCCGCGCTGATCGAGCAGTGGGCGCAGTCCAATGCATTCCCGCTGCGCGTTTTCGACAGCGCCGCCGAGATCCAGTCGATCGTGCTCCGAGGCCACCCGAGCATGCTCTTCGTGGACGCGACGGTGTCCCCCCAGCAGGGCCTCGATCTGATCCGCCGCCTCAAGAGCGATGCATTCACCGCCATCGTTCCCGTGACGGCGCTCATCGGGGCGCACGAGCCCGAAACGGTGCAGCAATGGTTCGCGGCCGGCTCGGACGAAGTGCTCACCGGTGCCTTCGCGCCGGCCGAGCAGCGCGCGCGGATCAACGCGATGCTCAACCGCACCGAGCGCGATGTGTCGGTCCACCCATCGACGCGCCTCCCCGGCACCACCGAGATCGAGCGCGAGATCCGTCGCCGGCTCGACCTGGCGGGGGAGTTCGCGGTCTGTTACGCGGATCTCGACCATTTCAAGGAATTCAACGACCGGTACAGCTATTACGATGGCGATCGCGTCATCTACCTGCTGTCCCGTATCCTGCACGACGTGGTGAAGGGGCTCCTCGGCGCCCGCGGATTCGTCGGCCACATCGGAGGCGACGACTTCATCTTCGTGATCCCGGGGAGCGATATTCACGCCGTCTGCAGTGAAGTGCTGTCGGTGTTCGACACACTGATTCCGCTCCAATACAACGAGCAGGACCGCCGGGCCGGCTATTTTTTCGGCAAGGACCGGCGAGGACAGCTGCATCGCGTCCCGCTCATGACGCTGTCGATCGGGATCGTGACGAATCGTCACCGCGCATTCACGCACCCTGCGCAGGTGAGCGAACTCGCCACCGAGATGAAGAGCTACGCCAAGACGCTGCCGGGCTCGGTGTTCGTCGTCGACCGGCGCCATGGCAGCGACGGGGAGACGCGCAGCGGCCCGCCGCGCGAACCGCGATGAGGATGCCTCGATGAATGTGACGTGCCCGAATTGCGCGACGATCTATCGCGTCGATCCGGCCAAGGTGCCCGCGGCGGGCGTCCGCGCCCGGTGTGCCGTTTGCGCCGCGGTCTTCCCGGTTCGGCGCGATGCGGCCTCGATGGGCCAGGCGCAGGCCGTTCCGGTGGCCGCGGCGACAGCCCCGTCCGCGGAGCGGGCCCAGGGGCCCACGGGACAGGCCGCGCTGCCACCGCCGGCGCCAGCTCCGGCTCCGGCCCCGGCACCCCCGCCGCCGGCACCTGCGCCGGCCTCGCCGGCGCCGCTCCCTCGCCGTGAGGCGGCGGTGGCTCCGCGGCCTGAACCGCCGCGACCCTCACCTGCGGCGCCCGCCGCTCCCGCGGCGCCGAGACCGCCGGTTGCCCGGCCGGCCGGACTCCCCGGCGGGGCCGTGCCGCCTCGGCCGGCGGTGCCCAACCGGCCGGCGCCGACCGCGGCACCGCCGCCGCCATCGCAGGGATCCGCTGCGGGGCCGGCCCCCGGGGCCGCTCGCAAGCCCGTCAATCCCTTTCTATCGCAGGATCCGGGGCAGAAGGCCCGACGGCTGGCGCGAGCGCTCATTTCCGACATGGTCGTCTACCACCCCGCCAAGCGGCGTGAGGGACTTCGCGACGGTACGCTCAAGACACTGTTCGAGGAAGAGATCAAGAAGAGCTGGGAGGAATACACCGATCAGGTGGGGAAGGACGTCGCCGAGAGCACAACGCACTTCAAGGACGCTCTCAATGAGATCCTCGCGGACGGTCGCCAGATCTTCTAGCGGCGCCTATATTTAGCGTACCCGGAGCCGCTCCTCCGCCATCGGGCGGACGGGCGGCTCGCTCGTTCCACACGCGGCCGGTGGCCGCGATGAATTCGGAGCATCGATGTCCGTCCTCTCAGACCAGTTCGCCGAGCTCGACCGCCGCGTTCTCGATCTCCGAGGTTTTCTTTGACTTGGATGCCAAGCGGGCGCGCCTGAACGAGCTCGAGGCCCAGCAGAGCGACCCCGCCTTCTGGTCGAACAGTGACCGGGCGCGAACGGTGGTCCAGGAGGTGAAGCAGCTCAAGGGGTGGGTCACGCCCTATGAGGATCTCGTGCACCGCATCGGCGGCGCACGCGAGATGGCGGAGCTGCTCGAGAGCGACCCCGACGAAGAAATGG
Source organism: Gemmatimonadales bacterium (assembly GCA_025928955.1). Lineage (GTDB taxonomy): Bacteria > Gemmatimonadota > Gemmatimonadetes > Gemmatimonadales > GWC2-71-9 > CAMLLJ01. Next base: position 11,137 of record JAICNA010000019.1, on the reverse strand, counting down.
GGACGGAACTCGAGCGTGAGGTCGGACGGCTCACCGAGGCGGTCGAGGCGTTCGAGCTGCGCACCATGCTGCGCGGTCCGGACGACATGCGCGATGCACTCCTCACGATCCATCCTGGTGCGGGCGGCACCGAATCGCAGGACTGGGCCGAGATGCTCATGCGCATGTACGTCCGGTGGGCGGAGCGTCAGGGCTTCGAGGTGCGGGTGCTCGACCTGCTCGAGGGTGAGGAAGCGGGCATCAAGTCGGTCTCGATCGAAATCAAGGGTGAATACGCCTACGGCTTCCTCAAGGCCGAGAAGGGCGTGCACCGCCTCGTGCGCATTTCCCCGTACGATTCCCAGGCACGGCGGCACACCTCGTTCGCATCGGTCTTCGTCTATCCGGACATCGACGACACGATCGAGGTGGACCTGCGCGAGGAGGACATCAAGATGGATGTCTTCCGCGCCTCGGGCGCCGGCGGCCAGCATGTCAACAAGACATCCTCGGCAGTGCGCCTGACGCACATCCCGACCGGCATCGTCGTGTCGTGCCAGCAGGAGCGGAGCCAGACGAAGAACCGGCAGACCGCCATGAAGATGCTGCGTTCCGCGATCTATCAGCGGAAGCTCGAGGAGCAGGAGGCTGCCCGGGCACTCGTGGAGGCCACCAAGACCGACAATTCCTGGGGGAACCAGATCCGCTCGTACGTGTTTCAGCCGTATACGATGGTCAACGACCACCGGACCGAGGTGAAGGTGAGCGACGTGCAGCGAGTGATGGACGGCGACCTCGAGGAGTTCATCCAGGCCTACCTCAAGCGGTACGGAGGAAGCGCCGCGTGACCAGCCTCCCCGGTGGCGCGTCCGCTGAGCGGTCCCACGTCGAGGAATCTCGCCGGGCGAAGCGCGACGCGATCGAGGCCCTCGGCATCCTCCCGTTCGCCTACCGGTTCGAGCGATCGCACACGGCGCTCGAGGCACTCGCGCTCTACGACGATCGGATGGGCGAGGATGGGCCGCTGGTCGCCGTCGCCGGCCGGATCGCGGCACTCCGGTCCCAGGGGAAGACCGGCTTCGCGCATCTGGAGGACAGCTCCGGGCGGATCCAGGTGTATTTCCGGCGGGATGCCCTCGGTGCGCTCTGGGAGCTCGTGCAGCTGCTTGATCTCGACGATCACGTCGGGGTGAGCGGGCGGCTCTTCCGGACCCGGACGGGGGAGGTCACCGTGCGGGCTGAGGCCGTGACGCTGCTCGCCAAGTCTCTCCGGCCCCTCCCGCGCGGGAAGACGCAGGTCGCCGAAGATGGGGTGCAGACCTTTGGAGGATTGGCGGATCCGGAGGTGCGCTACCGGCAGCGCTACGCCGATCTGGCGGTACACCCGGAGGTGCGCGAGGTCTTCCGGTTGCGCGCTCGGGCCATCGCGTGGCTGCGCGCCTTTCTCGATGCCCGCGGATATCTCGAGGTCGAGACGCCGATCCTCCAGCCCCTCTACGGTGGGGCCGCGGCGCGCCCGTTCGTCACCCATCACAACGCCCTCGACATGCCGCTTTACCTGCGGATCGCGGACGAGCTGTATCTCAAGCGGCTCCTCGTCGGAGGGCTCGAGCGGGTCTACGAGATCGGGCACGATTTCAGGAACGAGGGGATGGACCGGACGCACAATCCCGAGTTCACGATGCTCGAGCTGTACGAGGCCTACAGCGACTATGAAGGGATGATGCAGCTCTGCGAGGAAATGGTCGGCGGCGTCGTGGAGGCGTGCTGCGGCTCACGGCGGATCGAGCGCGACGGCACGACACTCGATTTCACCGCGCCATGGCCGCGCGTCCGGTTCGTCGAGGGCATTCGCGAGCGTGCGGGCGTCGATGTCCGCACTGCGGACGAGGCCGATCTGCGCCGGCTGCTGGTGCGGCGCGGCGTTTCCGCGGACGAGGCCGCGACCTTCGCCGGTGGCAAGCTGCAGGATGAGATGTTCAAGGCGTTTCTCGAGCCGGAGCTGGTGCAGCCGACGTTCCTCGTCGATTACCCGGTCGCGCTCTCTCCCCTCGCCAAGCGGCATCGCGACGATGCGACGCTCACCGAGCGCTTCGAGCTCTTCGTCGGCGGGAAGGAGCTCGTCAATGCCTTCAGCGAGCTCAACGATCCCGACGAGCAGCGCCGGCGCTTCGAGGACCAGGCGCAGCAGCGGGCCGCGGGGAACGAGGAGGCGCAGCTTTACGATGCGGACTACATCCGCGCGCTCGAGTACGGCATGCCGCCCGCCGGCGGACTCGGGATGGGCATCGACCGGCTGCTGATGGTGATCACCGGGCTGCCCTCCATCAGGGACGTGATCCTCTTTCCGGCGATGCGCCCGGAGTCGTGACGCGATGGCCGTGAGGAACCGCAGGCTGGAGCGACGGATCGCGCTGCGCTATCTGCGCAGCCGCTCGTCGGGCGTCGCGTCGCTCAATACGCTCATCTCGATCGGCGGGGTGGCCGTCGGCGTGATGGCGCTGATCGTCGTCCTCGGCGTCATGAACGGCCTCAGAGACGATCTCCGCGAGCGCATCCTCGTGGGCGCGCCGCATCTGAGGGTACTGACCTACGGCGCCGGGCTCCGCATGGACGACTGGCGGCAGGCGCTCGAGCGCATCCGCCGCGATCCCGAGGTACTGGCCGCGTCGCCCGAGGTGCTCACCGAGTCGATCATCACCACCGGGGCCGATTACGCGACGGCGGTCAACGTGCTCGGATTCGACCCCGACACGGGGGCGATGTCGGTGACGACGTTTCCGCAGTCCATCACGCGCGGCGACCTCTCGTTCCGGACCACGCGGGACAGCCTCGACGGCGGCATCATCCTTGGCGAGCGGCTCGCCGGCCGCATCAACGCCTATCCCGGCGACGTCGTCCAGCTGATCCCGCCGACCGCGGCGAAGGTGAACCGGGCACTCGGCGTGCCGACGGTGACTTTCTGGCGGTTCGAGGTCACGGGCACGTTCAACACCGGCATGTTCCAGTACGACAACCAGTTCGTGGTGATGCCCATCGACGTGGCGCAGGCGTTCGCCGGCCTCGGTGATGCGGTGTCGGGCATCGAGGTGCGGGTGGCGGATCCCGATCGCGCGCCCGCGATCGGCAAGCGCCTCGAGGCGACGCTCGAATATCCATACCGCGCCCTCGACTGGCAGACGCAGAACGCGAGTCTCTTCAGCGCGCTCAAGCTCGAGAAGATCGCGATGGGGCTCATCATCTTCTTCATCATGGTCGTCGCGGCGTTCAACATCGTCGGCACGCTCACGATGGTCGTGGCCGACAAGACCCGCGAGATCGGCATCCTGCGCGCCATGGGACTCACCTCGCCCGCGGTCGCCCGCATCTTCCTGCTGCAGGGCGGGATCATCGGGCTCGTGGGGACGACGATCGGCCTGGTGCTCGGCCTGCTCGTCGCGTACCTGGTGGACGGGTCCGGGCTCATCCGCATCGATCCCGCGGTGTACTTCATCGACCGCCTGCCGGTCCACACCGAGGTCCGCGACGTCGTGATCGTCGTCGTGGCCAGTGTTCTCGTGGCGCTCGCGGCGACGCTCTATCCCTCCCGCACGGCGGCGCGCCTCGCGCCTGTCGAGGCGATCCGGCACGAATGATCCCGGTCCTGGAGGCGCAGGGGCTGCGCAAGGTCTACACCGGCGGCGACGGCCGGCCGATCGAGGTCCTCTCCGGAGTCGATCTCTCGCTCACGCGCGGGGAGTTCGTCGCCATCGTCGGGGCGAGCGGGGCGGGGAAAAGCACGCTGCTGCAGCTCCTCGGCGCGCTCGATGATCCGACGGAAGGGCGCGTGCTCCTCGACGGCGCCGCCTATGCCGACCAGTCCGAGGACCGGCTGGCGGAGATCCGGAACCGGCAGCTTGGCTTCGTGTTCCAGTTCCATCACCTCCTCCGCGAGTTCAACGCCCTCGAGAATGTGATGATGCCGCTGCTCATCGGCGGCGCGGCGGAGGGCGCAGCCCGGTCCAAGGCGGAAGAGCTGCTCGCCGCCGTGGGGCTCGCGGGGCGAATGACGCACCGGCCGAACGCGCTGTCGGGTGGCGAGCAGCAGCGTGTGGCGGTCGCGCGTGCGCTCGCGACGGATCCGCTGGTCGTGCTCGCCGACGAGCCGAGCGGCAACCTCGACCACCACAACAGCGAGCGGCTGCACGAGCTGTTCGCCACGCTCGCGCGGAAGTTCGAGACGGCGCTCGTGGTCGTGACGCACAACCGGCTCCTCGCCGCCCGCGCCGACCGCGTGCTCGCCATGGAGGGAGGGCGGCTCGTCGCGCACCCGGGCCTGGAGGCGCTGCCGTCATGACCTGCGACCAGTGTCACGAGCGCGAGGCGATCGTGCACCTGACGCAGATCGTCGACGCCGAAGTCACGACGCTCCACCTCTGTGAGCGCTGCGCCGCCGAGCGCGGGGTCGAGCCGCCCACCGTGGGGAAATCGCCGCTCGGCAGCTTCTTGGCGGCCATGGGCAAGGAGCTGGAGGGGGCCGCGCTCCCGGGCACCGTTACCGGGGAGGCCTGCACCCGTTGCGGCGCCACGCTCGGCAATTTCCGCGATACCGGCCGGCTTGGCTGCTCCGAGTGCTGGCGCTGCTTCGAGCCCCAGCTTCGGGAGCTCGTGCGGCGCCTGCACGGATCCACGTTTCATGTCGGCGAGCGCTACGTGGTGCCCGGCGATGACGCCGGGTCCGAGCGCGCCCGCCTCGGCACGCTCCGCGAACAGCTCCGCGTCGCGATCGAGACGGAGAACTTCGAGCTCGCCGCCGAGCTCCGGGACCGGCTCAGGGTGCTCGAATGATCGATCTCACGCTCCTTGCCGACGGCGGCATGGGATGGCTGGACGCCAGCGGGCCGGCGAGCCATCTCGTGCTCTCGACCCGGATCCGGCTCGCCCGAAACCTCGCCGCCTATCCGTTCGTCGGGCGGAACAGCGACCGGGAGCGGGAGACGATCCTGCGCGAGGTCGAGGCCGCGGCCGCGGACACGGTGCTGCTCCGCCGCGCCGCGCGGTTCCGGCTCGACCGGCTCGACCAGGGCGACCGTCTCCTCCTCCACGAGCGCCACCTCGTGAGCCGCGAGCTCGCCGGGCTCGAGCCGAACGGGCGGGTGCGCTACGGCGCGGCACTCCTCGCGCAGGACCGGATCGGCGTCATGCTGAACGAGGAGGATCATCTCCGCCTGCAGGGGCTGCATTCGGGGTTCGCGCTCGATGCCGCATACGCCGAAGTGGACCGGCTCGATGCCGAGCTCGGAAGCCGTCTTGGCTTCGCCTTCCACCCGGAGTTCGGTTATCTTACGGCGTGTCCGACCAACGTCGGAACCGGGCTCCGCGCATCGGTGCTCATCCACCTGCCGGGGCTCGTCCTGACGAAGGAAGTGACTCGCGTCCTGCAGGGCCTCACGCAGGTGGGACTGACCTTCCGCGGGCTGTACGGCGAGGGGAGCGAGGTCGTCGGCAATTTCTTCCAGCTGTCGAACCAGACCACCCTTGGCAAGACCGAAGCGGAGCTGCTGGACCACCTCGGCAAGGTCGTCCGCCAGGTCATGGAGTACGAGGAGCAGGCGCGGCAGGTGCTGCTCAGGAGCGCGCCCGCCATCATCGAGGACAAGGTCTGGCGCGCGTTCGGGCTGCTGCGGTACGCGCGCTCGCTCTCCTTCGAAGAGGCGATGAACCTCCTGAGTGGTGTGCGCCTCGGCGCCGGCACGGGACTCGTGCCCGGTGTCAGCATGTACACGCTCAACAAGCTGCTGGTGCACACGCAGCCCGCGCACCTCGCCGCCGCCGAGGGGCTTCCGCTGGGCGATCCCGCGCTGGCCATCCGCCGCGCAACGCACGTGCGACGCGTGCTCGAAGACGAAGCGGGACGACGCGCGTGAGCGCGCCGGTCCCGAACCGCAGGGTGAATCGATGAACGGCTACAACTTCACGGATCGCGTCCGCAAGGTTCTTCAGATGGCCCGCGAGGAAGCGGCCCGCCTGCACCATGAATACGTCGGGACCGAGCACATTCTCCTCGGCCTCATCCGCGAGGGCGAGGGGGTTGCCGCCGCCGTCCTGACCAATCTGAGCGTCGATCTCGACGACATTCAGCAGAAGATCGAGGAGACGGTCAAGAAGGGGAAGGCGGCGGCCGCCGCCGGTCCCGACCTGCCGTATACCTCCCGGGCCAAGAAGGTCCTCGAGCTCGCCATGACCGAGGCGCGCGAGCTCAACCACTCGTACGTCGGGACCGAGCACCTCCTGCTCGGGCTCCTGCGCGAGGAAAAAGGGATCGCGGCCCAGGTGCTCACCGATGCCGGCGTGAATCTCGAGCAGAGCCGCGCGGAGACGCTCCGGCTCCTCGGGAGCGACATGCCCCAGGCGTCGAGCGGGCAGGGCGGCGGGGGCGTGCCGCAGCAGGCCTCGCAGCCCAAGTCGGAAAAGAAGAGCAAGACGCCGGCGCTCGACCACTTCTGCCGTGACCTCACGATCCTCGCCGCCGAGGGCCAGCTCGATCCGACCATCGGGCGCGCCAAGGAGATCGAGCGCGTCATGGAGATTCTCGCCCGCCGGAAGAAGAACAACCCGGTGCTGATCGGTGAGCCGGGTGTGGGCAAGACCGCCATCGTCGAAGGGCTTGCGCTCCTCATCGCCAACGGCCAGTGCCCCGACGTCCTTCGCGACCACCGCGTCCTGTCGCTGGATATGGCGGCCGTGATCGCCGGCACCAAGTACCGCGGGCAGTTCGAGGAGCGGCTCAAGGCGGTCATGAACGAGATCGCCCAGAACAAGAACATCATTCTCTTCATCGACGAGCTGCACACGCTCGTCGGTGCCGGCGCGGCGGAGGGCGCGATCGACGCGAGCAACATGCTCAAGCCGGCGCTCGCGCGCGGCGAGCTGCAGTGCGTCGGCGCGTCGACGCTCAACGAGTACCGGAAGTACATCGAGAAGGATGGTGCGCTCGAGCGCCGGTTCCAGACCGTCATGGTGGAGCCGCCCACGGTCGAGGAGACGGTCGAGATCCTCAAGGGCCTGCGGAAGAAGTACGAGGACCACCACCGCATCGTGCTGCCCGACGAGACGCTCGCCGCCGCGTCGGAGCTGTCGGAGCGGTACATCACCGACCGTTTCCTGCCGGACAAGGCCATCGACGTGATCGACGAGGCCGGTGCGCGCGCCCGCCTCGCATCGCAGGTGCCGCCGGCCGAAGTGTCCGAGCTCAAGGCGGAACTGGAGCAGGTGAACCTCCAGAAGGAGGACGCGGTCCGCGATCAGAACTTCGAGCGCGCCGCGGCCCTGCGGGACCAGGAGCGCGAGCTGCAGGGGAAGATCCGGCAGAAGAACGAGGAGTGGGAGAAGGAACGCCAGACCCGCCGGCCGGTGATCGACGAAGAGGCGATCGCCTTCATCGTTTCGCGCTGGACGGGCATTCCGGTCACGCGGCTGCAGGAGGCGGAGACCGCCCGGCTCCTCCGGATGGAGGACGAGCTGCACGCGTCCGTCGTGGGGCAGGACGAGGCGATCCACGCCGTCTCCCGGGCCATCCGCCGCTCGCGGGCAGGGCTCAAGGATCCGAACCGCCCGATCGGGTCGTTCATCTTCAGCGGGCCCACGGGCGTGGGCAAGACCGAGCTGGCGCGCGCGCTCGCGAAGTTCCTCTTCGCGGACGCCTCCGCACTGGTGCGCGTGGACATGTCGGAGTACATGGAGAAGTTTTCGGTGAGCCGCCTCATCGGCGCGCCCCCGGGTTACGTCGGGTACGAGGATTCCGGGACGCTCACCAAGGCGATCCGCCGGAAGCCGTACTCGGTGGTCCTCCTCGACGAGATCGAGAAGGCGCACCCCGATGTGTTCAACATCCTGCTCCAGGTGCTCGACGAGGGACACCTCACCGACAACTACGGGCGGGTGATCGACTTCAAGAATACCGTCGTCATCATGACCTCGAACGTCGGCGCCCGCGACATCATGTCGGGCAAGTCGCTCGGGTTCCACGGGGGCGACGTGAGCCAGGACTTCGACCGGATGCAGGGCCGCGTGAAGGACGAGATGAACAAGGTGTTCAATCCCGAGTTCCTCAACCGGCTCGACGACGTGATCGTGTTCCACCCGCTCTCGAAGGAGCACATCTCGCAGATCGTCACCATCCTCCTCAAGGAGGTGCAGCGGCGCCTCGGCGACGAGGTGCGGCTCACGCCGGCGGCGCTCGACTTCCTCGTGGAGAAGGGGTACGACCAGAGCTACGGCGCACGACCGCTCAAGCGGTCGATCCAGCGCTACATCGAGGATCCGCTGAGCGAGAAGATCCTGCTCGGCGAGTTCGGCCGCGGCGACGAGATCGAGGTCGATGTGTCCGAAGACAAGGAGCGCCTCGTGTTCCGGGCGCTCACCGGCCAGCAGGCCTGACGCGAGGACGGCACCGGCTACGCGTCGGTGCCGTCACCCCTCCCGCCCGACTCCATGCGCATGCGTGTTGCCGCTCCGTTCGTCCTCGCCGCCCTGGCCTGCCTGGCGCCGCCTCTGCATGCCCAGGATCCCGTCGCTCCACGGGTGGACAGCGTCGCGGTGCAGGGCAACGCGCGGGTCACCGCGCAGCAGATCCTGACCACGGTCTCCATCGCGCCCGGATCGACGGTCAATTACCGCGACATCCAGCGCGCGGTGTCGGCGCTCTACCGCACGGGCCAGTTCGACGATGTGACGGTGGCGCAGCAGATCGCCGGTGGGCGGAGCATCCTCACCTTCGTCGTGAAGGAGCGCCCGCTCCTCGCCGGCTGGTCGATCCGCGGCGTGGAGAAGCTCTCGACGGCCGACGTCCGGGATCGCGTGAAGCTCCTCGAGGGGCGCCCGCTGGACCGCGCCGCGCTCGCGCGCTCCACGGGGTCCATCGATTCGCTCTATCGCGAGCGAGGGTACTATACGGCGGAAGTGACGGCGGTCGAGCTGCCCGCCGATTCCGCGGGCGGCGTGCGCGTGTTCTTCGACGTGCGAGAAGGGGGACGCGTCGCGCTGAGCCGCGTCACGATCGAAGGCAACGAGCAGTTCCCCGATGCCGACGTCGTGGGCCAGATGAGCAGCAAGCCCGAATCGTTCTGGTGGTTCCGCAGCGGCGAGTACGACGAACGGCGCGTCGAGGACGACATCCGTGAGCGGCTGCCCAGCTGGTATGCGAGCCGCGGCCACATCGATTTCCAGGTGACCGGGGACACCCTGATCGCCGACAGCGCCGAAGGCAAGGCGACGCTCCAGCTGACCGTGGACGAAGGGCCGGCGTACCAGGTCGGCGGCTTCGAGATCCGCGGCAACCGACGGTACTCGACCGACGAGCTGATGGCGTTCTATCCGTTCACGGGCAGCGCGGGCGGGCCGTTCAATCGCACGGCCTGGGAAGCCGCAACGCGGCGCCTCGGTGACCTGTACGCGAACAGCGGCTACATCTACGCGCAGATCGTGCCGCAGGAGACCCGGCGCACCCTGCCCGACAGTACGCGCGTGATCGACCTCTCGTGGAACATCCAGGAGGGCCGCGTCGCGACGGTCAACAAGATCATGATCGTCGGCAACGACGTGACGCACGAACGGGTGATCCGCGAGGCGATCGTGCTCTTCCCGGGGCAGGTGTTCAATCGGGACGCACTGCTGCGCTCGTATCAGAACATCAGCAACATCGGCTTCTTCGAGCAGCCCCTGGCGCCCCCGGGCGTAGAGACGGCCGAGAACGGCGTCGACGTCGACATCGTCTTCCGGGTCGAGGAGCGCCGCACCGGCAACATCAACTTCGGCGCATCGCTGGGGCAGGGTACCGGCGTCGGCGGCTTCCTCGGGCTCGAGGAGCCGAACCTCTTCGGACGCGGCAAGCGGGGCCGGCTGCAGTGGCAGTTCGGCACCAACATCAACGACTTCACGCTCTCCTACAGCGATCCCGCCATCCGCGAGAGCCGGATTTCCGGCACGGTGTCCGTCTACGACTCGCGGCAGCGGTTCACGGTCCGCGACCTCGGGCGGCGGCGGCAGACGGGTGGCAACATCCAGCTGGGCTTCCCGTTCCTCGGGGCACGCTATACGCGCCTCTTCGGGTCCTACGGACTGCAGCGCATCCGGTATTCCGAAGGCTCCACGGACATCCAGGAGCGCTTCATCTGCAACAACTGCGTCCGTTCCACCCTCGGGGCGACCCTGCTGCGGGACACGCGGGTCGGCCTCCCGTTCGCCACCGGAGGGTCCCAGACGAGCATCACGGGCGAGCTCAACGGCGGGTTCCTGGGAGGGACGGGTGATTACCGGAAAGTGGACGTCGAGGGCCGGTGGTATGCGCCCCTCGGCACCCTCGGCGGGGGCGACCAGTTCGGCGGGGGAGTCCAGTTCGTGCTCGGATTCACGGCCAAGTCCGGCTTCATCTTCGGCGACGCGAGCAACTTCTTCACCGAGCTCTATTCCCTTGGCGGGGTTCAGTTTGGCATCCCGCTGCGGGGCTACGACGAGTTCGCCATCACCCCCAATGGCTTCGACCCGCAGGCCGGCGGCACGAACGCCAATCCCGAGGCCTTCGGCAAGTCTTTTGCTACGTTCACCGTCGAGGCCGGCGCGCGAATCAGCCAGTCGCTCTACGCCAGCCTCTTTCTCGACGCCGGCAACGTGTATCGGACGGCTCGGCAGTGGGACCCGACGCGGCTGTACCGCGGTGCGGGTGTCGGTGTCGCGCTGGTCTCTCCGCTCGGGCCGATCGGTGTGGACTTCGGGTACGGCTTCGACCGGGTGGATGCCGCCGGCGAGCCGAACCCGGGATGGCAGCTCCACTTCAAGGTGGGGAATTTCTTCTGACCGTGAGTACGTACCTTCTTCGGGAGTGCAGAATGAGGTTAGTCGCTGTTGGACGTGTGGCCGCCGTGATCGTTGCGCTGACCGCGGGTGCGGTTCCGCTCATGGCCCAGCAGGCGCCCGCTGGCGCCGCCGCGAACCGGGTCGCATTCGTCAACATGCGCCGGGTGCTCGCGGAAACGCCGGGTTACGCGCAGGCGGAATCGACGTTCGTTCGCGAGATGGCCGGCTACCGCACGGAATTCCAGCGTCTCCAGACGACGCTCGACTCGTCGGCCCAGGCCTTCGAGCAGCAGGCCACGCTCCTGAGCCAGACGGCGCGCACCGC
>JAICNA010000194.1 GCA_025928955.1 Gemmatimonadales bacterium | reverse complement strand
GGTCCTCCTCGAGGGATCGAACACCGGAGCGGCGAACCCCGCCGTGGATTACTCGGGCGGCACCAGCGACGGGGACGACAGCGGCGAGCTGCGCTACGTCCGCGTCGAATTCGCCGGCTATGCGCCGGCGCAGGACGCCGAGCTCAATTCCTTCACCTTCGCCGCCGTCGGGAGCGGGACGCAGCTCTCGTTCCTGCAGTCGATGTCGGGCCTCGACGATTCCTTCGAGTTCTTCGGCGGCAGCGCCGACGCCACGCACATCGTCTCCTACGAATCGGGCGACGACCATTTCGACATGTCCGAGGGCTACCAGGGACGGATGCAGAACCTGATTGCCTACCAGACGCGCGTCCTGATTCCGCGCTCAGGCGCCGGGAACGTCTCGAATGATCCCCAGGGCATCGAGAACGACGGCTGTGCGGGCGCGAACTGCACCAACGGCCAGAATTCGACGCCGCTGACCATTCCCCTCGTGGCCAACTTCACGCTGGTCGGGACGGGGCCGGGCGTTGTGGACGCGACCTCCGGCGGCATCGGCATGATGCTGCGCCGCGGCACCGGCGGGTACTATGTGAACGGCGTCATCGCGCGCTGGCCGCGTGCGGCGATCAGCCTCCGTGACGCCGCGACGAACGATCGCATTGCCGCGGGGGACCTGGAGATCAGAAACCTCCTCCTCGCGGACGTCACCACCGTCTTCCAGCCGAGCAGCGGAAGCAACGTGCAGTTCACGGTCGACGCGGGCGCGAATGCGATCGAGCAGACGGCGACCACGACCGCCGGGCTCTTCACGGCGTTCGCCGCGCAGCCGACGACGGCAGGACAGCTCGACTGGACGCCGGCGGCCGCTTCGCCGGCGGCCACGGGGGGCCTCACGACGTTCAGCGGCGACATGGCGGCGAAGGCGGGATCCGCGGTCGCGGGGACGACGTACCGGGGTGCAGCCGATCCGGCCGGCACCAAGTGGTGGCAGGGCTGGACCGTCTACGCGGACAACTGAGGAACCACACGCAGACGCGCGGCCGGTGCTTTCGGGCACCGGCCGTTGCGTTGACAGGAGGAGCGATGGCGCGATGGCTGCGCCCCGTCATGGTCGCGGTGATGGGGGCCCTACTGATCGGCGGGTGCGAACGAGCGAACGGGGCCGGCGCCGCGCCGGAGGCGACGGCGGTCGTCGATTCGATCCACCCTGCCGAGATCTCGCTCGCACGCTTCCGGGACGGACTGGCGGCGCCGCCGGCGGCGTTGCCGGGTGGCGAGTCCAGCATCGAGGCACTCACGGCCCGATGGATCGGCGCGGTCGAGTCCCACGACACCGCCATGATCCGGCGACTGGTGCTCGACCGCGCTGAGTTCGCCTGGCTCTACTATCCGGCTTCGGCGTTCTCCAGGGAGCCGTTGTACCAGCCGCCCGAGCTCCTCTGGTTCCGGCTGCAGGCCGGCAGCGAGAAGGGGATCGTCCGAGTCCTGCGCAGGCTGGGCGGGACCGATATGGGCTATCGCGGCGTCGCATGTCCAGCGCCGCCGCGAATCGAGGGCCCGAACCGCATCTGGGAATACTGCGAGGTCCGGCGGGAGGAGGCGGGCGAAGTCCGCTCCGCAATCCTGTTCGGCGGCATTCTCGAGCGGGCAGGGCGCTTCAAGTTCATCAGCTACGCGAACGAGTACTGACAAACTTTATCGCGGGATCGAAACCGGCGCGTCACACCCGCGTGACATGAGCGGGCAAGATTCTCGCATGCCTCTCGCCTGGCTCGATCGCCCTCCACGGGTCCTCTTCTGCACCGACACCTACGCCCCGCAGATGAACGGCGTATCGGTCGTCACCGCGATGTCCGTCCGCGGGCTCGCCGAACGCGGCTGGCGGTGCGAAGTGATTGCGCCGCGCTATCCGCGCTCGATGGCGCGCGGCGGCCTGTGCCCATCGGGGTTCGAGCGCCGAGTCACGTCGATTCCGAGTGTCCCGTTGCCAGGGTACCGGGATATCCGCGTTGCCGCTCCTGCCTACCGTGCGGTTGCCGATGCTATCGACCGGTTCCGGCCGGACATCGTTCACTGCCAGACCGAGTTCATGATCGGGCGGCTCGCCCAGGTCGCGGCACACCGGCGAGGGATCGAAACGGTGTCGTCGTATCACACGGACTTCGCCCGGTACGCAGAGGCCTACGGGGCGCCCTTTCTGCGCCGGACGGTCAGCTCGTACCTCGCGCGCTTCCATCGCCGGAGCCGGCGGGTGTTCACGCCGTCCCGCTCGGCGGCGGCCGAACTCCTCAGGCTGGGCGTGCGCCGCGTGACGGAGTGGGGCCGCGGCGTCGACACCGACTGCTTCACCCCGACGCGGCGGAGTGCCGAAGCGCGCGAACGGCTCGGGTTCGGCAGCCGGTTCACCTTTCTGTATGTCGGGCGATTCGCCGCGGAGAAGAACGTGGAGCTGGTGCTCGAAGCCTATCGGCGGGCGAGCGCGACCGTCCCGCAGGGCGTGATGCGACTCGTGCTCGCGGGGACCGGCCCACGTGAACCGTCACTCCGCGCGGCAGCAGGCGAAGGAGTGACCTTCCTCGCCCATCTCGACCGCGAAAGGGACCTCCCGGAGCTCTATGCGAACGCCGACGCCTTCGCTTTCGCCTCGACAACGGAGACGCTGGGCTTAGTGGTGCTCGAGGCGATGGCGAGCGGACTGCCGGTCATCGCAGTACCGGCGGGGGGCGTGAGAGAGCACCTCATCGATGGCGTGAATGGCATCGCGTATCCCGCCGGAGATGCCGCCGCTCTCGCAGCGGTGATGAGGCACCTCGCCAGCGAGCCGGGATACGCTCCGGAGCTCGGCCGGCGCGCCCGCGAGCAGGCGGAACATCTTGCGTGGGCTGCCGAGCTTGACCGTCTCGATGTCGCGTATCGTGCGATGCTGGCGGGTTCCACGGCCGCTGCGCCCTTCGGCAGCGGCGGTCAGAACCGGGCTGTCACCGCCGTGCGCACTCCGGCTATCGCGGGCAGCGAGGCATCGGCAAAGCTCTGGCGCTCATAGAGCACTCGCACCTGCGCCTTGTCGGTGAGGTAGAGGCCGAAACCGGCGCCGAGAAGGGTGCTGTGGTCGCGCGGCGCATCGGTGTCGGGGTCTGCGCGGTCGAGGCGCAGGACCGGCTCGATCGAGTGCAGGGCGGCGCGTTCGATCAGGATGTTGTAGGCAACGACCAGAAGCCCGCCGCGAAGCCGCCCGCGCGACGCGAAGCGCTCTCCCGAGATGAATTCGCCGAGGACGAAGAGTCCCGGGTCACCGGGAGCGCCCCAGACCGCGTCCAGCCCCCAGGCGTGATGCCGGATCGTCGGACCGAGCGAGTCGGGAACGCCCTCGTGCGAAACGACGGCGGCGCCCACACTCAGCTGCCCGCCGGGCGCGAAGCCAGCCCGCACGGCATAGGTCTTCGCGTCGTTGGCGTCTCTCGGCGCGCTCTCACCCTCGCCGTTGTAGACACCGGCCTCGAGCAGCAGTCGGTCCCTGACCCGCGCGATGAGGAGCACGCCAATGTCGCGCCCCAGGAGATGCTGGTCGTCCGCCAGATCGTTGAGCGCCGACGGGACCAGGCCCATTCCGGCGCCGCGCTCGATCGAGGGAAGGTTCTTCGACGACAGCGACTCGTAGCGGCCGAACGGCCGCTTGCTCTGGCCGATCCGAAGGGTGAGGGGTGGTTCGGTGCGCGGCTCGGTCAGCAGGACATCGACATACGCGTCCTTGAGGCTCAGTCCCTCGACCCTTCCACCCTCGTAGGACGGCTCGATGACCACGTAGACGCGCTCGGAAAGCCGTGCCTGCGCTTCGATGCGCGCGCGCCGGGTGAAGAAGCCGTTCCGCGGACCGACCGCCTCCCCGTAGGCTGCATTGTCGAGCCAGTAGAACTGGTGCTGCAGGCGGCCCTCGAAACGAACCGAGGGATATTCGTCCTGGGCCGCCAGCGGAGCGGCGGCGATGAGAGACAGCGTCGCGAGATGCCGGTGATATCGCACCAGGGATTCCTCTAGCTCGGTGAGTCGTGCGCCTTCCGGCCAGCAGTATGGGCGGGGATCGCTTCCACGGCTGTGTGCCGACTCACCGCGGGCGCAGGCCGGGCACGCGCCTCAGTGGGCCGCAAGCATGTACAGCCCGAGCAGCGCGAGGAGGGATGCCACCAGTATTCTGAACGGCCGCTCCGGGATCTGCGAAAGGAGGGACCGGCCGAGCAATGTCCCGCCGATCACCCCGGCCGTGGCGATGGCGATGACAGGCCACGCGCCGGCTATCCGTGATCCCGCCGAGAGGAAATAGACCGGCATGCGCGCGCCATCCACGATCAGCGCCGTCGCCGTGGCCGTGGCGACGAACGCATCGCGCCGGAGCGGGAGCGCGAGCATCGCCGCGGACCGGATGCCCCCCTGATTGCCCACCAGCCCGCCGAAGAGACCCGAGAGGCCGCCGGCGGCGAGCGCACCGCCGCGCGAGAGGTGAACCCGCTGTGCCAGCCCGAAGAATTCCGACGCCGCCGCGAGGAGCAGCAGGAGGCCGAAGACGATCCGGAGCGCCGGCTCGCCCGCGCGCGCGTGCAGCAGCGCACCGGTGAGGCCTCCGGCGGCGCTCGCGATCCCGAAATCGCGGAGCACCGTCGCATCGAGTGCCTTCCGGAGCATCAGGAATCGGAGCGCCGTCGCGGCAAGGTGGGGTATCGACACGGCCGCGATAGCGAGCTGCGTGCCCAGATGCAGCGAGAAGAGCGGGGTGAGGATGCTGCCGATGCCGAAGCCGGCCACCGAGGCGATCGCGCCGGCGAGCACGCTCGCCAGCGCCACGGCCACCTCCCACGTCACGCGGGAAACCAGCAGGTGATGGTCGTTCCCCGGCCCGGCTCGCTTTCGGCCGCGACGCGCCCGCCATGCCC
>JAICNA010000035.1 GCA_025928955.1 Gemmatimonadales bacterium | reverse complement strand
GATCTCTCGAAGTACGTCGAGGTAATGAAGAGCTACTGATGGTACGCTCCGCGTCCGCCGCGCTCCTCGCGGCAGCGACGGCGGCGCTCGCCGCCGGGGTGCCCGAGCTTGCCGTCGAGCGCGGGGGCGCATGGCGTACGTGGTGGCGGGGCGATCGCGCGCCATTGGAGTGGCGCGCGGCGCTCCCGGCGGTGAGCGACGCGGTGTCGTGGACGACGGCATCGCCCGGTCTCGAATGGGGCGAACTGCGCCTCTCGGGCAATGGCGAGGCATGGCGCGTCCGTGTGATTGCCGTCCGGCTCGATCCCCGGCAGTTCCGCTTCGGCCTCGAAACGCCGCCGGCACGGAAGGGGCCTCCGAATCGCTGGACGGTCGATCACGCACCCGCGAACGCCGTGCTGGCGCTCAACGCGGGACAGTTCGGGTCGGGCGGTGCGTGGGGTTGGGTGGTGCGCAACGGGGTGGAGGAGCAGGCGCCCGGGCGCGGCCCGCTCGCGCCCGCCGTCGTCATCGACCGCGACGGAGCGTTCCGCATCGTTCCTGCGGACAGCATCGCCGCCGAGCGCGCGTCGGGCCGTGTCGCGGAGGCGTTCCAGTCGTACCCTGCCCTGCTGGACGGGGACGGCGCCGTGCCCGAGCCGATTCGCACCGAAGGCCTCGGCGTGGATCTCCGGCACCGTGACGCGCGCCTCGCGGTGGGCGAGCTTCGGGATGGGCGGATGCTCATTGCGCTTACCCGCTTCGAGGGACTCGGCGGGGTGCTCGACAATCTCCCCTTCGGCCTCACGACGCCGGAAATGGCTGCGCTGATGGGCGCGCTCGGCGCGCGCCGCGCGGTGCTCCTCGACGGCGGCATCTCGAGCCAGCTGCTGCTCCGCGCCGGCGCAGAAACCCACGCCTGGCGCGGCATGCGGTACGTCCCCCTCGGCCTCACGGCCACGGCCCGCTAGCTGCTCCTCCCGTTGCGCCTCGCCGGAACCAGCCGTACCATAGGCCCTTCCTCCGCACCGAGCCGCGCATGCTCTCGCTCCTCCGCCGCACTGCCATCATCCTCGCACTCGTTCCAACGACGCTCCCGGCCCAGCAGGCACCGGCCCGCGCCGCCGCCGGCAACGGCGCCGCCCCGCTGCCCCCGGTCGCCCGGGTCATCCCCAGAGTGGACACACTCTTCGGGGATGTGCGCGTCGACAACTATTTCTGGATGCGGGAGAAGGACGATCCCGCGGTGCTCGAGCACCTGAAGGCGGAGAATGCGTACACCGAGGCGTCGCTCCGGCATCTCGAGCCGCTCCGCGAGCAACTGTACCGCGAAATCCTCGGCCGGGTGAAGGAGACGGATCTCTCGGTGCCGTACCGCGACGGGGAGTACTGGTACTACACGCGGACCGAGCAGGGGAAGCCGTACCCGATCCATGCGCGGAAGAAGGGCTCGACCGACGCTCCCGAGGAGGTGATGCTCGACCAGAACGCGATGGCCGGCTCGAGCAAGTTCTTCAGCATCGCGGACGTGAACGTGAGCCCGGACGGGTCGAAGGTGCTGTACCTCGTCGATACCACGGCCTTCCGGGAGTACACCCTCTTCATCAAGGACCTGGGCACCGGCCGCGTGATCGACTCGATCGTCGGCGTCTGGAACGGGAGCGCCTGGGGCGACGACAACCGCACGTTCCTTTATATGCGGGCCGATTCGGCGAAGCGCGGAAATGCCGTGTGGCGTCACGTGGTCGGCACGCCGGCCACGGCGGACGTGAAGGTGTTCCAGGAAGACAATGTCCTCAACAACGTCTATGTCTTCCGGTCGCGGAGCGACAAGTACGCGTTCATCCCGGCGGACGGGTTCACGTCCTCGGAATGGCGCGTGGTACCGACGGCGGACCTCACGACCGAGCCGCGCGTGATCGCACCGCGGCGGGCAGGTGTGGAGTACACGGTCGAGCATGGTGATGGCTTCTTCCTGCTCCACACCAACGACGCCGCGCGCAACTTCAAGATCATGCGCGCGCCCGAGTCGGACCTCTCCGCGTGGTCCGAGTGGCTGCCCCACCGGGACTCGGCCTTCGTCGAGGGCGTCGATGCGTTCGAGGACTACGTGGTAGTCAACGAGCGGTCGGGGGGGCTCCGGCGCCTTCGCATCACCGCCCTCGCGAGCAACGAGACCCACTACGTGTCGTTTCCCGAGGCGGCGTATGGGGTCTTTGCGTCGAGCAACGCGGAGTTCGACACCGACCGCTTCCGCTTTGCGTATTCATCGCTCGTCACGCCGGGGTCGGTGTACGATTACGACATGAAGACGCGCGAGCGGACGCTGCTCAAGCGGCAGGAGATCCCGAGCGGCTACGACAGCACCCGGTACGAGGTACGCCGGCTCATGGCACCGGCACGGGACGGCGTGAAGGTGCCCGTGTCCATCCTGCTCCGGCGCGGCACCCGGCTCGACGGCCGGAATCCGCTGCTCCTCTACGCCTATGGATCGTACGGCGCCACGATGGAGCCGACGTTCAACTCGGCGGTGCTGAGTCTCGTCGACCGCGGGTTCGTCTACGCCATCGCTCATATTCGCGGCGGCCAGGAGATGGGGCGCCAGTGGTACGACGACGGCAAGATGATGAAGAAGATGAACACCTTCTTCGACTACATCGACGTCGCCGAGGAGCTCGTGCGGCAGCGCTACACCAGCCCGGACCGGCTCGTGGCCAACGGCGGCAGCGCGGGCGGGCTCCTCATGGGCGCCGTCGCGAACCTGCGGCCCGACCTCTTTCGCGCCGTCGTCGCCGAAGTGCCGTTCGTGGACGTGATCAATACGATGCTCGACGCGTCGCTGCCGCTCACGGCGCAGGAATGGGAGCAGTGGGGAAACCCGCGGGATTCCACGCACTATGCGTACATGCGGCAGTACTCGCCGTACGACAACGTGCGCGCGCAGGCGTATCCGTGGATCCTGGTCACGACCTCGTTCAACGATTCGCAGGTGATGTACTGGGAACCGGCCAAGTGGGTGGCCCGGCTGCGCGAAATGAAGACCGACGCGAACCCACTCTACTTCAACGTGAACCTCGCAGGCGGGCACGGGGGCAGCTCGGGCCGGTACGACCAGATGCGCGAGCGCGCGTTCCGCTACGCGTTCATGCTCGAGGCAGTGGGGCTCGGACAGCAGACGCCGTAGCGACGTCTCACAGAAGACGGGAGCGAGAGGCGGTGATCCGAGAGGGTTCCGGAAGCCCTTGACATAGGGTAGGGGGGTATGCTATTGTGAGTCGGAAAGGAGCCCCCCATGCCTGTCGACAAGATCCTGGTCCTCCTCGGCGGCCTCGCCGCCATCGCCTGGATCAACTGGTATTTCTTCGTCGCCGGACGGCGGCGCGTGGCGGTCGCGGCCGGCGGCGCGCTGCAGGAGATCGAGATCATCGTGGCCGGCGGCTACGATCCGTCGGCGATTCGCCTGGCCCATGGCCGGCCTGCGCGGCTCGTCTTCGATCGGCGCGAAACGTCGAGCTGCTCGGAAGAGCTCGTCATTCCCGATCTCGGCATCCGCCGATTCCTCCCCGCCAACGAGCGAACCACCGTGGACGTCCCCGCCACGGTCGAACGCGGAACGCACGAGTTCACCTGCGGCATGGGCATGCTGCGGGGTCGGCTCATCGTCGAGTAACGAGCCATGACATCCACGATCTCACCGACCCGGGACCGCATCGCCTTTCCCGTGACCGGCATGACCTGCGCCGCGTGCCAGGGGCGAGTGCAGCGCACGCTCGAGCAGACGCCGGGCGTGCTGGATGCCGCCGTCAACCTGATGACCGGCACCGCGACCGTCACCTACGATCCCGCGACCATCTCCCCCGATGCGCTGGTGGGCACGGTGCGGGACACCGGATACGGCGCCGAGCTGCCGGTCGCGTCGCGGACCGCCGCGGAAGAGCAGGTCGCGCATGACATCGCGCAGGAAGGCGAGTACCAGGAGCTCCGCCGGAAGGCGGTATTCACGCTCGGCGCCGCGCTCGTGTCGATGATCCTCTCCATGCCGCTCATGACCGGCCATCGGCACGGTGCCGCTGCCGATCCCTTCATGCAGCTCGTGATGCGTCACGTCAGCCCGCCACTCGAGGCCGCGGCGCCGTGGCTCTACGCGCTCTCGCGCGAGGTGCTGGTGGGCGCGCTCTTCGCACTGACGCTCGGCGTCCTGCTCTGGTCGGGGCGGCACTTCTACACCCGGGCGTGGGCGGCGTTCCGCCATCACTCCGCCGACATGAATACGCTCATCGCCGTGGGCACCGGCGCCGCGACGCTCTATTCCCTCGTCGCGACGTTCGCACCGGGGTGGATGCTGTCGCACGGGATCGCGCCCGATGTGTATTACGAGGCGGTGATCTTCATCATCGGCCTCATACTCGCCGGGAACGCGCTCGAGGCGCGGGCCAAGCGGCAGACGTCGTCGGCAATCCGCGGTCTCATCGCCCTGCAGCCCGACACGGCGCGCGTGCTCCGGGACGGCGCCGAGCTCGAGCTGCCCGTGAGCGAGGTGGCACGTGGCGACATCGTCGTGGTCCGGCCGGGCGAGCGCGTCCCGGTGGACGGCGAGATCGTGTTCGGCTCGAGCGCCGTGGACGAGAGCATGCTCACGGGCGAGTCGATGCCCGTCGCGAAGCATGCCGGGGACCGGGCCATCGGCGGCACGGTGAATCGCACCGGCGCGTTCCGGGTGCGGGCCACCGCGCTCGGCGCCGAGAGCACGCTCGCACGCATCGTGACGCTCATGCGGGAGGCACAGGGCTCGCGCGCGCCGATCCAGCACCTTGCGGACCGGATCAGCGCGGTCTTCGTGCCGGTGGTCATCTCCATCGCAATCGCGACCTTCGTGCTCTGGTACCTGCTCGCTGCCGATGCGCCCGTCGGTCGCGGGCTGGCCGCAGCGGTGGCGGTGCTCATCATCGCCTGCCCCTGTGCGATGGGCCTCGCCGTGCCCACCGCGGTGATGGTCGCGACAGGGCGTGGGGCCGCGCTCGGCGTGCTGATAAAGGGCGGGGAGGCGCTGCAGCGTGCCGGCTCCCTGGATACCGTCGTGCTCGACAAGACCGGCACGGTCACTGAAGGCCGGCCCGCCGTCACCGACATCGTGCCCGCACGCGGCATCGATCCCGACCGCCTGCTGGCGGACGCGGCGTCGCTGGAGCGCGCCTCCGAGCATCCGCTCGCCGAGGCGATCCTGCGCGCTGCCCGCGAGCGCGGCCTGCCGCTCGCGGATCCGACAGGTTTCGAGGCGGTCGTCGGACGCGGCGTGCGGGCCATGGCGGGCGAGCGCGCGCTCTTCGCCGGCAACGCCGCGTTCATGCGCGACTGGGGGCTCGACCCCGCGTCACTCGCGGACGACGAGGCCCGACTCGGAAGCCAGGGAAAGACGCCGGTGTACGTCGCCGCCAACGGCGCGCTCCTCGGGCTGATCGCCATCGCCGATCCAGTCCGCCCGTCGTCGCGCGACGCGATCGCCCGGCTCCGGCAGCTCGGGCTCGACGTGGTCCTGCTCACCGGCGATAATCGCCGCACGGCGGAGGCAGTGGCGCGAGCGCTCGGGATCGAGCACGTCACCGCCGACGTCCTTCCCGACGGAAAGGTGGAGGAGGTCAGGCGGCTCCAGCAGGAGGGCCGGGCCGTCGCGATGGTGGGAGATGGGGTGAACGACGCGCCGGCACTCGCCCAGGCGGATCTCGGCATCTCGGTCGGGGGCGGAAGCGACATTGCGGTCGACGCGGGCGATGTCACGCTCGTGCGGCCCGACCTGCACGGCGCCGCGCGCGCCATCGAGCTCTCTCGGCGCACGATGCGCACCATGCGGCAGAACCTGTTCTGGGCGTTCGCGTACAACGTGATCGGTATTCCCGTCGCGGCCGGGATTCTCTACCCGTCCTTCGGCATCCTGCTGAGCCCGATCCTGGCGAGCGCCGCCATGGCACTCAGCTCGGTCAGCGTGGTCACCAACAGTCTCCGGCTTCGCCGGGCGAGGATCGCATGAGTGAAGAAACCGACGTCCGGCACGCCTCGGGCGTGGACGAAGCCGGCAAGGACCGGAACATCCGGCGCCTCCGGCGCATCGAGGGCCAGGTCCGCGGGCTGCAGAAGATGGTCGAGGAGGATCGCTACTGCACCGACATCATGACGCAGATCGCCTCGGTGCACGAAGCGCTGCGGGGCGTGAGCCGCGAGCTGATGCGGAACCACCTGCGCCACTGCACGGCAGACGCAGTCCGCTCGGGGGAGGCCCGGGCCGAGGAGATCTACGAGGAACTGCTGGACCTGATCTACTCGCGGACGCGATAGGCGCGTTCACCCCTCCAGCGCCAGCGCGAACAGCTCGGTCTGGTTCCGCGCATCCTTCAGGAGCTCGATGGCCCGTGCGAGCTGGGCGTCCGAGACCGCGCTGCGGCGGAACGACGCGGAATCACCGAACGCCACCGTCGCCGCCTGGCGCTCGATGAGCCGGGTGACGAGGGATGACGCGGAATCGAATCGCGCGCGCTCCACTGCCACGCCTTCCCGTGCGAGGCGCACGTAGAAGCTGTCTCGCCATGCCGGCGTCACCTGAAAATCCGCCTTGAGCGTCGGCCGCATCTCGATCGCGAGGTCGTACAGCGTGCGATACGCCTTCTGCGACGACGGAGCGAGTGCCTCGAGAAACCGCTGCTCGACGGAGGACACGGTGTCCGCCGGGATCACGAGGTCCGGCGTGATGCCGCCGCCGCCGTACACGATCCGGCCCGCGTCGGACTTGAACGCCGGGCGCGACGCGCGGACCGAGTCGGTCTCGAGCGAGTCGGGGGTGACCTCGACCATGCGGCCGTTCCGCAGCTGCCGGTCCCGCTGAATGCTCCGCCCGCTCGGCGTGTACCATCGCGCCGTCGTGAGCTTGAGCGCCCACCCCTGCCGAAGCGGGTAGAGGCTCTGGACGAGCCCCTTCCCGAACGACGTCGTCCCGACGACGAGCGCACGATCGTGGTCCTGCAGTGCGCCGGCCACGATCTCCGCCGCGGACGCAGCCCCACCGTCCACCAGCACCACCACCGGCTCCCCCGAACGCACGGCGCCCGACACGGCCGCCTCGAGGCCCGCCGTGTGAATTTCCACGGGGCGATCGCGATAACGCACGCTCACGATCTGCTGGCCGGGGGTGAGGAAGCGCTCGCTGACGGAAACCGCCTGATTGAGACTTCCCCCCGGATTGCCGCGGAGGTCGAGCACGAAGGCCTGCGCCCCCTCCGCGCGCAGCTGCGCCACGGCGGTGCCGACCTCGGCCGCGCTCGAGTCGTTGAACCGCTGCAGCGGCACGTAGCCGATCCGGTCGTCGAGCATGAGGGCGTACGGCACCGCCGGGACGTGGATCTGCGCGCGCGTGAACTTCATCTCGATCGGCTCGTCCACGCCCGGTCGGCGGAACGTCACGGCCACCGAGGTCCGGGGTGGTCCGATGAGCCGCGCGGAGACTTCGTCGAGGCGCAGGCCGGCGGTCGGCTGCCCATCCACCTTGACGATCCGGTCACCGGGCCGCACGCCGCCCTGCCGCGCCGGCGAGCCGGGGAAGGTGGCGGTCACCACGATGGTGCCGAGCTGGTCCTGGATGTTCATCCCGACGCCCGCGTAATCGTTCCGCAGCGTATTCCGGGTGAAGCTCGCGATCTGCTCGGGTGAGAAGAGCTCGGCGTACGGGTCGTCGAGCTGGCCCACGAGACCGCGCGCGGCGCGCACCCAGACTTCGTCGGAGGAGAGTGAGTCGACGGCGCCGCCTTCGACGCGCGTGCGGACGTCCTCGAACAGGAGACGCCCGTCCACGAGGCTCGCGGCTCGGAGCGGCACCAGGATCAGGCCGATCGCCGCGAATGGAAGGAGGCCGAGGAGGATCTTGCGTCGCATGGTGGCACCCTGGGAAGCGTTCCGGACCGAAGCGCCGCCCGGAACGGAGGCGCCATATCTATAAGTAATACGTGGAGGCGGACCGGGAGGATTCCCGGACGGCCCATGTTCCGAATGGCGACATGGAATGCTGCAGGAACCGCGCCGCCCCCAAAAAGGCCGGCGGGCAGGCGCCGGAATACCCGGCCTCCTGCCCGCTCTCGGCGACGACCCGCGCGAAGGTCGCTATGGCGTGAGTGGCTGCGCCTTCGGCTCGATCTTCACGATCCAGAGACCGTTGTACATGTCGTTCACGTAGGCGAGGCCGTCCTTCACCACGACACCCCATGTCATGGCGGTGTTCTGGTTCTTGCCGTTCATGTCCGCGGTGTTGACGTGCACGATCTCCCGGTTCTGCGCGCGGAGGTCGCCGCGCAGCTCGCCGGACACGTCGAAGGCGCGGAAGCCGCCGTTGTACGCACCCATGTACAGCGTGTCTCCTGCCACCCAGATGTTGTGGACGCCGCCGAACTCGGGCTCGTACCAGGCCACCGACCGCGGCTGCTCCATGTCGCTCACGTCGATCACCTGCAGCCGCCCGTACGCCCGGCCGGCGGCGGCGTCCTTCGCGCCGCGCACGCCGCTCGCGGGGAAGACCTCATCGGCGATGAAGACGTACTTCCCATGGCGCCATGCCGTGTGCGTCCCGCGGATGAAGCCCGGCCCGCCGACCGCTTCCACCTCGGCGTAGAGCTTGTTGAGGTCGTACTTGTACTGCGTCACGAGCTGCGGGTTCGACGGGCTGCCCCCCTTCACGCCGTTGCCGACGTCGAGCACCACGAGCCCGTCATTCCAGTAGCTCAGGTACGCGAGCCCATCCTGCACGTCCACGTCATGGAGCGTACGCCCTGCGTCGGGCCGGTTGGTGCGCCACTGCGCCACTTCCTTCGGATGGTACGGGTCGCTGATGTCCACGACGTGGATGGCGCCCGTGCCGTCGTTCGTGAGGTAGACGTGCGTGCCGTACTTCTCCTGCCGGTAGATGAAGGCGGAGTGGACGCCCGAGTTGACGCCTTCCGTGAACTCGGCAATGACCTTCGGGTGCGCCGGATCCTCGATGGAGGCGATCACGATGCCGTTCTTCCGGTCGGACGCGCCCTCACGGGTGAAGACGAGGAACTTCCCGTCCGGCGTGGACATCACGTCGTTGACGCGGCGGGTGTTGGAGATGACGGAGTCGGTGACCGTCGGATTCGACGGGTCGGAGATGTCGATCGCGTACATCACGTCCCCGCCGCTCCCGCTGCCGAGATAGGCGTACTTGCCGCTCGGGTGGATCCAGACTTCCTCGGTGGTGAAGCGCGTGCGCGGCAGCCGCCCGACGACCGATGCGGCCCGGCGCACCTCCCGCGGGGCAAGCGTCACCGGCGCATCCGCCGAGCGGGAGCCGAAGCTGGCGCTCACGAGATAGCTGCCCGGGTTGTAGCCGACGAACGACCCATCGGCTTCGATCTGCCCGTCGCCGGGAGAGAAGCTCCACTGGGGGACGAGCCCGGGGATCGCCCGGCCGCTCGCGTCCTTGGCGACGGCCGTGAAGCGGACGACATCGCCCTCCCTGGCCTCGACACGGCCCGGGGTGATCTCGACGGAGGCGATGGTATTCGCGACCACCTGGATCTCCACGGTCTCGCTCACCCCCTCGGTCGATGCCGTGATGACGGCGCGGCCGGGGGCGAGGGCGGTGACCACACCGTCGCTGCTGATGCGGGCCGTCGACGCCGCGGAGCTTCGCCAGGTGACGGCGTCGTCGCGCTCATCGTTCGCCTTGGAGAAAGCGCGGCCGGTGAGCCGCACCCGCTGACCGACCACGAGCTTCGACACCGCCGGCGTGACCGCGATGCGCGCCGCGGGACCGGGGATCATGCGAACCTGGAGCCGCTGGACGTACGGCTTCGTGCCCGGCACCGAGGCGACCACGCCGACCATCATCGAGCCGGTCGAGCCGGACCGCACCATTCCGAGCGAATCCACGCCTCCCTCGAAGTAGCCTCCCGCGAGGAAATAGCGGACCTTGGCGTTGGGAACGGGCTGGCCGCTGGCATCGAGCGGCCGCGCGTTCAGCAGCATCGAGTCGCCCGCCATGATCGTAACTTCCGGCCCCGTTGCGAGTTCCAGTCTCGCGATCGGTGACGGGGCCAGCGCGGGGGGAGGAGCCTGCTGCTGCGCCTGCTGCAGCGAGGCCGCGAGCATGAGGAAGCCGGTGAGCATGATGGGTCTGGAACTCCGGTCGGGTGAGAGGTGAGCGGGCGGACGCCCGTTCTGTCAGCGATTCCTACGATTATACCCTTCCAGAGGTTCCGGAGAAGGACCCGGGAAACCCGGAGCCGCTTCCGCGCGTAGAGCGCACCTCACGGATCACCCCAGCACCGAGGTCTTCATGCGGATTTCGCTTGCGCTCGCCGGAATGCTGCTGCTCACCCCCGGGCTCGCGGCTGCCCAGACGGCGGCGGACACGGCGGCGATCGTTCAGGTCACGACCAACATCTTCGATGCGATGCGGAAGCGTGATACCACGCTGCTCCGATCGGCGTTCTCGCCCGAGGCACAGCTCATCACCGTTGCCACGGCGCGTGACGGGTCACCCCGGATCGTCATGGAAAAGCCCCAGACGTTCATCGACGCGGTGTCCCAGCCGAGCGATTCGGTGTGGGACGAGCGGACCTACAACACCGAGGTCAGGATAAACGGCCGCCTCGCCACCGTCTGGATGGAGTACGACTTCTATCTCGGCAGCCAGTTCAGTCATTGCGGGGTCGATGCGTTCCAGCTCGCGAAGTACGCGGAAGGGTGGCGGGTAGTGACGCTGGCGGATACGCGGCAGCGGGAGGGGTGTCCGAAGCGGGAGGGATAGATCGGACAAGGACGGACTGACCGAAGGACGGAATGTTCGGGATCGACGGGCGTCATGTGGCTGGCTCGGGACGGAGCCAGAGGTCGAAGGCGAGGAAGAGCGTGCGGGAGAAGGGGAAGAAGAGGAGCGGCATCACGACGGCCTCGACAGGTCCGGTGACCTGAAGGACGCTCCACGGTACGTCGGGCCAGGTGAGGATCGCCGTGGCGAGGAGGGTCGTGGTCGTCACCGCTTCGGCCGCGATGAGGTTGAACCAGAGCGCGCCGAGCGTGTAGCCGTCCTCACCGCGGACGAAATGCAGGCCGCAGGTGGGGCATTCCTCGCGCATGCGGAACCAGCTCGAGAAGATGTTCCCTCCGCCGCAGCGCGGGCAGCGGCGGCGCATGGCGCGCACGAACATCGTGCGCCGGGGAACGATGGGAAGCGGCATGCCGGAAAATACTGTCTCGTGTACGCTTCGGCGGGGAGCTACCGGGTCAGCGTGTGGACGCGGAGCTGCTGCACGCCATCCGCATCCCGCCAGACGCCCAGCACCCGCCCATCACCCGCGGCGAGGAAATGGAGTCCGTCGGGCAGGGTCACGCGCGCCACCAGCATGCCGTCGCGACCGATGATCGTGAAGCGCTCCCCGGCAGCTCCGTCGGGGTACTCCTGCACCCACAGATTCCCGGCGTGATCCGCCGCAAGCGTCCCGTAGAACGGGAAGTGCTCCGCATATCGCTGGTCGGCGAGAAACGAACGGAACCGTGTGACGATCTCCGGCGGCATGTTCGCAGCGCGGGGCGCGAACTCCTCCCAGGCAGCCTGACGCGCGCGCTCGATGTCGAGCTCTTCGACGCTGCGGGCTGGCGCCGCAAGACGAATGATGCGGACTGCCCTGCCCGCGAGGTCATGGATCGCGAGCTCGTACGACTGGTTCGTTCCGATCACGATCGAGTCCCCCAGCACCAGCAGCGAGCTCTCGGGCCCGAGCCCCAGGGACGCTGGGCCCTCCCAGCCCGGGGATTCGGAGGGGAGATAGAACGCGGAGCCGGGAATCGTGAGAATCGTGTCCGTGGCGCTGCCGTCCGCCGAAAGCACCATGACGTGCTCGGGAACTCGCACGGTCGCAGCGCCCACTCGGCTCAGCGCATCGAGATCGAGCCGCCTGGTGATCAACCGGCCGTCGGCGCTTCCCTGCACCCAGGTGAGAAACCCGGTGTGCCTGAGCACCGCGATCTGCGGCGGCGAGCCGTCGTGTGCAACGACGCTCAGGCGCTTCGCACTCATGTCGTAGACGGCCGTCGAGTCGCCGCGCTGCCAGATGGACGTGATGTTGCTGAACTCGCCGGGGCCCGATCCGCGGCGGCCAAGGGATCGGATATGGGTTCCGTCGGAGCCGTGGAGACGGATCTCGTGCGCCGCCCCGTCGGCGTAAACGATCGCACCATCGGGCGCGAGGTAGCCGCCGACCACCTCGTTCAGGTCGTCGGCCGCATCCGGCGAGCCGCCGATCGATACGGCCGGCTCCGCTGATACGCGCCATTCCGGAAGCTCGGCGAGCGCGCCCGCCGGGTGCTCGACGATGCGGATTCCCGCGCTGTCACGCACGGTCGCGGCCGCCGGTGCGGGGGGCGAATCGGTGCAGGCCGCAAGCAAGACGGCCAGCGCGACGCATCCGGCCGGCGGCCAGGGCACGTGCCGCTTACCGGATGCCACTGCCTGCCCGTTCCAGACTCCCGACCAGCTGACTCGCGATCCGGAGCGTCTCTTCCACGAGCAGCTCGAGATCCGCGCGGCGCGTCCGGTGATTCGAGATCGCGACGCGAATGGCCTTGCGACCCCGGATGGATGCGGTGGAGGGCACGGCCACCGCCTCTTCGTGGATGCGCATCAGGAGCTCGGCGTTCAGGTCGTTGAGCTCCTGTTCCGACAGCGAGCCGTCGCCGCGGTAGCGGAAGCAGACGATGTTGAGCGGCACCGGCGCCAGCAGCTCGAGGTCGGGGCGCTCGCGCACGAGCCGTTCGAGGTACTGTGCCTGCTCCACGTTCTGCCGCACGAGCGCGGCGAACCGGTCGATCCCGTGTTCCTTCAACATCATCCAGACCTTGAGCGCCTTGAACCCGCGGGAGAGCTCGATCCCGAAGTCGCTGGGCCAGATCTCGCCGGCCGCGATGCCGCGCGTAGCGCGGGCGAGGTAGCCGGGCGTCAGCGTGAACGTCGCGCGATGCGCCGCGGCGTCGCGCACGAGGATGCAGCCGGCCTCGTAGGGGACGTACATCCACTTGTGCAGGTCGAAGGCGATGGAATCGGCTCGCTCCATCCCGGCGAGGCGAGGACGGAGCCCCGGATCGAGCGCCGCGATCGCTCCGAATGCGCCGTCCACGTGATACCAGATCCGTTCGCGCTCCGCGATGCGCGCAAGCGCGTCGAGGTCGTCGAACGCGCCGGTATTGACCGTGCCCGCGCTCCCGACGATGGCGATCGGTACGCAGCCCGCCGCCCGGTCTCGCGCGATCGCGGCCTCGAGCGCCGCGATCTCCATCTCGAAGCGGTCGTTGACCGGAATGAGCCTCAGTGCGTCGTGACCGAGCCCGAGCAGCTCGACGGTCTTCTGGATGGAGCTGTGGATCTCGGATGATCCATACACGGTGAGCGGCCCGGGCGCGCCCCTCACGCCCTCCTTCCGCACGTCGTACCCCGCACGCGCGTTCCGCGCCACCGCCAGCCCGACGAGGTTCGCCATCGATCCGCCGCTCACGAGGAGTCCGCTCGCGTCCATCGGATAGCCGAGCATCTCCTTGAACCAGTCGAGCACCTGGGCTTCGACATAGGTGGCGCCGTGGTCGCCGCCGCCCACGTTCGGGTTCATCGTCGCCGCGAGGAATTCGGCGAGCGCGCCGAAGGGGGTGCCGGTACCGATGACCCAGCCCCAGAAGCGCGGGTGGATGTTGCCCATCGGATAGGGAAGCACGTGCTGGGCGAAGTCGCTGTACGCGCGCTCCGCCCCTTCGGGCGCTCGGGGGAGCGGCTGGCGCAGCGCCG
Source organism: Gemmatimonadales bacterium (assembly GCA_025928955.1). GTDB lineage: Bacteria > Gemmatimonadota > Gemmatimonadetes > Gemmatimonadales > GWC2-71-9 > CAMLLJ01. The sequence continues at coordinate 6,487 of JAICNA010000035.1, read as the reverse complement.
CGCGGCTCTCGGCCGAGACCGGCTGCCAGATCGGGCGCTCGCGGACTTCTTCGAGGTAGCCGAGCATGTCGTCGACCATGCGGTGGCCGAGGTCCCGCAGCGCGTCCCAGCTCTCCGGGTCGAGCGAGCGCTCGGCGCTCTTCGTGTCGCTCATGACTTTCCCATCCTCTCTGGAACGTGTGCAAGCCGTGATTCCGGGCACACCTTCGCCAGGCGCCCCCGTCTACGTTACCTAGAAGGCGTAGGATTCTCCTGCAAGGCGACTCGGAGGTTACCCATGACGGACCGCAGGGAGGATACGACGAGAGGGCCCGCTCCGGAATCTGCGATGGGCGGGGCCGGCGATTCCGGGGCCGGCGGAGGGCACCCGGCGTCTCGCGCCGCAGTGGATCGAGAGCATGCCACGCCGGACCGGGCAGCCGGGGACGTGCCGATCGAGCGGCGGCGCGGGATCGACTCGGAATACCGCGGGCCGGAGCGGCGGGTGGCCAGGCAGAACGCCTGAGCCGGGTCGACTTCAGGGAGCGGCTGCTTCGAGCGCTGTCGGAGGCGGGCCGGCGTAGGCGGCCGGCGCGAGCTCTCGGATCAGGAGCCAGCCGGCGATCACACAGAGCGCGAGGAGCAGGACGAGCAGCACCTGCAGCCGTTCGTCTCCATCCGACGCCCTGAATGCGGGCCGCGCCACGGGGCGCCCGCCGCTCATGCGAGCGCGCGCTCCACCGCGCGGCCGAGCTCGTCGAGCGAGAACGGCTTGCCGAGGGTCGCGACCCCTTCGAGCTCGGAGTCGCCGTCGCCGTCGCCGCTCACCCGGAGAATCCTGACGCTGGGAAACTGTTCGCGGATCATCGCGATGAGCACGCGTCCCGGAATGTGCGGCATCCTGCTGTCGGTGATGACCAGATCGAACGGCGGGCGCGCGGCCTGCACGAGCTGCCAGCCGATCAGACCGTCATCCGCGGTCTGCACCGTGTGGCCACGCTGCTCGAGCCCCCGTCGCATGGCGCGGCGGAGTGGAATGTCGTCTTCGACGAGCAGGATGCTCGCAACGTGGGGCTCGGCCATGAATCCGCGGGTTGTGGACAGCGCAGGATACGACAACCCGGTCCCGCGGCGCTACTAGGGAAAACCCTAGTGCGGCCGAAAGTGGACAGCGTTCAGGCCGCAGACCCGTCCGCCGCCGCGATCCAGCGAACGGGGTCGCCCACGGAGATGGTCCCGTCGTCGAGCACCTCGGCGAACGCGCCGCCCCCCCACGCCGGCTCCATCGCGCGCCGCAGACCCGTGACCGCTTCTTCCATCCGCTCGCAGGGCCGCGTCTCTCCGGCGATGCGGAGCCGGCAGCCCCCGATCGCGAGAATGCGGCCTCGGCTCTCCACGAGATCGATGCCGCGGAGCATCAGGTTCGCGCGGCGTGCCGACGGGTCCGCGTTCGCGCCCAGCGCGTCCATGAGCCGGGTCCACGTCTCGATCGAGATCAGTGTCACCTGCCGTTTCCGCCCCTGATCCGCATTGCCGACGAGTCCGCGGCCGGCGACGACCCGCGCCGAATCGACCGCATCCATGGGCCCGCGATGCGCCCGCTTGATCCAGATCGCTTCGAGGCGGGCGGCCGGGCCGGTCATACGGGTTCGACCACCACGGCGGTACCGTAGCAGAGCACCTCGCTTACCCCGCTCATGATCTCGGTGGCATCGTACCGCACGCCGATCACGGCGTTGCCGCCGATGCCGTGTGCGTGCTCGAGCATGATGTCGAACGCCTCGAGGCGCGTCTTCTCGCAGAGGTTGGAGAGCAGGCCGATGTTGCCGCCGACGATCGTCTGCAGTCCCGCGCCGATGGTTCCGAAGAGCGAGCGCGAGCGCACGCTGATGCCCCGCACCACGCCGAGACTCTGCACGATTCGATAGCCGTCGAAGCTGAATCCCGTCGTCGTCATTTCATGATGGCTCATCGGGTCCTCGCGTCAGGGTTGCAGTTTCCGCCGGGTCCAGCGCAGCACCGAGCTGCCCACGACGATGCCCACGAGACCGAGCACGAAGAACGACCAGGGTGCGGCGCCGCCGCGCGCCTGCGCGGCAATGCCGAGCACGATATAGAGGATGCCGGCAATCAGGAGGAACCAGCCGGCGAAGCGGAAGGCGGTGGGATGGCGCATCGAGCGGCTCCCGGATCGAGGGGTGGCTCAGGAGGTGGAGAACCGGCGCCGGACCTCCTCGCTCACCCGGGTCGGCCGTCCCGACCGCGCGTCGATCGGGATCCATAAGGTACGTGCCTCCGCGAGGACGCGCCTGTCGTCGGCACGGAGGATCTCGGTCAGCCGCTCGAAGGTGAGGCCCGCCGCGGCGCCGATCCAGGTGCGGACGGCGATCCGGTCGCCCGGCAGGGCGGGATGCCGGTAGTCGATCTCGTGCCGCCGCACGACCCACGCGATCGCATCGACGGCATCGGGCGGCGCCGCGGCGCGCCAGTGGGCAGTGGCGACGTCCTGGATCCAGCGGAGGTACACGATGTTGTTGACGTGGCCGAGCTCGTCGATGTCCTCGGGCGCGACCTCCACCGTGATCTCGTGCGCCGTCGTCACACCAGTCCCTCCGCGACGGCGTAGCGGACGAGCGCCGCCGTGCTGCTGAGGCCGAGGACCTTCCTGATGCGGACGCGGTGGAACTCCACCGCCTTCGGGCTCACGGCCAGCGCATCCGCGATCTCCTGTGTCGTGCGGCCCTGCGCGATGAGACGCAGCACCTCGCGCTGGCGCTCGGTGAGCGCATCCAGGCCCGCAGCCTCCGGCATCCCGCGCGGCTCGATCCGGGCGGCACTCGCGGAGGTGTGCTCGGTCAGGAGCGGGGTCACATACTGCCGCCCGGCGAGCGCTTCCGCGATCGCATGCCGCAGCTCCTCCGTGCGCGCAAGCTTGAGCACGTAGCCCGACGCCCCCGCGCGCAGCGCCTCGTCGGCGTAGATCCGCTCGGCGTGCATCGTCACGATGAGCACTCGCGTCGCCGGAAACCTGGTGCGCAGCTCCGCGGCGATCTCGAGGCCGCTCCGCCCCGGGAGCGAGAGGTCGAGCAGCACCAGGTCGGGGCGATGGAAATCGACGGCGGCGACGACATGCATGCCGTCACGCACGACGTCCACCACCTCGTGGTCCGGCTCGAGCATGGCCCGGAGCCCCTCGGTCATGAGCGCGTGATCGTCCGCGAGGATCAGCGTGGGGCGTCCCGTCATGAGGCGTGCTCCAGGGGCGCCCAGGCGGACACCGTGGTCCCGCGGCCCGGGACCGACCGGATCGCGAGCCGCCCCTGCACCAGCCGGAGGCGCTCGCGCAGACTGGTGAGGCCAAGGCCGGAGAGCGCGGCCGGCGCCTCGGGATCGAATCCGGCGCCGGCATCCGCCACGACGAGGGAGAGCCCCCCCGCGTCACGCTCGAGCTTCACGTCCGCCTGGCGCGACCCCGAGTGGCGCAACGCATTCCGCAGGCTCTCCTGCGCCACCCGGTAGAAGCAGGTGGCCACCGCCCGCGGAACCTCGTCCCCGCTGACGCTCGTCTCGACGCGGACGTCGAGTCCCTGCGCGCCGAACTCGGCACCGAGCTGGAGCAGGGCGGCCGGCAGGCCGAGATGGTCGAGCACGGCCGGGTGCATGCGATGCGCGATGCGCCGGATCTCGCCGGCCAGGTCGTGCAGCTCCTCGCGGATGCCGGCCAGCCGCAGCGGCTCGTCGCTGCCGGTGCCGAGCCGCTCGAGCTCACTCAGCTCGTGCCCCAGCATCGCGACGCGCTGGATGAGGTCGTCGTGCAGCTCGCGCGCGACCCAGGCGCGCTCCTCCTCCTGCGCGAGCAGCAGGCGTCCGCCGAACTGGCGGGTCGTCGCGACGTAGCGGCGCTGCTGGATGATCATGGATGCAATGAACGCGGCGCTGAGGATGAGGGCCACGAGCGTCCCGGTGAGGAACACCCACCAGAGCTGGTCGATGGGGGAGGCCGGGTCAACCATCCCTCGAATCTACGCTGCGGCGCGGGAGCGAAGGTCGTCCGGAACGGCCGAACTCGCACCGCAGGCCATCGCGCGGGCGAACAGGAGGTTGCAGAGGATCAGGAGCGCGCCGTTCACCCGATACATGATGCTCACGCGTTCCGGTGCGAGCGGCAGGAGCAGGCTGCTGATCGGATTGAGGATCGAGCCGAACGACAGGTACATCACCATCGCGGCGCTCGCCCAGAACCAGGCATGCGCAGTGACCTGGCCGGTGATGTGCTGGGACCGGGTGACGAGCGTGTAGGCTGCGATGGCGACGACCAGCAGCCCTTCGATGATCTTCACATACCGCGGAAGGGTCTCGAACGATTCGACGCTCAACGTGAGCCCGAGCCACGTGGCCAGGAAGAGCGGGATGGCCATGAGGATCGTCACCCGGGCGCGCTCCCGCGTCTGCCAGAGGGCGAGCGCCCACAGGAACATGGTGCCCTGGACCGGGACGAAGAAGTGGACGAGCCAGAGGTTGTGCCTCCCGCTGGTGGCGAGGAGGACCAGGTACATCGACTGGACGAATCCGAGAACGCAATACGCCGCGATGATGCGCTGCGATGGCGAGTGCACCCGGAACCGGAGCGCGGCGAGGACCGGTATCGCAAAGCTCGCCCCGGCGATCAGGCCGGCCCACTGGGTTGGGGTCAGGCCTCCTCCGGCGAGCAATCCGGCGGACACGGCAATGCCTCTTCCGCAATCGTCCCGTCCCAGAGATCCCGGCCGTCCGCAGTGACGCCGACGAGCACGATCGTATCATGCCCCGCTGGATGCCGCGCGTGGTAATAGCGCACGCCCGTGCATCCGGGCTGCGCGAGGATCCGGTCGAGCACCTCGCGATCCATGTAGCCGCCGCGGATTCCGCCGGTGCGACCCTTCCGCCACCCCTGGATGTACTCGCGCGCCTTCGCACGCGAGATCTCGTGCCGACCGGCACTCGCCATTGCGACCACTCCTGTCTGATGTGAAGAGGGCCCCGGAGGATATCGCCCCCGGGATATCGGAGAAAGTGCGGATCAGGCGGCCGGCGGTCCGGTGAGCACGCGGCCCTGCCGCACGAGCGCGCGGATCACCTGATCGCAGACATCGCCGACCGTGCGCGCGCAGAGGAAGGGGATCGGTGCGAGCGCGATGCCGAACAGCTCTTCGAGCGCGGAGCGATACTGCTCCACGCCCGCCTGATCCCATCGCACGTCCCGATAGAGATGCGTCTGCGTGGTGAGCCGGCTGTACTGCCACGTCCCGGTGAAGGCGACGATGAGGCTCTTGGCGTAGAGCTCCACCTCCGCGGGCGTGTAGTCGTGGCGCGAGGTCGTCGCTCCCTGATCGATGAGCGTCCGGAGATCGCGCTGAATGGCGTGCGACACGGTCTCTCCCGGAATGATCGCGGCTGCGGTCGAAGCGTGCGGTCACGATAACATCCGGGGATGGTTCTGTCTGCTAGGACTTTCCCTAACAAGAAATTTGACAGTTCGGAAACCGTCCCGCGCCGAGCGCGTAGGGGAGCAGACCCCGCTCCGAGGCCCGATGCCCGCTCGCCGCTGCCTCCTCGTGCTGCTCCTTCTCGCCACGGCGACCCCACTTGCCGCGCAGGCACCGCCAGTACGCCTGCAGCGCGCGCTCGATTCGATCGCGGGCGCCGGCTCGTTCCCCGGGATGACCGCGGGCGTTGCGTTTCGTAACGGTGCCACGTTCGGCCTCGCCACCGGTCTAGCCGATACTGCGCTCCGCATCCGCCTCCAGGCCGACGACCTGATGCTCGCAGGAAGCGTCGGAAAGACCTACGTGGCGGCCGTTGCGCTCCAGCTCGCGCGCGAGGGCCGGCTCCGGCTCGACGAGTCGATCGCCACCTACCTCGGCGGGGAGCCGTGGTTCGCGCGCCTTCCGAACGACAGCGCCATCACCGTGCGCATGCTCATGAACCACACGAGCGGCCTCGTCCGCTACGAATTCCGGGAGGCCTTCACCCGCGACCTCACCGCGCAGCCGGATCGCGTCTGGCGGCCCGCGGAGCTGGTCGCCTACATCCTCGACGAGCCGGCGCCGTTCGCCGCAGGAGAGGGCTGGGACTATTCCGACACCAACTACATCGTCCTCGGCATGATCATCGAGCGGGTCGGCGGCCGCCCGCTCAATGACCAGATCAGGACCCGGCTCCTCGAGCCGCTCGGCCTCCGCCGTACCGTTCCCTCCGACGCGCGGACCATCGCCGGGCTCGTGCAGGGCTATGCCGGTCCCGGCAATCCGTTCGGCGGCACCGACGCGATGATCGCGAACGGGAGGCTCGCGATCAATCCGCAGTTCGAATGGGCGGGAGGCGGGTACGCGACGTCCGCGGCCGACCTGGCGCGCTGGGCGGCCGCACTGTACGGCGGCGCGGTCGTGGACTCGATGTCCAGGGCGGAGATGCTCACGGGTGTTCCCGCGCGGCTCGGAGGCGGCGCCACCTATGGGCTCGGCGTGAT
>JAICNA010000151.1 GCA_025928955.1 Gemmatimonadales bacterium | reverse complement strand
GCCCGCCTGCAGGACGCACGCCGCCGCGAGCGGCTGCTCGATCATCGCGGCGTGGTGTACATGCGCCATGGCGAGCCGGGCGCGCGGATCCGCGCACCGGGAGCGAAAGGTGAGATCGCCCCCCTGGTCGCGGGGCCCGCCACACCGCCCGAGGTGGCGCAGAGCGCCGGCTCCGAGCCGTTCGCCTTTTCCGAGGACCGCGAAAGCGCGCTGACGGGGTGGGATGTCCAGGAAGTCTGGCAGTACTGGTTCGAGGGAGAGAGCCGGCTGATGTACTTCAGCGGGAGCCTGGCGCTCGGCCGCAGTGTTCCATCCACGCTCTACTCGTACATCCCGCTGCAGACCTCCCTGCTCTATCGCGTTGCCGAGCTCGATTCGCGGTACCGGAAGGTCGCCTTCGCGGCCGAGCTCGAGCGGGCCGGGATGCGGCGGGCAGGGCCGGTCGAGTGCATGCCCGAGCGCATGAAGCTTCGGCGGGAGAATCGCGAAGCGATGGTCGCGTCGGTGGAAACCGACAGCTACTCGCTCCTCTACCCTGCCCCGCTGGATCCGATCCTGCAGGTGGTCGCCGTCGGCCAGCCCAGCGCGGGCACGGGACGGTTGCTGGTGATCTTCGCCGTCCCCGGCGAGCGGCTCACGCCGGAGCCGATTCCCGGCGGTGGTGTGCGGTATCGCCTGGGCGTCCGGGTCTCGGCCGTGGACCGGGAGCACCAGGTGATTCGCGGCGTCGATTCGCTCCGGTCATTCGTCGCGCGCGACACGATCCGCGCCGGGGCTTTTCTCACCGGTCTGCTCGAGATGCCCGCAGCGGCGGGGGCTTACGCCGTCCGCGCCGCCGTCTATCACGCCGACGGGCGGGCGGGCTCGGCGCTCCATCTGGGCACCGTGGCACTCGGCGCCGAGCCGGGCGCGCTCGGCATGAGCGATCTCGTGCTCGGCCGCGAAAGGGGCGGGCTCAGGTGGGACAATCGCGGCGACGCCGTGCTGGTCAACGCGCTGAACGCGTATGGCGTCGGGGATGTGGCGCCGGTCTACTACGAGGCCTACGGCCTGCGCCCCGGGCGCGCCTACGAAACCACGCTCTCGGTCCGCAGGGCGGACGACGAGGATGCGCGGGGTGTGAGTCTCGTCTTCAACGAACGGGCCGATCGCGAGGTGATCCCCATCCGGCGCACGATCGGGCTCGACGACCTGGCGCCGGGCCAGTACCGCCTCACCGTGACCATCGTCGAGGAGGGGACGAAAGCTGCCGCGACGCGGTCGCGACTCATCAACGTCACGCGTTAGAACCCCCACCGGGTGCGCCGGGTCGTCCGTCGCCGAGGCTTGACGCCGAGCATCCCCAGCACGCCACGCACGATCTCGCGGCCCACGGTCCGCCCGATCGTGACACCGATCGCACCGACCGCCGCCTGCGTCGCCGTCTTTCGCACCCGGGCGCCGGCGCTCCGCCGAGCCTCTTCCGGCGGCGGCTGGGTCTCCGCGATCCGCTTCGCCAGCATCTCGTGCGCGCTCTCCCGGTCGACCGCGACGCCGTACTCCGCGAGCAGGTCAGACTGCGCCAGCTCGACCTTGAGCTCCTCCGGCGTGAGCGGCGCCATCCGCGCGCCCGGCGGAATCAGGCGGGTCGCCACGACCGGCGTGGGCCGCCCTTTCGGGTCGAGCGCCGTCACGACCGCCTCGCCGGTCCCGAGCGAGGTCAGTGTTTCCTCAAGGTCGTAGAATCCGGTCTTCGGGTAGGTGCGCACGGTCGCCCGCAGCGCCTTGTCGTCGTTCGGCGTGTGCGCCCTGAGCGCGTGCTGGACCCGGTTGCCGAGCTGCGCCAGCACGTCCTCGGGCAGATCCTTCGGCGTCTGGGTGACGAAGAACACCCCGACACCCTTGGAGCGGATCAGGCGTATGACCTGCTGCACCTGGTCGAGAAACGCCTTCGGCGCATCGTCGAAGAGGAGGTGGGCCTCGTCGAAGAAGAAGACGAGCCTGGGTTTCGCGATATCGCCCACTTCGGGGAGGTTCTGATACAGCTCCGCGAGCAGCCACATCATGAAGGTCGAGAAGAGCGCCGGCCGGTCCTGCACGTCCGCGAGCTCGAGGCAGGTGACGACGCCGCGTCCGTCGGCCGTCGTGACGAGCAGGTCGTTGATATCGAACTCCGGCTCGCCGAAGAAGCGCTCCGCACCCTGCTGCTCCAGTTCGACCATCTTGCGGAGGAGCACGCCGACGCTCTGGGATGAAATCGCGCCGTACTCGGCCAGCGCGCCCTTCCCCGCATCCGACGTGAGGAACTGGAGCACGCTCCGGAGATCGGCGAAATCGAGCAGCGGCAGGCCCTGATCGTCACAGTACTTGAACACCAGGCTCAGCACGCTCGTCTGCGTTTCGTTGAGGCGGAGCACCTTCGCCAGCAGGAGGGGACCGAAGGAGCTGACCGTGGCGCGGAGCTGCACGCCGTTCCGACCCGTGAGGCTCACGAACTCGACCGGGGCGCCCGCGGCCTTCCAGCTGTAGCCCATGCTCTCCGCGCGTGACGTGATCTTGTCGTTCCCTTCGCCCGGCACGGCGAGACCTTGCAGGTCACCCTTGATATCGGCGACAAACACGGGCACGCCCTGGGCGGAGAGCTGCTCGGCGAGCAGCTGCAGCGTGCGCGTCTTGCCGGTGCCGGTGGCCCCGGCCACGAGCCCGTGCCGGTTCATCATGGCGAGTGGGATCCGGACGAGCGGGACACGATGGACCGCGCCATCACCGTCGAGCGCGCCGCCCAGCGTGATCGCGGGCGCGTCGAACGCATAGCCCTCGAGCATTTCAGCGAACGAAGTCATCGCTTCTCCTGATGGTCCTGAAGAATCCCGGCGACGCGTTCCATCTCGCCGATCGTATTGAAGAGGTGCGGGCTGAAGCGGAGCGATCCCTCGCGGAGACTGCAGTACACGCCCGCCTCCCGCAGTCGCGCGTACGCGCCCGGCGCATCCGGCGGCGCGACGCAGAGGATCGCCGAGCCGTGCCGGCCGACGGGCGAGGTGATCCGCACGTCCGCACGCCGCGCCCAGTCGATCACCGGCTCCTGGCAGGCCCGGGCGTGCGCGCCGATCCGGTCGGGGCCCTCCGCGAGGATGAGCCCGAGCGATTCGTTGAATCCGGCGAAGTCCTGGAACGGCAGGGTGATCGTCTCGAACCGCCGGGCCGTGTCGCGGAATTCGGTCCGGTAGGCCGTGAGCTGGGTGTAATCGTCGGTACCCTCGAAGGCGGTCCACCCGGCGAGCGGCGGCGTCAGCGCCTCGATGAGCTCTCGCCGGACGTAGGTGAACCCCGATCCCCACGGGGCGAGGAGCCATTTCTGGCCCCCCGACGACAGGATGTCCACCGGGGTGCGCCGAAGGTCCACCGGGAGCTGGCCGAGGCCCTGGATCGCGTCCACGACGAGATACGTCCCGGTCCGACGGGTGGCCCGGGAGAGGGCGTCCAGGTCCACGGCATAGCCATTGCTGAACTGGACCAGGGACACGGCGAGGACCTTCACCCGCGGGTCGGTCAGGCGCTCCAGCAGGCAGGCTTCGTCGGGCCACCCGTCGGCCGTCACAGGCGCGAGGTCGACCTCGACACCGCGCTGCCTGAGGTGGAGCCAGGGATAGACGTTCGCCGGGAACTCCCTGTCGCTCACGAGCACCACATCGCCCGGCTCCAGCGGGAGCGCGAGGGCCGCGAGGTTGAGGCCGTACGAGGTGTTCGTCGCGAGCGCGATCTCGTCCGGCGTGGCGTTGAGGAGCCGGGCAATGAGGCGGCGCGACTCCACGAAGATGGCGAACAGGTCGGGATCGGGCAGCAGGTGCGGCGCGCCGCGCATCCGGTTGAATCGCTCGAGGACCCGGATGGTTCGCTCGGGGAGCGGGCCCGTGCTGGCGCTGTTGAGGTAGGTCACTCCCTTCAGCGCACCGAATTCGGAGTCGCGGATGGAGCTCACTCCCTCACCGTTCCGTGCGGAGGCGAGGGTCGTAGACTTCGCGGAGGATGTCGCCCACCAGATTGAAGCCGAGCACCGCGATGCCGATGGCGATCCCCGGCGCGAATGACACCCAGGGCGCGACCCGCAGGAGATCGCGCCCGTCCGCGACCATCGCGCCCCAGCTCGGGGTCGGTGGCTGGGCGCCGAGTCCGACGAACGAGAGGGCGGCCTCCGCCATGATGGCGCCGCCGATGCCGAGTGTCGCGGCGATGATGACCTGCGCCTGCACGTTCGGCAGCAGGTGACGGAAGAGGATGCGGCCGTCGCGCGAGCCCAGCGCCTGCGCGGCGAGCACGAATTCGGAGCGCTTGAGCGCGAGGACCTGGCTGCGGACGATGCGCGCCATCGCGGCCCAGCCGACGATGCCGATCACGAGAAAGATGACCGGGAGCGACGGCTTCACCGCGGCCGCGACGGCAATGAGCAGCAGCAGCGTGGGAAAGGCGAGCGTGATGTCGGCGAGCCGCATCACGAGCGCGTCCACCCAGCGCTGGTAATAGCCGGCGAGCAGGCCGAGCGTCACCCCGAGGAGCACCGCGACGCTCTGCGAGATCAGCCCGACCGAGATCGAGATCCTGGCGCCGTAGATCACCCGGCTCAGGACATCGCGGCCCTGCGAATCGGTGCCGAGCAGGTATGCGCCGCCGGGATCCTGGAGGTAGGCGCCGCGCAGGTCGCCCGAGTAGGGATCGTGGGGCGCGAGCCAGGGCGCGAAGGCGGCGGCGAGGAGCACGGCCGCGACGAGGACCAGGCCGAACTGCAGGAAGCGGTCGCGCGCGAGGCGTCGCCCGAGTGGTGACGGGAGTGAACTTCGACGGCGGAGCATGGCGGTAGGTTAGCCTCCCCGCAGATATTCCGGCAACCAGATGAGCGATCGAACGGTAACTCTCGTGCTGAGCGGCGGCGGCCTCAAGGGGCTGGCGCACATCGGCGTGTTCGCGGCGCTCGAGGAGCGCGGCATCCGCCCGGGCCTCGTCATCGGCTCGAGCATGGGCTCGCTCATTTCCGCTGCGTGGGCCACCGGGATGTCACCGCGCGAGATGAAGGTCCGCGCACTGCGGGTCCGGCGACGCCACGTGTTCCGCGTGGCGCACTACGACATGGCGATGAAGCGGATGCTCTCGCCCGCCGTGTACCGCCCCGAGCCGCTCGAGGAGCTGATCCACAGCCTCGTCGGCAATCGCCGCTTCGACGACCTGATCCGTCCGCTGCTCATCAACACGGTGGACCTGCACTCCGGCCGGCAGGTGTTCTGGGGACTCCCCGGGCGCCGTGATGCACGCGTCGCCGATGCCGTCTTCGCGTCGTGCGCCCTCCCGGGAATCTTCCCGCCGCGCGAGATCGGCGGGCGGACCTACGTCGATGGCGCCGTCGTCGAGAATCTCCCGGTGCGGCTCGCCGAGATCGCGAGCGCCGACCCGATCATCGCGATCAACCTCACCGAGGTCAGCACGGCGCGATCGCCGGACGAGACCGCCGGGTTCGCCGCGACGTACATCCGCGGCCTCGAAATCGTGATGCAGACCCAGAGCCAGACGAGCCTCGAGCACTGGGGTGGTCCGCCGCTCCTGCTCGTGCAGCCGCGTGTCGCGCACGTGTCGATGTTCTCCTTCACGCAGACCGACGACCTCATCACCGAGGGGCGCGCGGCAACGCTCGAGGCCCTCGACGCGCTGCCCGCGCCGCTGCACGATCTGGCCGATGGCCTCTACCCGCGGCGGCACGTGCGGGTGCGGATCGAACCGGCGAAGTGCATCGGCTGCCAGCTCTGTGCGCTGAGCGCGCCGGACGTCTTCCGGATGGTGGGGGAAAAGGCGGAGGTGACGCACCCGGAGCGGGAATGGTCGCCGCTCGACGGCCGGTACGTGCACGAGTGCCCGACCGCCGCCATCGAGTTCGACGAAGTGGCCGGACCGCGCGAGTGGAGGGAGAAGACCGCCTAGCGGCGCCCGAACTCTGCGGCGATGGCCTGCAGGCCTTCGGTGGTGCGCTTCCAGTTGAACTGCTTGACGATCGCCTCGCGTCCGTTCCGGCCGAGCCGCTCGCCGACGGCACGGTCCCCGAGGACCTGGTCGATGGCCTCGACGAGGGGATCGGTGCGCTCGGGATCCACGAGGAGTCCGGTCGCGCCGTCGGTGATCAGCTCCGGGATGCCACCGCTGCGGCCGGCGATCACGGGAACTTCGCACGCCATGGCCTCCGCGAGCGCGATGCCGAATCCCTCGACGCTTCGCCCTTCCTTCCGCGACACCCCCAGATAGAGATCGGCTGCATTGTAGAGACCCGGGAGGTCGGCGTCGCTCACCTCAGGGATGAACCGGACCCGGTCGCCGACCCCGTGCGCATCCGCGAGACGCTGGAGCGCCTCGGTGTGCCGGCCCGGTCCCGCCACCGCGTACCCGAGATCGGGCAGCCGATCCCTGAGGGCGGCCAGCGCGCGCAGTCCCGTGTCCACCCCCTTGTGGGGGCCGCTGCCGCCGACGGTGAGCATCCAGCGGCGGCCTTCGAGGCCGAAGCGCCGGCGGATCGCGGCGACGTCGATGCCGGGCCGGAACTCGTCGGGGTCGGCGCCGAGCGGCACGATCCGGACCGGCAGCTGCGAGGCATCGAGCTCCAGCTCGCCGAGAATCCCGTGGAACAGGTCGCGCGTCCAGGCGCTCACGGCCACCACGACGGACGCGGAGCGGAGCAGCGTCGTGGCGGCCCGGCGCTTGAGGGGCGAGCGATGGATCTGGTGCTGCAATGCCAGCAGGTCCCCACCGTAGACCATCACGCCGTACGGCACGCCCAGGCGCTCGCGCACCCAGCGCGCGGCATAGGCCGCCGGCTTGAGGTGCCCGCACCACACGAATCCCGCCTCGTGCTGGCGCGCCAGCGACGCGGCGCGCCGCGACCAGAGCAGCAGGCCCGGGAAGACACGGAGGCGGCGCGACGGCAGCGGCATCCGGTCGACGCGCGTACCGTAGCGCGCGTCCACCGCGTCGGAGCGGCCCGCGCTTCCGGTCGAGACGATGAGGCTTCCCTCGGGATGCCGGCAGGCGACCTCGCTCATGACACGGGCGATGCCGCCGCGCGCCGGCGGGAAGTCGTACGCGAGCAGCAGCGATGGACGCATGCGTCAGCCGCGCCGCGGTGTGAGCAGGGCGATGGGGAGGACGACCTCCTCGGGAGACACGCCGCCGTGGAGAAAGGCGCCGCGATAACGTGCCTGGTACTCACGCAGCTTCGTCGGGTACACGAAGAACCGGTCTCCGGTGGCGAGGAGCAGGCGGGTGGACGGCGTGCGGAGCGGCAGGCCGTAGCTCGCGAGGTCCTCGACGAGGATGGCGGCGTCCGGATCCTGTGCCTTGAGGTCCTCGCCGAACTTGTAGCGCAGGTTCGATGTGGTATCGCGCTTGGCGTAGACCGTGGCCGGCGTGTGGCAGTGGATCGAGCCATGGTC
>JAICNA010000243.1 GCA_025928955.1 Gemmatimonadales bacterium | reverse complement strand
GATCCTCGCCGAGCAGCTCCACCTCTCGGGGATCATCACAACCGTGGTCTTCGCGATGGCCGCGGCGCGCCGCGCGCCCGAGATCGTGCCGGCGCGCATCCGCATCCCGTCATGGGCCGTGTGGGAAGTGGCGGTATTCGTCCTCAACGTGCTCGCGTTCATCCTGGTCGGGTTCCAGCTCAAGTCCATCGCTGCCGATGCGACCGGAGCGGAGGGCGTGCGCTACGCCGTCGTCGCGGCCGCCGTCTGCGCCACGGTCATCCTCGCGCGCATCGCATGGGTCACCGGCGCGGCGGCGTTCAGCCGGTGGCGCTGCCGGCCGCGTCCGGACGGCGCCCCCGGCCCGAAGGACGCCGTGGCGCTCTCCTCGCGCGGCGCCGCCGTCGTCGGGTGGTGCGGCATGCGCGGGACGGTGACGCTCGCCGCCGCGCTCGCGCTGCCCGTGGGCTTTCCGCATCGCGAGCTCATCCTGACGTCGGCGTTCGGCGTGACGCTTGGCACGCTCGTGCTGCAGGGGCTCACGCTTCGCCCGCTCATGCTGCGGCTCGGCCTCGAGGACGACGGGTCGGTGGACCGGGAGATCCGCCTCGCGCGCGTGGAGACACTCCGGGCGGCGGTCGGGGCGATCGCGTCGTCCGAGATCTCGGAAACCGCGGAGCTCATCCGCGACCGCTATGCCCTCCAGCTGCGGCGCGCCGAAGAGGAGTCGGCCGGCGATGTGCGTCCCACATCGCCTCGCGCGCGTCTTCCGGTGGCGAGCAGGGCGGAGCAGGCGGCGGAGGGGGCCGTCATTCGCGCGGCGAGCGCCGCCCAGCGCCGGCGACTCATGGCCCTCCGGACCTCGGGAACGATCGGTGACGCCGCCTTCCAGCGCATCGAGGAGGACCTGGACTGGGCCGAGCTCGGCTGGGCGCATGTGCTGCAGACAGAGGACGGCGAGCGCGGCTGAGGTACCTGAGCAGGGGAGGGCATGATGCGGATCGGGATCCTGGGATCGGGCCTGATGGGAGGGAAGCTCGGCACCATCTTCGCCCGGGCGGGCCACGAGGTGGTATTCAGCTATTCGCGGAGCGAAAAGAAGCTCGAGCAGCTCGCCGGCGAGGCCGGCGTGAGCGCCCGGGCCGGCACGCCGCGCGAGGCGGTGGCGGATGCCGACGTGCTCCTGCTCGCGGTGCACTGGAATCGCGTGGACGACGTCCTGCGGCAGGCAGGCGATGTTTCGGGCAAGATCATAGTGACCTGCTCGCTTCCGATGAGCGACGACGACACCGAGCTCGTCGTGGCTCACCGATCCTCGGGTGCGGAGGAGCTCGCGAAGAAGGTGCGCGGTGCCTCGGTCGTCTCCGCGTTCGGCAGCGTTCCCAGCGAAGTGCTGTTCGCGGTGTTCAACGCACGCGACAGCCGGGAACCTCCGCATCTGCTCTACTGCGGGGACGATGACGAAGCGAAGGAGACAGTGGCTGACCTGATTCGCGACGCCGGCTTCGAGCCCACCGATGTCGGCCCGCTCCGGTCCGCCCGGTACATCGAGCCGTTCACCATGCTCGTCGCCAGGCTCGCGTATGAAGGGGACGGCGGACCGGCGGTGGCGTACCGGTTCGAGTGGCGGGAGGAGGAGGAGGCGTAGGCGACGGTAGGCAGTCGCGATAGGGAATGGGATGTCACCCCGGAGCGAAGCGACGGGGGCAAGAACTCAGGGCATCCCTTCGCGAAGCGGCCGCTGAAGAAATGCCCTCTGTTCCGGCCCAAGTCGCTTCGCTCCGGGGTGACACGTTCTCGCCCCCCGCCCACCATCTACCGGCTACCGTCTTCTACACGTCCAGGTTCGACACGTACTTCGCATTCCGCTCGATGAAGAGCCGCCGCGGCTCCACTTCGTCCCCCATCAGCTCGTCGAAGAGCTTCGACGCCTCGACCGCATCCTCCATGGTGACGCGGAGGATCGTGCGCGTCTCGGGGTTCATGGTCGTTTCCCAGAGCTGCTCCGGGTTCATCTCGCCGAGACCCTTGTAGCGCTGGATGACGAGGCCCTTCTTGGCGGCCGTGAACAGGGCCTCGGTCAGCTCGTCGAGGCTCTCGTAGGCCGTACCGGAAGCGGCACCCACGGCGCCGCCGCCCGTCTCGACGGCCTCCAGTCCCTCCTTCG
>JAICNA010000102.1 GCA_025928955.1 Gemmatimonadales bacterium | reverse complement strand
CCGTATCGACATAGGGCAGCCCGCCGAGGTGCTCGAGGCCCTTCATGAGGTCCTCGTAGGGTAGCCCGCCCCAGTTGCGGGAGATGCTGTTGGTGAATCGCCGCCCGTAACCGGTCGAGCCGTGGAAGTTCACCCCGGCCACGACGTAGCCGCGCGACGCGAACAGCGCGTAGTTCCAGCGCGCGTGCCACTGATCGAGCCAGGCGCCCTGCGGGCCTCCGTGCACCAGGTAGATGAGCGGATAGCGGCGCCGGCTGCTGAACCTGGGCGGCCGGATGATCCATCCGAACACCGAATCGTTCGCTGCGCCGACGAATCCGAACGATTCGGCGGGCGCGAGGTCGAGCTGGCTCATGAGCCCGGCATTGAAGCGGGTCAACGCCCGCACGCCCCGGCCCGCGGCATCGGCGCGATAGATCTCCGGCGGCGCCGTCGCACTCTGGCGGAGGAAGACCAGGAACTCGCCCGAGGCGGCCACCTGCACATCCGAGTTCATGCCGCCGCCGAGGAGCCGGGACACGCGCCCGGAAGGCACTTCCACCGAATAGATCACGCGCTCGCCGCGTTCCTCGACCTCCGCCACGATACTGCGGCTGTGCGGCATCCACCGGATCGCCGAGACGCTCCGATCCCAGTCCTCCGTCAGCGAGGTACGGCGGCCCGTTGCGCGCTCGTACAGCATGATCTGCTGGCGGTCCGATTCGAAGCCGGGCACGTCCATCGCGAGGTAGGCGATGTAACGCCCGTCGGGCGAATAGGTGGGACTGTGGTCGTTCGCCGGGTTCGTCGTGATCGGCTGCCGAGCGGTCCCGTCCGGACCCATGACGAAGACGTCGTTGTTCGTCGAGATTGCCGGCTCGGCATCCGGGTTGTACACCACGGCGAGCTCGGTCCCGAGCGCCGCCATCGCGACATCGCGCCCGCCGAGGGCGAGCGTGGGAACGTCGCGATCGATCGGCGTGAGGTCGATGACCCGGCCATCCGGAATGGAGTGGCGGAAGAGATGGGTTCGCGTTCCCGCCCGCCATTCGTTCCAGTGGCGGTACATGAGCGACGTCCAGATCCGGGCCTCGGTCGGATACGCGCCGTTCCGGCGGTCCACCTCCTGGACCGGTGGCCACTTCACGTCGCTCACCACGAACAGATAGCGGGCGTCCGGGGACCAGCTGAAATCGTTGACCCCACCGGCCAGCGTCGTCACCCGCTCGGCGTCTCCGCCGGTGACCGGCACCCGCCACACCTGGGCGCCTCGACCGCGGGTGGAAATGAACGCCAGGGATCGGCTGTCCGGGGCCCAGCGTGGCGCCCGGTCGTTCCCGGGGCCATTCGTGATCTGCCGCGGCGTGCCGCCTCCGGCGGGAACCACCCAGATCCGCGAGATATTGCGATTGGAGTCGAGCGAGGCCTCGGTCAGGGTGAACGCGACGAGCTGCCCGTTGGGGGAGATCTGCGGGTCGGAGACCGTCCGGACCGCGAGCAGGTCCTCGACCGTCATGGCCCGCTGCGCCTGCGCGGGTGTCGCGGCGAGCACGCCACAAAACAGCACGAGCCGGAACGAACGCCGGCTCGGTGACGGGTTCCTCGCGCTCATCGATCGTCCTTTCAGGGCTTGCTCATGCGATCACGCCGCCGCCCAGCACGCGATCGTCCTTCCCGTACAGCACCCCGCTCTGGCCCGGCGCAATCGCCCGAACCGGGCGCTCCAGCGCCAGTTGCAGCGTCTCCCCGGTGACCTCCATCACCGTTGCCGGCACGGCGGCGGACCGGTAGCGCACCTGCACCTCGCAGCTGGCACCGGGCGCCAATGGCTCCGCCAGCCAGTTGAGCTCCTCCAGCGTCACCCGGTGACCGGCGAGGTCTTCCTCGCCCCCCACGACGACTTCGCGAGAATCGGGCCGGATCGCGACGACGTACCGGCGGCCGCCCGCCCCCCCAGGCAGCCCCTTCCGCTGGCCGATGGTGTAGCGCGCGTACCCGGCGTGTTCCCCCAGGACCTCGCCCGTCGTCGAGACCAGGGGCCCCGGCGCCAGAGCGGCCGCGCCGGCGGGAAGCCGGGCCTCCAGTACCCCTACGTAGTCATCGTCCGGAACGAAGCAGATCTCGACCGACTCCTCCTTCTCGGCGGTGACCAGGTCGAGCGCGCGGGCGGCGTTCCGGGTTTCCTCCTTCGACATCTCGCCGACCGGCGTGAGCATGCGCTCCACGACGGCGCGATCGATGCCCCAGAGGAAGTAGCTCTGGTCCTTCCGGCGATCCCGGCCGCGAAACAGCCCCCCGGACGCTGCGCGGGCGTAGTGCCCCGTCGCGAGGTACCGGCACCCCAGGGCGTCGGCGTGCGCCAGGAGATCGCGGAACTTGGTGAAGGAATTGCAGCGCACGCACGGAATCGGCGTCCGTCCGCGGCTGTACTCGCTCACGAAGTTCTCGATCACGTGCAGGCTGAACCGGTCTTCGAGATTCAGGACATAGTGGGGAATGCCGAGCGCGTGGGCCACGTCACGCGCGTCGTTGATCGAATCGAGCGAGCAGCAGGGACGGTCGGGGACGTCATCGCCGTAGCAGAAGAGCTTCATCGTCGCGCCGACGACGTCATATCCCTGCTCGACGAGCCGCGCCGCCGCGACGGAGCTGTCCACCCCGCCGGACATCGCCACCAGGACCTTTTCACGCACGGCCGAGCACCCCCGCGAGCTTGCGCACCTTGTCGACGACCGTCGGGAAGACCGCGACCGCGCGCGCAATATCCGCGTCGGTCGTCGTGTGCCCGAAGCTGAAGCGGAGGGCGCCGAGCGCAAGATCGCGCGGCACGCCCATCGCGGTCAGCACATGCGATGGCTCCACGGCGCCCGTCGTGCAGGCGGAGCCGGCGGAAACCGCGATGCCGGCCAGGTCCATGTGCATGAGCAGCGCCTCGCTGTCCGCGCCCGGGGTGCAGAGGCTCACGATGTGCGGCGCGCGCGGCCCCGCTTCTCCCGTGACGACGACATCGGGCACCGCCCTCCGGATGCCCGAGACGAGCGCGTCCCTGAGCCCCTCCAGCCGCCTCGCCTCCGCCGCCTGCTCCGACGCGGCAAGCGCCGCCGCCCGCCCGAGCGCGACGGCCCCGGCGACGTTCTCCGTCCCCGGGCGGAGGCCGAACTGCTGGCCGCCGCCGTGGATGATCGCCTCGATGGCCTTGCGGTCACGCACGATGAGCGCGCCGATGCCCTTCGGTGCGCCGATCTTGTGCCCGGAGATGGTGAGGAGGGTGCAGGGGAGCGCATCGACCGACACCCGCACCTTCCCGAACGCCTGAACGGCGTCGGTGTGGAAGACGACCTTCGCGTCCCGGCAGCGGGCGGCGATGTCCAGTACGGGCTGCACGACACCGGCTTCGTTGTTCACCCACATGACGGACACCACGGAAGGCTCATCCGCCAGCGCCCGGTCGAGCGCTTCCATGTCGAGCACGCCGTCCGTCCCGACCGGCAGCACCACCTCTGCCCCGCCGAGATGCACGACATGATGTGCGGCGGCGAGGATGGCCTTGTGCTCGATGGCGGAGACGCAGGCGCACATCCGGCCGCCCCGCTCCCGGGCGGCGAGCGCGCCGCCCACGATGCCGAGATTATCCGCTTCGGTCCCGCCCGAGGTGAAGACGACCTGATTCGGCTCGGCCCCGAGGGCGGCTGCGACCTCCCGGCGTGCCTGTTCGAGTCCCGCCCGGGCCGCGCGGCCGAACCGGTGCGCGCTCGAGGGATTGCCGAAGGCCTGCTCGCCGAGATAGGGAAGCATCGCTTCCAGGACTTCCGGGCGGACGGGCGTCGTGGCTGCGTGGTCGAGGTAGACGGGCGTGGTCATGCCGGAAGATAGCACGAAACCAGTGGGTCGGTAAGCGGTAAGCGGTGAGCGGGAAAGGACTTACCGATGCCCCTGTGCCGGCCTACATCGACTGGACGTCGAGGGCGAGCACGTCATCCACCCGCACGGTCTCGTGCGTGAAGAAAGGCTCGCCGTGCGCGCGGCGGATCAGCGATCCGTAATGCCGGCTCTGCGTCTCGACGAGCGCATAGAGGTCCTGGCCCGTCGGGAAGATCTCTCCCGCTGCCTTGGCGCCGTCGAACTGGCTGGCGTAGCAGCGGATCGCCTCCATCTTCCGCGCGAACTGCTCGCTCACGTCCACCACGAACGTCGGCTTGACCGGATCCTCGCGGTAGGCGAGGGCGTAGAGGATCTTGTGTGGGCGATGCGGGGCGCCGGCCGCTTCGTACCGGGCGAGGCCGGCCAGGAAGCACGCGTCGCGCGTGAGCTCGGATGCGAGCCGATGGTCCGGGTGCCGCCCGACGGGGAAGGGAAGGATCACCACCCGAGGCGCGAAGTGGCGGATCTGCTCCACCACGATCCGCCGCGTCTCTTCGGTGTTCTGGATGTGGGCGTCCGGCAGCCCGCCGTTCCGCCGCTCGGCCACGCCCATGATGCGTGCCGCGCGCTCCGCCTCCTCGCCGCGGAGCGCGGCGCTGCCGCGCGTGCCGCTCTCGCCGGCCGTGAGGTCCAGGATCCCGGTGCGGTACCCGGCATCCGCCGCGCGGATGAGGGTGCCGGCGCAGGTCAGCTCGACATCGTCCCGGTGCGCCGCGACGGCGAGGAGGTCAACGCTCAATGGAGTCTCCCGCTGGTGGAATCGGGGTGGTCCTGCGACGGAACGTCCGCACGGCGAGCCAGACCGCAGCCGATACCGCAAGCAACGGAATCAGGACGCCGCTCCAGGCGATCAGGGCCGCGATCGCCGAGACGAAGTTCCGCCACGCCTGACGAAACGCCTCGCCGATCACGCCGGTTCCCCCGGTGCCGGCAATGATCGGCGGGGGCTCGTGGAGCCGGACCGTGAGCGTACTCGTGGCGACGCGGGTGCGAAGAAACCGGAGGCGCCCTTCGTAGCGCTCGATCTCTTCGCGCACCCGTGCGAGCTCTCGCTCCACCGCCAGCACGTCTTCCAGCTTGCCGGTGCGGGTGGCGAGCAGCTCGACCAGGCGGGTCTCCAGCCGCTTTGCATTCGCGGTGCGGGCGGCGAGGTCCACGTACTCTTCCCCGACGTCCTGCACGGCGACGTTCAGCCATTCGACCTCCCCCACCGAGTCGAGCACGCTCTGCATCGCCTCGAAGCGTTCCGCGGGAATCCGAAGCTCGAGCGAGGCCTCCCGCGTCCGGTCGCGGCCGCCCTGATAGGTGGTATTGGCGACGAAACCGCCCAGCCGCTCGGTGTAGGCGCGCAGTCGCACCACGGCGGGCTCGAGCGACTCGACCTCGACACTGGCATCCCCGGTGCGGATCAGCATCCGCGGCGCGGCCGAGTCGGCCACACCGGCGCGAGGCATCTGCGGAGCGGTCGACCCGCGCGCCGCCCCGACCGCCATCTCCGGCGAGGTCGGCGGTGCCGCCGATTCCGCACCTTCCTTCGCGTAGTCGCCCGCGCCGTCGGCGGCATCGGGACGGGACATCTGCTGCGTGCAGGCACCGAGCGCGAGGAGCCCTGCGAGCAGCGCGCGACGTGGACTCATGAGCCTCCAGTGATGTGAGCCTGCAGGAGATGCGTCAGCCCCGCCGCGTTGCACACGCCCGCGTTCACTCCCGCCGCAGCGCTTCGACCGGGTCCATCCGCGCCGCGCGGTTCGCTGGAAGGATTCCGAAAGCGAGCCCGATGCCCACGCTCACGGCCACCGCCACCACCGCGCTCCACACCGGGACGGCGGCCTGCAGCGTGAGCGTCCGCTTGAGGAGCTCGCCGGCGGCGAGCCCGACCGCGATCCCGACGAGGCCCCCGATCAGCGTGAGCGTCGCTGCCTCGACGAGGAATTGCCAGAGGATCTCCCGCCGGGTCGCCCCGACGGCCTTGCGCAGGCCGATCTCGCGGGTCCGGTCGGTGACCGAGACCATCATGATCGCCATGACGCCGATCCCGCCGACGAGGAGTGCAACGCCGGACAGGGCCACCATGACGAGGAAGAAGATCGACGTGAGCCCGTTGACGGTCTTCAGGATCTGATCCTGCGAGATGAGGTCGAAAGTGTTCGGCGTGCCCGGGCGCAGCTGCCGCGAGCGTCGGAGCGCCACGGTGACCAGATCCTGCGCACGGTCGACGCCGACGCCATCGGCCGGCTTGACGCAGATGAAGAGGGCGTTCGTGTCGTCGTACCGAAAGCCCGTCCGGCCGGTCTCGTACGGAATGATCCCGGCGATCTCCTGGCTCGGCGGCTCGAAGATGTTCGCCGGCTTCTGGTAGATCCCGATGACCCGCAGCGACCGGCCGGCGATCCGCACGTTCCGGCCGATCGGATCGACGCGGCCGAAGATGCGGTCCGCCGCCGCTTCCTCGAGCACGGCGACGTTCGCGCCGGAGAGCTCGCTCCGCGTGAAGAACCGGCCGCGCAGCAGCGTGCCACCCTGGATCTCCATGTAGTTGTCGTCCGCGGCGAAGACGGTCATCAGCTGCGTCCGGACCCCCTGGTACTCGAGCCGGGCAAACAGCTGGATCCAGAGTCCCGCATAGCGGATTTCCGGGATGGCGCGGATCGCGGCCACGTCCTCGCGCCGGAGCACGGGCCGGATGCGGACTTCGTACGGCAGGTTGTTGGGATCGAGCGGCGTCTGCGAGAAGAAGCGCATGACGTAGAAGGTCGTCGGGCCTGCCACCTCGATCGTGCTCATGATCTGCGAGCGCACGCCCTGGACGATGGACGCCATCGCCATCACCGTCGTCACGCCGATGACGACGCCGAGGATCGTGAGCGCGGAGCGAAGCTTGTTCGACCGGAGCGCGTCGAACGCGATCGCGATTCCTTCCCCGACGCTGTGGAAGATCACCTATTCGTTCCGGAGGGCGGTGATCGGATTGAGGCGCGCGGCGCGCGCCGCCGGATAGACCCCGAACAGGATCCCCGTTCCGCCGCCGAGGGCCAGCGCCGCCGCGACCGACCAGGCGGTGACGCGGGCCGGGAGCGGCGACGCGGCCGCCACGGCGAGTGCGAGGCCCCATCCGGCGGCGACGCCCGCCAGCCCTCCGACGATCGAGAGCACGATGGCCTCGACCAGGAACTGCCGGCGGATGTCGCGGCGGCGGGCGCCGATGGCCTTCCGGATCCCGATCTCCCGCGTCCGCTCGTTCACCGACATGAGCATGATGTTCATGATGACGATGCCGCCGACGAGGATGCCGATGCAGACGACGGCGGGGATGATCATGAAGAGCAGGCCGGTGAGGCTGGTCCAGAAGGCCACCAGGGCATCCGCCTTGTCGACCGTGAAGTCGTTCTCCTCCCCCGGCCGGAGCCGGTGCGCGAGCCGCATTGCCTCCTCCGCGCGCGCCATTGCACCTTCGAGGGCCGCGGCATCGGCCATCTTCACCGACACGACGGTCGTGAGCCGCCGACCGTGGATCGACTCGAACGTCGAGATCGGCAGCAGGATGAACGAGTCGAACGACTGGCCCAGCACGCGGCCCTTCGCCGCAATGACGCCCTTCACCGTCATTTCCAGCCCGCCGACGCGCACCTTCCGGCCCACGGCTCGCTCTGCGGTGCCGAAGAGCTTCTCGGCGATGTCGAAGCCGAGCACGGCGACGTACCGCCGCCCGTTCACGTCCGGCTCGGCGAGCGGCTCGCCGGCCGCGAACCGGTAGTCCTGCACGATCTGGTAGGGCGGGGTCACGCCGAACGTGAGGACGCTTCGCACGCGCTCACTGCGGTAGACCACGTCGCTCTGCGGGGGCGGCCACCCGGATTGCAGGGCCACCGCTTCCGCATCGGGCAGCGCGCGACGCACCGCCTCAGCGTCGTCGCGGGTGATGCGCGGTCGCCGCGCGATGGCCCGGATCGCCTCGTCGTCCACCAGTCCGAGCGCGATCGGATCCCGGCGGACCTGGAACGCGTTGGTGCCGATGACGGCGCCCGCCACGTTTTCCCGGACGTAGGCGTTCATTCCCTGGATGATGGCGACCACCGCCACCAGGAAGCCGACCGAAACGATGATACCGAGAAGCGTGAAGAACGAGCGGAGCTTGCTGCCGGCGATCGCCCGGAGGGCAAGGCGGATCGCTTCTGTGAGGGGCATGGGGGGAAGGTAAGCGGGGAAAAAGCGGTCGAAAAGCGGTCGAGGAGCGGTCGGAAAGCGGCCGCGTCCATCCGCCGCCGTTCCGGGCCCGGTCCCGTGACCGCGCCTCACCCGCCATACGACCGCTCTTCGACCGCAGCTCTCCCGATTTTCGACCGCTTCTTCCCGCTCCTACTCGTACCTCAACGCCTCCACCGGATCGAGCCGGCTCGCCTTGCTGGCAGGATAGAGCCCGAAGAAGATGCCGGTGATCGTGGACGCGATGATGGCGGCGACGACCGACCAGAGCGGGATCGCCGCCGGGAGGGGCGTCGCGGCGCGGATGAGCCAGGCAACGAGTGCGCCGAGCACCATGCCGACCCCGCCGCCGACGAGCGTGAGCGTTGCCGCCTCGACGAGGAACTGGAACATGATTTCCCGCCGGGTGGCGCCGAGCGCCTTCCGCACGCCGATCTCGCGGGTGCGCTCGGTGACCGAGATCATCATGATCGCCACGACACCCACGCCGCCCACCATGAGCCCGACGCTCGAGAGCGCGAGCATGACGAGGAAGAAGCCCTGCGTCACCTTGTTGAACATGTCGAGGAGCCGGTCCTGGCTCACCAGCGCGAAGTTGTTGTCGTCGGCGGGCCGGAGGCCCCGGTGCACCCGGAGCGCGGCGGTGACCTGGTCCTGGGTCTCCGCCACGGTGAACTCCGGCTTCGGCGTCACCGCGAACATCATCCAGCCCGGCCAGTAATCGGCGACCTTCGAGAACGTCGAATGCGGGATCATCACCGAAGGCGACGGCGATCCGCTGAACAGGCCGGCCGCCTCGACGTACACGCCGACCACGGTGAACGGCTCGCCGAAGATCTTGATCCGCTTGCCGATGGGATCGAGCCGCCCGAAGAGCGATTCCGCCGTCTTGTCGTTGATCACCGTGACGTGCGCATTCGACATCTCTTCGACCTGGGTATAGCTGCGCCCCATGGTCAGGGTGCCGCCGACCGTGTAGATCCAGTTGGGGCTGAACCCGGTGACCTGCACGCCCTCGAGGCGCTGGTCGCCGTAGCTCACCGGCCCCCCGGTGCCCTCGCGCCACGTCACGAACTGGACTGCCGGGAGTTTCCGGATCACTTCGGCCTCATCGACCGTGAGGGACGGCATCTTCCGCCATGGCGACATTTCGTCCGAGCCGTCGCTGATGGTGAGGCCGCCCTCGAAGTAGCGCTGCACGAAGAAGGTCTTCGGGCCGAGCGTTTCCAGCTCCTTCGCCACGCTCCGGTTGATCCCGGTGATCGCGGACGCCATGGCGATGACGACCATGACGCCGATGGCTACGCCGAGGATGGTGAGGAACGCGCGCACCTTGCTCGACCGGATCGAGTCCAGCGCGATGCCGACCCCTTCGAGCGCTCGTCCGAAATTCATGGCGTTCCCCCTATTCGGCCCGGAGGGCCGTGATCGGATCGAGCTTCGCCGCCCGCGTCGCCGGATACACGCCCGCGACGACGCCGACCGAGATTCCGAGAATCACCCCGACTGCGACCGACCACGGGGCGACCGCGGCCGGGAGCGGACTCAGCGCCTGGACGAGGAAGGCGAGGCCGATGCCCGCGCCGATGCCGAACGCCGCGCCCAGGAGGGACAGGGTGGCGGACTCGACGACGAACTGCGCGAGGATATCACTGCGCCGGGCCCCGAGCGCCTTCCGGATGCCGATCTCTCGGGTCCGCTCGCTCACCGCCATCAGCATGATGTTCATGATCACGATGCCGCCGACGACGAGCGAGATCGCGACCAGCCCCGGCAGTGCCATCATCATGATTCCCGAGATCTTCTTCCACCCCTCGAGCGCCCCCTCCGCCGTCTGCAGCGAGAAGTTGTTCTCCTCGCTCGGCTTGAGCCGCCGCCGCCCGCGCATGATGCCCTCGACCTCGTCCATGGCTTCCTGCATCACGGCCTGGTTTTCCGCCTGGACCTGCAGCTCGTCGAGGATGTTGTGCGGGCAGATGTGCCGGCGGCCCGGCGCCGAGTAGGGCATGGTGACGAACTTGTCGAGCGAGATGCCGAAGAGCGTTCCCTGCTTCGCGACGACGCCGATGACGCGGTACGGAAGCCCGGCGATCGTCACCGACTTCCCGAGCGGGTCCGTGCCTTCGAACAGCTTCTCGGCGATGAGGTCGCCGATCACGAGCACCGGCGAGCCGGCCCGCGTTTCCTGCTCGGTGAAGATGCGGCCCGCGGAAAGCTCGAAATTCTTGATCCGGAAGTACGAGGGCTCCGTGCCCTGCAGCTCGATGTCCTTCGCTTCCTTGCCATTGTAGGTGAGCGTCATCCGGTCGGCGCAGTAGAACGACGTCACCGCCGGGATGGTCATGCGCTCGCGCACGTACCGCGCGTCCGCATAGGAGATGCGGGGGCGCCGGAACCAGGCGCGCCACTCCGCGTCGTCCACGTCGCCCGTCACGATGCCGGGACGCTGCCGCAGCTGGAACGTGTTGAGGCCCACCAGCCGGTTGGCGAACTGGTCTTCCATGTACACGTTCATGCCCTGCACGAT
>JAICNA010000231.1 GCA_025928955.1 Gemmatimonadales bacterium | reverse complement strand
GACAAGATCAGTGCGGCGAGCCTCGGGATCGTCGGAGACGTCGCGCTGCGGCTGGTGCAGGAGGCGGAGCGCTAGGGTGAGGGGGGCGGAAAGATGGAAAGGTGGAAGGGTGGAAGGGGTGGGCGTGGCGGAATGATTCGACTCGCGCGAATCGGGTTGGGACTCGGCGCTCGAGCCCGCTAGCGTCCGACGATTGATCTCGACCTTCCGCCTTTCCACCCTTCCACCTTTCCACCTTTCCTCCTTTCCTCCTCATGCCCTCCGAGCACCGCGCCATCCTCATTCTGCTGGCCCTCGCCATCGGCGGGCACGGCGCGCGGCACGTATTGTCGTCGTCCGAGGCGGCGCCCGGCGCCATCCGGTTTCTCGGTGACTCGGCCAACGGGTCCCCACGTGCGCATCGCGACAGCGTCATGGCCCACGCGCGTCCGCTCGGGCGCGGCGAACGCATCGATCTCGACCGGGCGAGCGTCCGGGAGCTCGAACGGCTCCCCGGTGTGGGCCCCGGGCTCGCGCGGAAGATCGCAGCCGACCGGGACGCCCGGGGGCCGTTCGGAAGCCTGGCGGGTCTCGACCGCGTCCCGGGCGTCGGCGCCGGGCTCCTCGCGCGCATCGGTCCGGCCGCCACCTTCAGCGGCACCCCCAGGGCCGCGTCGGCGGCCGCGAGCGCCGGCCCACCCGCCGCCGCCCCGCCCGTGGGCGCCGGATCTCGGGCGGCCATCGATATAAACACCGCGTCCGAGGCCGTTCTCCAGACCCTCCCAGGGATCGGTCCCGCCAAGGCCCGTGCCATCGTGGCGTATCGCGAGGCGCATGGGCCGTTTGCCAGCGTGCAAGCCCTCGGGGCCGTGCCGGGCATCGGTCCCGTCCTCGTGGCGAAAGTCGCTGCAGCACTTGGAGTTCCGTAGCACGATCGGGGGGCTGGCCCGATAATGGCTCCTGCGCAGGATCTTGCAGCCCACCTCTACCCGTTAACCGGCAACTCATGGCGACTGCGGCAGCTACAGCCACAGGCGAACGTCTGGGGCAGATCCTCATCGAGGATGGGCTCCTGACGCGCGAGCAGCTCGCCCAGGCGCTCGCCGAACAGAAGGCGAGCAAGAATCGCCTCGGGTATGTGCTGGTCAAGCTCGGGCTGGTCCAGGAAATCGAGATCACCAAGGTGCTCGCCCGGCAGTACCGGATGCCGGCGGTGGACCTGTCGCGGTTCGACGTGGATGCGCGGATCCTCAAGCTCATCCCCCCCGACCTGGCGCTCAAGAGCATCGTCCTTCCGCTCAAGCGCGAAGGGCGCACGCTCACCGTCGCAATGGCCGACCCGACCGATCTCGGCCTCCTCGAAGACCTCAAGTTCATCACGCGGTACGACCTCTTCCCGGTGATCGCCGGCGAGTACACGCTGCGCTCGCTCATCGAGAAGCATTACGGGTCCGCGCAGGACCAGCAGTTCCAGGACATCCTCAAGGAGTTCGACGATCAGGGCGGGGAGGTCGAGGTCGTCGCCGACGAGGAAGACGACGCGGCGACGCAGGCGCAGATCGACGATGCGCCGGTGGTCAAGCTCGTCGAGGGCATCCTCAAGAACGCCGTGATGAAGGGCGCGAGCGACATCCACATCGAGCCCTTCGAGCACGAGATCCGCGTGCGCTATCGCGTGGATGGCGCGCTGCTCGAGATCATGAAGCCGCCGATGAAGATGAAGGCCGCGCTCACGAGCCGCGTCAAGATCCTCTCGCACCTCAACATCGCCGAGCGTCGCGTGCCGCAGGACGGCCGGCTCCGGCTCAAGATGGGCAGCCGCGTCGTGGACTTCCGCGTGTCCACGCTGCCGGTGCTCTTCGGCGAGAAGATCGTGCTCCGAATTCTCGACAAGGGGAACCTGACGCTCGACCTCCAGAAGTTCGGCTTCGAGCCGAAGGCGGAGGCCGACCTCATGAAGGCGATCCTGAACCCGTACGGCATGGTGCTCGTCACCGGCCCGACGGGCTCGGGGAAGACGACGACGCTGTACTCGGCGCTGTCCCGGATCAATACCTCCGAGGTCAACATCATGACCGCGGAGGATCCGGTCGAATACAACCTGATGGGCATCAACCAGGTGCTGGTGCGAAACGAGATCGGGCTGACGTTCGCCGCCGCGCTCAAGGCATTCCTCCGCCAGGACCCGAACATCATCATGATCGGCGAGATCCGCGACCTGGAGACGGGCGGGATCGCCATCAAGGCGGCGCTCACCGGCCACCTCGTGCTCTCGACGCTGCACACGAACGACGCGCCGAGCACCATCACGCGTATGATCGACATGGGCATCGAGGCGTTCAACGTGGCGAGCGCCGTGAACCTGGTCGTGGCCCAGCGGCTCGTCCGACGCATCTGCAAGGACTGCAAGGCTCCGCACGACTACAAGAACGAGGAGCTGGCGGCCCTGGGCACGGATTTTGACGAATTGCGCAGGATACCGTTCCAGAAGGGCAAGGGCTGTGACGCCTGCGGCGGGCTCGGATATCGTGGCCGCGCAGGGCTTTACGAGGTCATGGCGATGTCGCCGGAGCTGCGCAGGATGGTCCTCAGGGGGGCCTCCGTGGCCGAGCTCCGCGATCAGGCCGTGGCGGAAGGCATGCTCACGTTGCGAATGGACGGGATGGAGAAGATCAGGAAGGGCGTCACCACCCTCGAAGAAGTCGTCAAGGAGACCGCCGGATGAGCTTCAACCTGCGCGCGCTGCTGGAGGAGATGATCGAGCGGGAGGCCTCCGACCTCCACATCACCGCCGGCGAGCGGCCCAAGCTCCGCATCGACGGGGACATCACGGATTCGTCCGTGACCGAGGTCCTGACGCCGAAAGACACGCTCCAGCTCGCCTACTCCGTCCTCACCGAGAACCAGAAGAAGCGCTTCGAGACCGAGGACGAGCTCGACTTCAGCTTCGGGATCCAGAACCTCGCCCGTTTCCGCGGCAACTGCTTCAAGCAGCGCGGCTGCGTGGCAGTCGTCATCCGGATGAGTCCGTTCAACGTGCGCACCTGCCAGGACCTCGGCCTCCCGCCGGTCGTGGCGAAGCTCGCGGAGCGCCCGCGCGGGCTCATCCTCG
>JAICNA010000034.1 GCA_025928955.1 Gemmatimonadales bacterium | reverse complement strand
GGGCGGAACGGCGGGCGATGAGGCATATTTCGCCGCCATGACCGAGGCGCAGCTGGATACCGCCGCGGCGCCGCTCGTGCTGATCGCGCGGTCGCGTGATCTCCGGACGTACGAGACGCTGTCACTGGATGGAAAGCGGCGGTTCCTGGTCGAGTTCTGGCGAGGCCGGGACCAGACCGCCGGAACGCCGAGAAACGAGGAACGGGAGCGCTTCTACGGCGCGATCGCGTACGCGAACGAGCAGTACCGGGTAGGGCGCGGGCGGCAGGAACTCGGGTGGCAGACCGACCGCGGTCGGATTTACGCGAAGCATGGGGCACCGGATGACATCCTCCGGCGCGTGCAGTCGGGAGCCGCCCCGCCGTACGAAGTCTGGCGCTACACCCGCGGGAGGCCGCGGTACTACATCTTCGCGGATCGCACCGGGATCGGGGGATACAACCTCATCCACACGAGCGACCTCCAGGAGAACAGCCTCCCCGGTTGGATGGAGATCCTGACGTTCGAGGCCGTGCGCGATGTCGGACTGTTCCTTAATGTCGACTTTTTCGGAGGAAGTTCCGGAAGCCAGTTCTGATGCCGTGGCAGGACGCGGCCGCAGGATGTCACAGGCGCTTCCGGCATGTTTCCACATTTCGATCGGAATGAGGTGCCTGTCATGAATCGTATCCTGCGTGGTGCTGTTGTATTCGCCGCGTCCGCCCTGTTCTGGGGCTGTTCAACCGAGCCGGAAGCCATCGAAGGCGGCGATCCGGATCACATCGTCGCCAACCCCGGTCAGGTCTTCGTCGAGCTCGGCGACAGCGTCGAGATCCTCGTCCGCCTGGTCGACCAGCAGGGCACGTCGCTCAACGAGCCGCTCACGTTCAGCGGTGCCGAAGGCGGAATCTCCCTGGCCATCGACTCGCTGTTCCGTCCCGTCTTCGGGCCCGATGGCGAGCTCATCGCCAATCCGAACAACACCGAGCTCCGTGTCTACGTGAAGGGCACGGGGCTTGCCGCCACGTCGTTCACTGTCTCTGGCGGCGGTGAGACGCTCACCGTCCCCGTCACCGTGATGCCGGTGGCGCTCGAGGCCGCGTTCTCGAACCTCGCGCCGGAGATCGGCGAGGTCGTCACGATCACGGCTCCGGAAGGGTTCATCTTCAACGCGAACTCGGGCGTCAGCCTGGCGGTCGGCGGCGACGCAGTGGTCGTCGATGTGGCCGCCGACGGCACCACGCTCTCGTTCATCCCGAAGCCGAAGTCGTCTGGTGCCATTACCGTCACCAACGTGACGCCGACCTACGCCCCGACCCTCGCCGTGCCGCTGACGCTCACGTCGGAGATCACCCTCGGCACGACGTCGCCGTTCTCGTCGGATGACCCGGGCGCAGCACCGGCCCTCGCCGTTCCGGCGCTCAACGAGACCCTCGAGTTCAGCGATATCCAGTACGCCGACAACCAGTTCATCTCGGTCACGACGGTCGCGCCGAACACGACGCTCGACATCACCGTCAACTGGCCCGGCAGCGCTGACGTCGACTTCTTCTTCTGCAACACCGATCTCACGGGTTGCGGATCGGCGGCACTCGGCGGCGCAGGCGCGGCAACCGGCGCGCACCCCGAGCATCTCGTCGTCACGTTTGCGGATCCGGGAACGTACCTCCTGGTGACCAATCTCTACTCGGGCGTGACCGACTACTACGATTACACGATCACGCAGGTCCTTCCCGAGGAGGACTGATCGGCAGGTCGAGCGAGCCGCAGTCGGCCCCGCTCGCAGGCAGGAACAGCGGGCCCCGGTCATCGACCGGGGCCCGCTGCTTTTCGCTTGCACCGCTCCGCTACGGGTTCGTCATGCCGATCGGCACGGGGTGATAGAGATCGGCGATCCGGTGCGCCCGGAAGACGTAGCTCCCGTTGATTCCGGTCAGCTCCCACGCACGGTTGCCTGCGGGATCGACCTCGACCACCCGTCCCGCCTGCCCGAAGCTCACGACCCCATGACCGTTCGGGTAATACGCGGTCGCACCGCCCACGAGCGTGAACGTGGAGGGCGCGTCGATGAACGACATCACGAGGAGCGCGGTCCGGGCCTGGGCGTTGAGCAGGTAGCGCACCATCCGGCTCGGCGCGCCGGAGCCGTTGTCGAGCATCTGGATCTCCGACGGACCCCCCCGGCGCACACCGTGCTGCCGCTCGAAGAAGCCCTTCGGATCGTTGAGGAAGGTGAACTCGTTGGCCAGGCCGCCAAAGCGCCACATGACCTCGCCGGTCGTCACGTTGATCTTGGTGATCTCGCTGAGGCTGCGGAACGAGACCAGCAGGTTGCCGTCGGTGTCGAACTCGATCGAGTTGCCGTGAGTGAAATTGACGGTCGCGCCAGCCCGGTCGCCGGCGGGCAGGTCGGTGAGCTCGAAATGATCGAACGCGTTCCACTGGAAGAGCACCTCTCCTGACGCGGCGCGGTGCTGCACCACGGTTCCGGTCACGGTCGCCGAGGAAAGGCCTCCGATCGCGGAGAGATCCATGACACGCGTGTCGTCGCAGAGGATCCAGTAGTCGCCGCCGGGCATGATGCGCAGGTCGTGAAAGCGGGTCCTGAACTCCGAGCAGGTGAGCGTGCCGATTTCAGCGCCCAGCGGGTTCAGCACGTGAAATACCGCCAGGTCGTCCTGGCGGAGCAGGGTCCAGGTGCCGTTCGCGTGCGACTGGAAGGAGTTGAGGTTCCCCCCTTCCATGGCTGCGTACCAGACCACCTCGCCGGCGTTGTCGACCACGACGCCGCCGGACGGCAGGGAAATCGCCAGGTAACCGGGCGTCGTGTCCGTGCCCGACACGCCGATGTCGGGTATCCAGGCCGGCAGGGGGCCGCTCACGAACGAGGTCGTGTCCGCCTGGATGGCCTTGGCGCCCGAGTAGAGGATAGTCTCGATCTGATACTCGCTCGATGGGCGGAGACCGAGCGCGGCGAGGCCGACGGCACTGTCCGCCCCGAATGGCGTAGCAGGGGACGCCATCACCCGGCCCCCGGGAAGCCAGAATCGGAGGGCGGCGCTGTCGAACCGGGCTGCCTGGACGGTGACCAGCGCGCTCAGATTGTTGGCCGGGTTCGCGGCCACCACGGATCCGTAATACGTCGGCCCGGCCGGTCCGGTCGGGTCATCCGACGAGCAGGCGGCCGCTACACCGACCAGGGCAAACGCGGCGATTCGACCAGCACGAGGCAGGGCCATGCGGCACCAGTGCAAGGGGTTTCGGCTTGTATCGAAGGCCCGGCCGGGAGTGGCCGAGCCTCAAAATCTAAGGAAAGGGGACGCCCGAACAACGTCGGCCGCACATCAGTAGGCCGGAGCGGTTTCCTCCCGCTCGGTGGCGGGATCCGGGTCGCGGAACTGCCGCAGGTACAATCGCGAGTAGATGCCGCCGCGGGCCACGAGCTCGGCGTGCGTTCCCTCCTCGACGATGCACCCCCGGTCGATGACGAGCAGGCGGTCGGCTCGGCGCACCGTGCTGAGCCGGTGCGCGATGATCAGCGTCGTGCGCCCGATGAGGAGCTTTTCGAGCGCATCCTCGATCAGTTGCTCGCTCTCGGTGTCGAGGCTGCTCGTCGCCTCGTCGAGCACGAGGACCGCCGGGTCCTTGAGTACGGCTCGCGCAATGGCGATCCGCTGCCGCTGCCCGCCCGAGAGCTTGACGCCCCGCTCCCCGACGACCGTGTCGTAGCCCTCGGGAAGCTGCCGCACGAACTCGTCGGCATGGGCGGCCCGGGCCGCAGCTTCGAGCTGGCTCCGCGGCGCCTCAGGCCGGGCGTAGGCTATGTTCTCGGCGACGGTACCACTGAAGAGTGCGGGTTCCTGCGGAACGATCCCGACGGCCCGGCGCAGGTCGGCCAGCCTGAGCTCGCGCACGTCGATCCCGTCGAGCAGGATCCGCCCCTCCGTGACATCCCAGAAGCGCGGGAGGAGCGACGCGAGCGTCGTCTTCCCGCCGCCTGACGGTCCCACGATCGCCACCACTTCCCCCGGGGCGATGTCGAGCCGGATTCCGCGCAGCGTCCAGCTCCCCTCCTCATCCCCGC
Source organism: Gemmatimonadales bacterium (assembly GCA_025928955.1). Classification (GTDB taxonomy): domain Bacteria; phylum Gemmatimonadota; class Gemmatimonadetes; order Gemmatimonadales; family GWC2-71-9; genus CAMLLJ01. Next base: position 16,724 of record JAICNA010000034.1, on the reverse strand, counting down.
GATAGCGGAACGAGACGTCCTCGAACGTGACCCGCCCCTGCACCGGCTGCGACAGGGCAACCGGAACCGCCGGATCCGACACGGTGGGATCGGTCTCCAGGATCTCGAATACCCGCTCCGCGGCTCCGACCGCCTCCTGGTAGGCACTGAAGAACGAAGCGAGCGCACCGATCGCGGCGGCGATGTAGATCGTGTATAGCAGGAAGGAGACGAGTGCCCCGGCCGTGAGGTCTCCCTCGAGCACCAGCCGCCCGCCCTGCCAGAGCACGAACGCGATGCCGCAGAAGCTGGTGAACGTCAGCACGCCGAAGAAGACGCCCCGGACGTGCGCGCGCCGGAGCGCCGCGTCGACGCTCGACGCGATCCGTTCGCCGTAGCGCCGACGCTCGGCCGGCTCCTGGACGAAGCTCTGCACCGTACGGATCTGGCTGAACGCCTCTTCCGCGACGGCCGTCGCCTCCGCAACACGGTCCTGGACCCCCACCGTGATGCGTCGGAGCCGGCGGCCGAATGCGGCGGCCGAGAGCACGACGAGGGGCGCTACGGCCAGTGCGGTGAGGGTGAGGCGGGGCTGCATCCAGGTGAGGAGGACGACACCGCCGACGAGGGTGAGAATCTGGCGCGAGAACTCTGCGATCTGGTGGCTCAGGACGCCCTGCAGGAGTCCGATGTCGGTCGTGAGCCGGCTCGTGAGCTCGCCGGTCCGCCGCTCGGCGAAGAAGCCGGGCGGCATCTCGAGCAGGCGGGCGAAGAGCTCCCGGCGCAGTCCGGCCACCGCGCGCTCGCCCGTCGCGGCGAGGAGGTACGCCTGGACGTAGTTGAGGAAGGCCTGGACGGTGAAGAGCGCGACGAGGCCGAGCGCGATGCGGTCGAGGAGCGCGCGGTCCCCCTGCTCGAAGGCGGCGTCGAGCAGCACGCGCACCACCTGCGGAAAGGCCAGGCCGAGTGCGCTGCTCAGCACCAGCGCGACGCCGGCGAGGACGAGCCCGCGCCGATAGGGCCTGACGCGCGGCCAGAGCCGCACCAGGCGCTTCGGAGGCGGCAGTCGGGGCCTGCGCTGTCCCGGCGTGAAGGGAGACGTCACGCGTCTAATCTACCGGATTGGGAGGGAGCCACTCCCCGGATCGCTCAGTGCCCGGAATGATCCTCGACGGCCGTGCCCGGCGCGTCGGGGCGATTCAGGATGATCACCTCGCCGGGTTTCGGTCCCCGATCATACGGAATGGCGCGGTCCACACCCATCGCCACGAAGAGGAGTGCGAGATAGAGCAGGGAATACCGGTACATCCGCCACGCGGTGGGCGTGACGCCGGTTTCCTTCAGGAGCTGGATGCAGTACCAGAACAGCCGCGCCCCGAGCAGCACGGCCGCGGCCAGGTAGAACCAGCCGAGCGCGCCGAAGAACGCGGGCAGAATCGTGAGCGGAAGGAGGAAGATCGTGTAGAGCAGCATCTCCACCTTCGTCCGCCGCTCTCCGTGCGCGACGGGCATCATCGGGACACCAGCGCGCGCGTATTCCCCCTGCTTCATCAGTGCCAGCGCCCAGAAGTGCGGCGGTGTCCAGTAGAAGATGATTGCGAAAAGGTAGATCGCAGCCAGGTCGAGCGTCCCGGTCACGGCCGCCCAACCGACGAGCGGCGGAAAGGCGCCTGCCGCGCCGCCGATTACGATGTTCTGTGCCGTCGAGCGCTTGAGCCACATCGTATAGATGACGACATAGAACAGGAGCCCGCCGAGCGCCAGCCAGGCGCTCAGCGGATTCACCAGCCGGTAGAAGACGGCAAAGGCGATCGCCGCGAGCCCGATGCCGAATGCGAGCCCGACGCCGGGCGCGATGCGGCCCGAAGGGATCGGCCGGAGACGCGTCCGCGTCATCCGCGTGTCGATGTCCCGGTCGAACCACATGTTGATCGCGTTCGCCCCGCCCGCCATCAGGTAGCCGCCCAGGATCACCCAGAGTACGAGCGAAAGGGGCGGGACTCCCCGGTCGGTGATGACCATGGGGGCGACCGTCGTCACGAGGAGCAGCGAGATGATTCGCGGCTTGGTCAGCGTGACGAGGTCGCGCAGAAGCGAGGGAGGGCGGGAGAGCGGGAGAGCGGGAGAGCGGGAGTCATCCGGCGCAATCGGGCCGGGCCCGAGGGGCGCGCTCTCGACCCGATCGCTCCCGCTCTCCCGCTCTCCCGCTCTCCCCCTCTCCGTCTCCCCCGACACCACGACCATCGCCACGAGTGCCACCCAGACGAGCGCGCCCACCAGGATGTGCGCCGCCCTGAGGCCCGGGGGCAGCACGCTCAGCACCATCGCCGCGGCCACGATCACCTGGAGCACCGTGAGTCCGGCGACGGCGTGCGCCGCCGTCCGGAGCGGGCCGCGGGCGAGCCGCGTGAGGAGCACGATCGCGAGGCCGGCGAACGAGAACGCAAGGATCCGGTGGAGCCAGTGAATGGTGCCGAGCCGCGCATCCGGCGGCAGCAGACCGGCGCCTTCGCAGAGCGGGAAGCCGCGGCAGACCCACCCGGCGTTCAGGTTCGCCACCTTCGCTCCGAAGAGGATCACGACGAAGCCGAGCACCGCGGTCGCGACGACGAGGCGGTGATCAGGATGCCGCGAGGTCGTCGGCGGGCGCGCGCCGGATCGCGCGCGCATCGCGGTCACGACCAGGCACGCGAGGAGGAGCATGGCATTGGCGAAGTGGACGATCACGACGCTCGGCGGCAGCTCGAGCTTGACCGTCACGGCGCCAAGCAGCACCTGGATCACCAGCAGGAGCGCCGCGGCCACCGCCGGCCGCACCAGCGCGCGCTCTGTCCTGTGCCGTCGGAGGGCCACCGCCGCGACCGCGAAGACCGCGATGCTGACGAGCGCGGCCACCCAGCGATGGCTGATCTCGATGGAGGTCGCGAAGTCGAGCGGCGGGAACCATTCGCCGTTGCAGCGCGGCCAGTGGTCGCCGCAACCCATGCCGGAGCCGGTGATGCGGACGACGCCGCCCAGGACGATGAGTCCGACCGTGAGTGCGGAACCGGCAGTCGCGAGTCGCGCGAGCAGTCGCGTGTGGCGCGGCGAAGGGGGTGTCATGACGCGGGGAAAGATAGAGGAATGCCGAGGCCCGCGCAGCCGCGCTCGGCCAGCTCGGTAAAGGGCTCGTCACACCGCGTTCTTCTGCTTGACCGGGCGGCGTCCTGCGGTATACTTGTGCCCGCTGAGAGGGCGCGGCGAGCGCGCTCGGACACAACCCCCACGAGAAGCCCAAGCTATTCAGTTGCAACGTGTTACACGGCGCCACGGAGGACGCTCCGCCCCGGTGCCCCCATCTCCACGTCGAGGTGTTCGCTATGATGTCATGGATTGGTAAGGCTGGCGCCGCTGCTGCCGTGGCGCTCGTGCTCGCGACGGGCTCGAGTGAGCGGGTCCACGCGCAGGGCGTAACCACCGGTGCAATCAGCGGGTTCGTGCAGGACTCGAGCGGCGCGCCGATCGGCGGCGCCGGCGTCGAAGTCCGCTACGAGCCCACCGGATCGCGCGCAATGACCACCACCAACGCGCGCGGGTTCTATCTGGTCCAGGGCCTCGAGCCGGGCGGTCCGTACAACGTCACCGCGCGCGCCATCGGGTATCGCGCCGAGCGCGCCCAGGGTCTCCGCGCCTCGATCGGACAGACCACCCGTCAGGACTTCCGCCTCGGCGCGTCGACGGTGCAGGTCGAGGACATCGTGGTACAGTCCGAGACCGACGAGCTCTTCTCACCGAGCCATCAGGGCGCGAGCACGACGATCCCGGATTCGGCGCTCGTCCGCCTCCCGACACTCAACCGCGACTTCGCCGACTTCGTCAAGCTGACGCCGCAGGTCGGCGTCCGCGACGGCGACGAGGGTGGCGTGGCCGTCGCCGGCCAGAACAATCGCTTCAACACCGTGCAGGTCGATGGGGCCACGGTGAACGACCGGTTCGGTCTCGGCCGCACCGGACAGACCGGTGGACAGGCCGGCGGTCGTGCGGTGGGCCTCGAGGCGGTGAAGGAGTACCAGGTGGTGCTCGCCCCGTACGATGTGCGGCAGGGCAACTTCACGGGCGCCCTGATCAACGCCGTGACCAAGAGCGGCACCAACGATTTCTCGGGCACCGCATTCTTCTATAACCGGAACGAGGCGCTCGCCGGCGATCCCCTCGGCCAGACCGACTTCAACCAGAGCCAGTTCGGCGGGTCGTTCGGCGGACCGATCGCGCGCGACAAGGCGCACTTCTTCCTCGCGGGCGAGACGAACCGCCGGAGCACGCCGGCGACCGGGCCGTACTTCGGCTCCACCGACCGGCCGGCGCCGGTGGCGCAGGCCGACTACGACCGCTTCCTGAGTATCCTCGAAGGGTACGGCCTCGAGGCGGGCAACGGCGATCTCTTCGAGCGCAGCAACCCGCTCACGAACCTCCTGGCACGCTTCGACCTCCAGATGGGCACGGCGAACCGTCTCGTGCTCCGGTACGGCTACAACGAGGCGGGGGACGACAACTTCTCGCGCTCGACGGCGACGAACAACCCGATCTTCGACCTCAGCTCGTTCGCCTATCGCTTCACGAACAAGACGCACAATCCCTCCGTGCAGCTGTTCAGCAATTTCGCGAACGGCTCGTCGAACGAGTTCCGCGTCAGCTTCCAGAGCATCCGCGACCGCCGCGCGCCGGCCGTGGTGCAGCCGCTCATCATGGTGGAGAACATCACCGGCTGCTCGGGGGAGGGCTGCCCGGCGACCGCGCGTATCCAGGCCGGCTCGGAGCAGTTCTCGCAGGGGAACGAGCTCGACCAGGACTTCTGGGAGATCACGAACAACTTCACGAAGCCGTTCGGCGCGCACCTCATCACGATCGGCACGCGCAACGAGTTCTACAAGGTGCGCAACCTCTTCGCGCAGAGCTCGTTCGGCGTCTGGCGCTTCGACAATCTCGACGACTTCGAAGCCGGCATCGCCGAGAACTACAACGTGTCGGGAAGCCCCGGCGGCGGCGTCACGGGTGAGACGATCTTCAATACGTACACGCTCGGCTTCTACGGGCAGGACCAGTGGACGGTCAACGACCGCCTCAACGTCACGCTCGGCCTGCGCGCGGACGTGCCGGTCTTCAGCGACCAGCCGGTGTACGACCAGCGGGTGATCGAGGACTTCGGCCCGCACGAAGTACCGTCGGGCATGGTGATGCTGCAGCCGCGCGTCGGGTTCAACTACTACATGCCCGGGAACCGCGTGTCCCAGGTGCGCGGCGGCATCGGGCTCTTCGCCGGAGCGCCGGCCTTCGTCTGGATGTCGAATGCGTACGCGAACACCGGCCTCAGCTTCGCGCAGCTGACCTGCACCGCCGGCAACACCCCGACGTTCTCGGCCACGCTGCCGCCGCCGACGGCCTGTGCCGACGGGTCGGCGATCGTGCCGGGTGGATTCCTCGGCGAGGTCGACCTCATCGGCGAGGACACCAAGTTCCCGCGCGTCCTTCGCGCCAACCTCGGCTTCGACCGCGACATCGGCGGCGGTGTCACGGCCACGCTCGAAGGGCTCTACACCAAGGGCGTGGACGACTACTTCATCATCAACCGCAACCTCGAGGACCCGGTCGTGGCCTCGGATGCGGTGGGCCGCACGGTCTACGGCACGTTCAATGCCTCGGGCCAGTCGTCGCCGGCGTACGTGAACACGATCTACGGCCCCTCGTCGAGCGGTGGCGTCTACGAGCTGCTCAACACGAGCAAGAACTACTCGTGGAGCCTCACCGGGCAGCTCCAGAAGCGGTTTGCGTCGAGCTTCTTCCTCACGGCCGGCTACACCTATTCCGAGGCGAAGGACGTCCAGAGCTTCACGTCGAGCCGTGCCATCTCGAACTGGCGGAACGCCTGGGCGCCCTCGGGCGACCTGCGTGACGACGTCGCCACCACGGGCAGCTTCTCGCGTCCGCACCGGATCGTGATCGGCGCGTCGTACACGGCACCCTGGAAGCGCTTCCCGACGGACATCTCGCTCACGTACATCGGCCAGTCGGGGCAGCCGTACACGTACATCGGCGGCGGTGCGGGTGGCCGCGGCGACCTGAATGCCGACGGCACGAACACGAACGACCCGATCTACATCCCGACCGGGCCGAGCGATCCGAACATGTTCTTCGCCGACCTCACCACGGGCGACGGGGTCTTCACGGCAGCCGAGCAGGCCACCGCGTTCGACGAGTTCATCAGCGGCGAGGCGTGCCTCGCCGAGCAGCGCGGGCAGATCATGGAGCGGAACAGCTGCCGGAACCCCTGGCAGACCTTCCTCGACATGAGCATCCGCCAGTCGCTGCCGTCGATCGGTGGCCGGACGCTGACGCTGGAGATCGGCATCTTCAACCTGCTGAATCTCCTGAACGACGAGTGGGGAGTCGTGAAGACGGTCGGCGGGACGGTCTTCTACCAGGAGGACGTCCTGCAGCAGGTCGGCGCGGATCCCGCGACGAACCTCCCGGTCTTCACGTTCGACCCGGTCAACGTCGACAACCGGTACACGGTGACGTCGGTGCTGGGGAATTCGTACCAGATCCAGATCGGCCTCCGGGCAGCGTTCTGATCGGAGGTCGTCGATGACAGCGAAGCGGCCCTCCGGGATTCCGGAGGGCCGCTTTGCTTTCGTCTGTTCAGGGCCTGCGGGCGTCAGGTCCTGACCCGGCTCAGCAGGACGAGCCCGGCGAGCAGGAACACGACGTTCGGCATCCAGGCGAGCATCACCGGGTCGATGATCCCGCTGTCTCCCATCGCGAGAGCGATCTGGGCCAGCAGGAGGTAGATCACCGTCGCGCCGAGGCTCACGCCGAGGCCGAACGCGGACCCGGAGCGGGGGGCCGCCATGGCGAGCGGCGCTCCGAAGAGCGCGATCACGAGGCAGGCGGCCGGCACGGAGATCCGCTGGGCGCGCTGCACCTCCAGCTTCCCCGTCTCGTTGCCCGCGCGACGCATCGCCTCGATGTAGCGTCCGAGCTCCGCATACGGCATCGCCGCGGGGGCCTTCGATTCGGCGAGAAGGTCGCGCGGCTCCTGCGTCATGGCGGCGAGCTCGATCGATGCGAAGTCGAACGTCACGTTCCGGGCGGGCGGGGATCCGCCGATGAGCCGGCTCTCACCCTGCCAGAGCCGCCACATGCGCGCGGAGTCGCTCCACGTGGCGCTGTCGGCGCGGATCACGAGGGTCGGATAGTCGGGACCGGTGCCCTCGCGCTCGAAGATGAGCTCGCGCAGCGTGCTCGAGGCCACGTCCAGGGAACGGACGGCATAGACCCACCCTTCATCCGCACGATACACGAAGTTGAAGCGCGCGGCGGCGGATTGCACCCGAGGGTCCCGCTGCATCATCGTCATCTTCTCGGTGGCCGTGACGGCGAGCTCGCCGACCAGTACCGCCAGCACTACCGCTCCGGCCGCGGCGGCGAGGAGCGGCAGCACCAGGCGGTGGAAGCTGAGGCCCCCGGCCTTGGCCGCCGTGATCTCCGAATGCCGCGCCATGCCCCCCACGGTGAAGATCGTCGCGAAGAGCACGGCCGCCGGCATGACGAGCGAGGCCCAGGCGGGGATGCCGAAGACGTAGCTCACGGCGATCTGCTTCATGGAGAGGCCGCGATTGAGGAGGTTCGTGAGCTCCCCCACCGCTTCCGTCAGCACCGCCACGATCGGGAACCCGAGCGCGGTCACGACGAAGAGCCGTGTCCACGAGCGGAGCATGTACCGGTCGAGGATCGTGACGCGGCCCGTCATCGCGCCGGCCGGAGCCGCCGGAGAAGATCCGCGCCCCACTGCATGACCTCTTCCCAGTCGCCGCCGCGCGTGCTTCCCGATTCGCGGTTGACGCGCATGATGCCGATCGCGCCCGCGATGCCGAGGATGATGTTCGGGCTCCACATGGCGAGCCAGGGCCGGATATAGCCCTTGTCGGCGAGCGCCTCGCCCGCGGTAAGGCCGACCCAGAAGATGGAGAACACGGCCATCGCACCACCGATCACGAGCCCCATGCCCCCGCGCGGGAAGCGAAGCGCCATGACGATCGCGATGAGCACGAACGGGACGCATGCGGCGGCGATCGCGAATTTCTTGTGGACCTCGACCAGGTACTTGTCCGCCCGCCGCTGGGCGCTTCGCTCGCTCGACGCGGCCCCGCTGACCTCGGGCCAGGACGTGAGCTCCGAGCTCACGACCGTGACCCGCGGGCGCGCCGGGGCCTTCTGTGCGGACGCCTGCGCCTCTGCCGTCTTAGGAAGCACCAGCGCCTGAACCTGGTCGACGAGGTAGCAGTAGAGGGGGAGGGGGCCGGGGGCCACGGAGCCCGGCTCCGCCTGGGGCGGCGTCTGTCCGAGGATCACCTTCAGGTCGCGCTCGAGGAGCGCGGCCCGCCTCCCGCGCGCCTCCGAGATCTCCGATCCGGCCGTCCGGACGACCTCGAGCATCTCGCAGGTGCTCATCTCGCGGTCGCCGCGGATCACGTCGCCGGTGCGGCGCTCGAGCGAGTCCTGCACGTTCCGGAGGATCACCTCATTTCGGAGGAACGCAGTCAGGCGGAAGGCGGATTCCTCGTCACCGCGGAATTCGTGCACGCTCCCCGAGTGCAGGATGAGCTGCAGGTGGCGGCCGCCGCCGAGCGCGGTCATCGTCCCGCTGTCGGCATAGACGATCCGGCGGCTGAACTGCCCGCTCAGGTCGTAGATCGCTACGTCCCTCAGCATGCCGCGGACCTGATCGATCGCACCGGCCCGGAGGAAGTACTGGGATTCGGGGATCGTGTTCACGACCTGCTCGTTCAGCTGGAACGTCGGCGACTTGCGGCTGATGTCGAACAGGAGCGTGCGGAGACGGGCGTTGCTCCGGGGCAGCACCTGGTCCACGAAGCCGAACGTGAAGACCGCCATGAGCAGCGCCCACAGGAAGACCGGCCGCACCAGCTGCGGCACGCTGACGCCGCTCGCCCGCATCGCCGTGATCTCGCTGTCCGCCGCGAGATTGCTGAAGGAGAAGAGCACGGCAACCAGCACCGCCATCGGCAGCGTGAGCGCGAGGATGAACGGGATGCAGAGGAGGAACACCTCGCCGATCACCGTCCATTCGAGCCCCTTGCCCGCGAGGGTATCGAAGCGGCGCGCCACCTGGTTGAGCAGCATGAAGCCGGTGAGCGCGGCGAGCGCGAAGCCGAACGGGGCACCCAGCCTGGCGAGGATGTAGCGGGAGAGGATACGCACGGCTAAGTGGCGTCGTTGTAACGGGTTCTGACCATATTATATTTGGCCATCCTTCCACCCAGCAGCCGGATTGCGTGATTGATTAGCCTGGCGCGGATCGCCGCCGCCGTTATTTCCCTGACTGCGCTCGCGCCTGCCGCCGCCACCGCCCAGGTGACGGACACGCTGCCGGGCGCCCGCCTCAGGTTCGGCGTTCCCCCGCTCGAGCTCCGCGAGCCCGCGGTGCTGCGCGCGCCCTGGCTGGGTGCGCGGTCGCGCGGCATCGTCGCCTTCGATAGCGCGATGTCCGCGGCGCTCGATTCGTCGCGGATCGCGCGAGGCGCCGCGCTCCGGACGGCCGCGATCTACGGGTTGGGGCCGGCGGACTCTGCCGATGCGCCGCCGGTCCCGGAGGACCGCGGCGTCCTCGGCGCAGCTGGGAAGTATGCCGATCTTTCCCTCGAGGGCCAAGCCTCGCTCAATATCCGCACCGAGCGCGTGCGGAACGAGCGCTGCACCCAGGCGGAGCTGAACGACCCGAATGCCGGCTGCACCGGCCGCATCCGCCTCCCGAAACTCGAGAACCAGATCAGCGTCCGGTCCGGCGGGACCATCGGGCAGCGGGTCCACGTGCTCGTGGATTACGATGCCGATCGTGACTTCAACGCCAACAACAACATCCAGGTCTACTACGAAGGCCTGAGCGACGAGATCGTGCGGCGGGTCGAGGTCGGCTCGGTGACCTTCCGCCCGCCGCCGTCACGGTTCCTCACCGCGGCGGTGCCGAGCTCGAATTTCGGGATCAACGGCCTCTTCGAGGTCGGGCCGATGCAGTTCCAGACGCTCTTCGCGACGCAGAAGGGAAGCGCCGTGGCGGAGCGTGTCTTCACCATCGGGGGCACCGGCGCGAGCCAGCCGCAGGACCGCGCCGTGCGCGACCTCGACTTCGAGGCGCGCCGATTCTTCTGGGTGGTGGACCCGCAGCTGCTCCCCGGGTATCCGGCGCTGGACATCCTGGCGCTCGATCCGTCACAGCTCGCCGAGTCGGTGCGGCCGCGCGAGGTGCGCGTGTACCGGTACCGCGCGCCCACGACGGGCACCGTGAATCCCAACCTGGGCGGGATTCACGCCTTCGCCCGGAACTTCACCGACCCCTCGCAGACGCTCGGCCAGCTCGCGCCCGACGAAGGGGTCGAGTGGGAGCTCCTCGTCGAGGGTCGTGACTACTACCTCGACCCGTCGGCGCTCTGGATCGCGCTCGCGGCGCGCCTCGACACGCGCGACTATCTCGCCGTCAGTTACACGACGCCGAGCGGTGCGTCGGTCGGCTCGTTTCCCGCGGCGGATCGCCCCGACGCCGTCGACTCGCTCGCCCTGATCGTCGAGCCGCTGCGAGGCCCGGAAGCCGGCACGTTCCGGCACGAGATGCGCCAGGTCTACCGCGTGGCGGGCAGCGACCTCCAGCCCGCCTCGCTCGAGGTGGGCATCGCGCTCAACCGATCGGAGCGCCCGGCGCTCGGGGCGAGCACGTACCTCGCCCAGCTCGGAATCGCGATCCCGACCGATCCGAGCCTTTTCGACCGGGAGAACCGGCTGTTCCCGCGGCTCCGTGACCCGGGGGCGGAATCGGTGCTCGGCGAATCGTACATCGTCTTCCCGCACCTGCAGCCATTTGCCGACCCGGTCCGGCTTGCGCCCGACGAACGCAGCGATTCGCTCTACGCCACGCCGCTCTACCTCCTGCTCACGCAGGGGCCCCCCGGGCGCTTTCAGCTGCGGTTCCAGTACAATGCGGTGGGCGGGACGGACCGCTCGACCCTGAGCCTCGACGCGCTGCAGGTGAAGGAGGGGAGCGAGCAGCTGGTGCTGGACGGACGACTGCTCCAGCGCGGCACCGACTACTCGATCGACTACGGCACCGGCCTCGTCACCTTCAGCAGTCCCGACGCGCTCTTCGGGAGTGGCGTCTCGCGGGTGACCGCCCGGTTCGAGCAGCAGGACCTGTTCGCCGTGGCGCCGACCACGATCCTCGGCCTCTCCTCGTCCTATTCGCTGGGCGACATCGGGGCGATCAACTTCATCGGCGTGTTCCAGCGCGAGGCGACCGCGTACAACCGCCCGCGCCTCGGCTTCGAGGCGACCGCCAACCTCATTGGCGGCCTGAACACAGCGCTCCGTTTCCGGCCGAGCGGCGTGACGCGGTTTCTCAACCGGCTGACGTCGGCGCCGGCGATCGCACCCTCCGCACTCGACATCAACGCCGAGCTCGCGATGTCGCGTCCCGATCCCAACCGGTCGGGCGCTGCGTACCTCGAGGAGTTCGAGGCCGACCTCGGCACGCCGATCTCCCTCGGGGCGCTCGCCTGGGAGTTCGGCAGCCGCCCGCAGCGCACGGACGGGCTCGACCCGGTGCTCGGGATCGGCGCGCAGTTCGATCCGGCGGATGCGGTCCAGCTGACCTGGCAGAACATCGTCCCCTCGGCCACCGGAGCGCCGTTCCAGCTCCGGCCGCAGGACATCGACACGACGATCGTCTTCGCGGGCCGGGGGGAGCAGTTCGAGACGGCGCTGTTCCTCACCTTCCACGCCGACACCGCCGGGGGGTTCGTCCGGAACGACAATCGCTCGCAGTGGACGCTCCCCGAGCGGCCCTTCCGCCCGCGCTGGCGCTCGATGGTGACGCCGCTCAGCTCGACCGGGCTCGACCTCTCCCGCGCGGAGTATCTCGAGTTCTGGGTCTTCCAGTCCGGTGCGAAACCGGCGGACTCGGCCGGGCTTCAGATGGTGATCGACCTGGGCAGCGTGAGCGAAGATGTGCTCGCACTCGCTCCACGCACGCTGCAGGTGGCGGGCGCCGACAGCCTCTTCGAGGGGCGGGAGTATGTCGGCGTGGGGCAGCTCGACTCCGAGCGGGCGGACGACGGCATCTTCAACGCGGCCGAAGACGACATCGGCATCCTCGGCGACCGCCCCGACTCGCTGCTCGTCGGCGGAGAGGAGATCTTCGGGCCCAGTCTCTGCCAGCGCCGCCTGACGAGCGTCGTGCAGGTGTATCCCTGGGGCGATCTCAGCGCCCGCTGCACGAATGGCAACGGCCATCTCGACACCGAGGACCTGAACGGCGACCTCCTGCTCGACGCGCGCGGCGCGAACGAGAACGTCTTCCGTTACGTCGTGAACCTCGCCGACGACCGGTACAAGGTGCCCAACCGCGGCCTCAAGACCATCGACGCGCTCGGCCGCGAGGCCGGATGGACGCTCTATCGGGTGCCGCTGCGCGGGCCCGACGCGATCGAGCTCGGTGCGCCGACGCTGCGACTGATCCAGCACCTCCGCTTCACTTTCGTGGCGCCGCCCGACGACGGCGGCCCCGACGTCGTCGCCCGCTTCGTGATGGCGCGCATGCGCTTCGTCGGCGCGCCCTGGGTCCGCCGCGCGGAAACGCCGATCGCCGGGATCGCGGGCTCGACCGGCGAGCCGCACGGTGAAGTGCTGACGGCCATCGTCTCCACCGAGAACACCGAGCTCGGCTATACCTCGCCGCCGGGCGCGGGGAACGTGCTCAACGACCGGAACGCCGGCCAGGGTGCGCTCGGGACGCAGGTGAACGAGAAGTCACTGCGGATCATCGGACGCGACCTCCTCGTGAACGAGCGCGCCGAGGCGTACCTCCGGTTCCCGGCCGGCTCGCAGAACCTGCTCAACTACCGCGAGCTGCGCGTCTGGACCCGTGGGTACGGCGCCGGATGGGAGCGTGGCGACCTGCAGGCGTTCGTGAAGATCGGGAGCGACGACCGCAACTTCTACATGTACCGCGCTCCCGCGAACACGACGAGCTGGGAGCCCGAGATGGTCGTGGACCTCGATGCCTGGCGGCGGCTGCGGAGCCAGGTCGAGGTGCGCTGGCTGAACGGCGAGGGGCCGACCGGTGCGGCCGAGTGCGGCGGCGACCCCGACGCGTACGTCGTCTGCGAAGGCCCGTATCTCGTGCATCTCGGCGATCCGGGAATCAATCCGCCCAATCTCGCCGCCGTGCAGGAGGTGGCCGCCGGCGTCATGCGCGTCGCCGATCTTGGTTCGTTGCCCGAGGCCGAAGTCTGGATCGGCGACATCCGGCTCACGCAGCCGATCGCGGAAACCGGCCGCGCGATGGCACTGGACGCCCGGCTCGTCGCGAGCGACGTGGGCGACGTCTCGCTGTCTCTCATCCGCCAGGATGGCCAGTTCCGCCAGATCGGCCAGACCCCGAGCTTCCGCACCACGAACACGATGCAGCTCGCGGGGAACTGGCGGCTCGACCGCTTCCTGCCGCCTTCGCTCGGCATCGCGATGCCGTTCTCCGTGTCGTACGTGAGTACCGGAGTCGATCCGCAGCTCATCAGCGGCACGGACATCCGCGGCGAGGACCTGGCCGGGCTGCGGCGCCCGGGGTCCGCGTCCATGTCCTACGCGACGACGATCCGCCGGAGCCAGCGCGGCCGGGACTGGCTCGTTCGCGGCTTCATCGATCCGATCACCATCACCGCGAACCTGGTGACCGGCCACAGCGAGACCGAGCTCAGCGAGGCCGAGTCGAAGGCGGCCGGGGTCAATGCGACGTACAACCTCGTGATTCCGCGGGTGGGACCCGTGGTGAATCTCTCGCGCATCGTGCCCCGCTTCCTCCGCGCGACGGAGGGTGGCGCCACCCTGCAGCGCGCCCGCATCGCGCTCGCGCCGACGAACATCCGGCTCTCGAGCGGCCTCACGCGCGACGAGGGAGAGCTCACGTCGTACCAGGTGCCGATCGAGCGCGCATCCGATCTCGACCTGATCCCGACCCGGTCGCTGAACCATGTCTGGCGCAACAGCGCCGGGCTCACCTGGCAGCCGCTCGGCATGCTGGTGACGACGGGCGACCTGACCAGCACGCGCGACCTGCGCGAGTACTCCGACTCGACGCCCATCGGCCGGCTCGCCGGCGCGTCGCGCCGCTCGTTCCTCGGCCTCGATGCGGGCGTCGAGCGGGACCGCCAGCTCTCCACGAGCATTGCCCTCACGCCGCGGATCACCAGCTGGCTGCGGCCGCGATTCACCACCCGCAGCGGCTTCGTGCTCTCGCGCAGCCTCACGAGCCGTCCGCTGGTGCGCACCGGCGAGGACACGCTCGGCGCGTTCATTCTCCCGCAGACGCTCAACAACAACCGCGGTCGCGAGTTCGGCGTGTCGGTGGACGTGGCGCGGCTCGGCCGCGGGATCGGCGGCGAGAACGGCCGGCTCACGACGCTCCTTGCCCGCTTCCGCCCGCTCGACCTGAGCAGCAGCGTGGTGCGGAACTCGACGTACGATCTCGCCGCCTTCGACCCGGATCTCGATTACCAGCTCGGGCTCGGCGGGCTCGACGATTTCCTCACCGAGGAAGGCGTCACCGCGCTCGGAGCCGGCGAAACGCGAACCCGGTCCGCGGTGGCCGGCGCCGAGCTGCCGTTCGGTCTTTCGTTCACCCTGCGCTATTCGGAGAGCGATGCCTTGCGCCTCCAGAACACCGGGCAGGCGCTGCGGGAGACGCGCACGCTCGCGGAGGAATGGCCGGTCGCGACGCTTCGGTTCTCCCGGACGTTCCGCTCCGGTCCGCTCTCGCTCCTCACCGTCGCCGCGCAGGTGCGGGACCGGAACGGGACCACGGAGCAGCCGACCGCGACGGGCACCACGATCACCGGCCTCACCTCCTCGAGCTTCGCGCCCGACCTGATGCTGTCGTTCCGCAACGGCATGCGGCTCGCGGTGCAGCTCGCGAACACCTCGCAGGAGAACCGCGGCACGAGCTCGAGCACGTTCACCGACCAGAGCCAGAGGATCGGCACGCTGAGCCACTCGTTCCGGCTCCCGCGCTGGATCAGCAACGCCCGCAAGCGCGTGAGCGCCTCGATTCTCGGTCGCTGGAGCGATACGGAGACCTGCCTCCAGTCGCTCGAGAGTGAGGAATGCAACTCGATCTCGAGCACCGTCAACAACGAGATCACCGCCGGCTTCCGCACGGACATTTCGAACGAGTTCGAAGGCGGCCTCGACTTCGGGTACACACTGAGCGAGGCGGGTCATCTCAACCGGCGGATCTCGACGATGTTCCTCGCGGTGAATTTCACGCTTCGGCTCTTTGCCGGAAATCTGCAGTAGTTCCCACCGAATTCCTGCGCTCACTCTTCGACCGGACCCGCCCGTGCGGATGATGCCTCGCTCCAGGATCCTGCAGGCCCTCGCCGTCGTCGCGCTCGCGGGGGCCGCCGCGACGGCGTGCGACGACACCGCCGCGCCGACACGCGGCTTCGACGGCGAGGCGGCGCTGGCCTACGCCGGGCAGCAGGTTGCCTTCGGGCCCCGCGTGCCGGGCACCGAAGGACATGCGCGCATGGCCGCCTGGCTCGACAGCCTGCTCCGGGCCCGAGCCGACTCCGTCGCGGTGCAGCGCTGGACGCACGTCACGCGCAGCGGCGACACGCTGCCGCTCGTCAACTTCCTCGCGAGCTTCAACCCGGCCGCGACGGAGCGGCTCCTCTTCCTGGCCCACTGGGACACGCGGCCCCGCTCCGACGGTCCCGCAGCGGCTGCGGCGGATTCGGCGAAGCCGGTGCTTGGCGCAAACGACGGCGCCTCGGGCGTCGCGGTGCTCCTCGGCGTCGCCGACGCGCTGGACTCGGTGCCGCCATCGGTCGGGGTCGACCTGCTGTTCGTGGACGGAGAGGACTACGGCGACTTCTTCGCCGACGGCCGGCCCGACGTGCTCATCGGGAGCCGCTACTACGCAGCGAACCAGCTCGCGCCCGCGCCCCTCTACGCGGTGCTGTTCGATATGGTCGGCGACCGCGACCTCCGCATTTCGCGCGAAGGAAACTCCATGATCGGCGCGCCGGAGGTCGTGGATCTCGTCTGGCGCGTCGCGTCGGAGGCAGGGTACGACAGCGTCTTCGTCCCGTTCGAAGGGACCACGGCCACCGACGACCACCTCGAGCTCCAGCGGGTCGGCATTCGCGCGATCGACCTCATCGACTTCAACTACGGGCCGGGCAACGGGTGGTGGCATTCGCCGGAGGACACGATGGACAAGATCAGTGCGGCGAGCCTCGGGATCGTCGGAGACGTCGCGCTGCGGCTGGTGCAGGAGGCGGAGCGGTAGGGTGAGGGGGACGGAAAGATGGAAAGGTGGAAGGGTGGAAGGGTGGAAGGGGTGGCGTGGCGGAATGATTCGACTCGCGCGAATCGGGTTGGGACTCGGCGCTCGAGCCCGCTAGCGTCCGACGATTGATCTCGACCTTCCGCCTTTCCACCCTTCCACCCTTCCACCTTTCCACCTTTCCTCCTCATGCCCTCCGAGCACCGCGCCATCCTCATTCTGCTGGCCCTCGCCATCGGCGGGCACGGCGCGCGGCACGTATTGTCGTCGTCCGAGGCGGCGCCCGGAGCCATCCGGTTTCTCGGTGACTCGGCCAACGGGTCCCCACGTGCGCATCGCGACAGCGTCATGGCCCACG
>JAICNA010000122.1 GCA_025928955.1 Gemmatimonadales bacterium | reverse complement strand
GCCCTATGACATGCACGACGTCATCCGGCGCATCGTCGACGAGGGCGCGTTCCTCGAGGTGCAGCGCGGCTACGCCGAGAATATCGTGACCGGCTTTGCGCGCCTGAGCGGCCGACCGGTCGGCGTCGTGGCGAACCAGCCTGCGGTGCTCGCCGGGGTCCTCGACATCACCGCGTCGGTCAAGGCCGCGCGGTTTATCCGGTTCTGTGACTGCTTCAACCTTCCGATCGTCACCTTCGTAGACGTCCCGGGTTTCCTGCCGGGGGTGGCGCAGGAACACGGTGGGATCATCCGCCACGGCGCCAAGCTCCTCTACGCGTACTGCGAGGCCACCGTGCCCAAGCTCACCGTCATCACGCGGAAGGCGTATGGTGGAGCGTACGACGTCATGAGCTCCAAGCACATCCGCGGCGACCTGAACCTCGCCTGGCCGTCGGCCGAGATCGCGGTGATGGGCCCGAAGGGCGCGGTCGAGATCCTCTTCAAGGAAGAGATCGCCAGGGCCGAAAACCCCGAGGCCGCCGCCGCCACGCTCGCGAGCGATTACACGGCGACGTTCGCCAACCCCTATGCGGCTGCCGCCCGCGGATACGTCGACGACGTCATCGACCCGCGCGACACCCGCCCCCGCCTCATCGATGCGCTCAGGACCCTGCGCGGCAAGCGCGACCGGAACCCCCCTCGGAAGCATGGCAACCTGCCCCTCTGACGCCCCCGGCGGGGCCGGCTACTGGCGCATCGGGGGGTCGCGCATAATGTTGCATGCGATGGAGCCGATCCTTTCCCTGCTCAGAAATGCCCCCGGCGGGCTGCTTCGAGCCACGCTCGCCGCCGGTGTCGCGCTCGGCCCGGCCTCCGGCGGTGCGGCGGCGCAGGCCGCGGTCGATCCGAACGTCGCTCCCCGGGCGGCCCAGCTGGAGCGGGAGGGGGAGCGTCAGGTCGCCACGGACATGCTGGGCCGCTACCTCGCCGTCGCCCCCGACGACGGGCGGGCCTGGCTCCAGCTCGGCCGGTTCTACCGGCTGGACGCCCGCGATTGGCACCTCGCCGGCCATTCCGGCGATCCGGACGGGGAGCTGTATCTCGATCTGGCCGGGGTCGCGTTCGACCAGGGGATTCGCCTCGCCGTGGATTCGGCGGTGCTGCTCCGGGGCATCGTCGAGATGGACCGCGCGATCCTCATTCTCGAGGATTCCGGATGGGCTGCGGCCACTTCGCGGCGGCCCGAGGCGCGCATCCCCCTTCCCGCGATCGTCTCGGAGCTTGGTGCGAATCTGCTGGGCTCCTGCCCGGTGGACGGCATCCTCGTGACCGGCAGCGAGCTCGAGGCCGTTGCGGCATGGTACGCACTGGCGGACGCCCGGCTCCGCGCCGACCTCGTCCTTCTCCGCACCGATCTCTACGCCAGCGACGCCAATTATCGCCGCCGGATGGCGGATGCGATGCGCGTGGATCCGTCGCTCCCGGTCCGCAACGCGCTCATGGCGGTGGCAGAGCGGCGCACGCTCTGCCTCACCCCTGGGGCCGATACGGCAGCGGCGTCGGTCGAGCGCGCGGCGCCGCTCCGCCTGGTCCGCGTGATCGGGCCGGGTGCGGAACCCGGCGGGGCACCGCTCTCGTTCACCGAAATCATCCTCGAATCCCGGCAGGGCGGCTCCGTCTGGATGCGGGACGTACTCGCCGTGTACGCCGCGGCCGCGGGGCACAATTCGGTCCTCTGCGGCAGTCTCGTTCTCCTGGCTGGAGATCTTCCTCCCGAAACGTGCCGTCGCTAGCCCTCCTCGCGGCTCCAGCATCCCCCATCCCGCACTCCAGCTTCCCGACCTTCGCCCGTAGATGAAACGCGTCCTGATCGCGAATCGCGGGGAGATCGCGCTCCGCATCGTCCGCGCGTGCCACGAGGAAGGGCTCGAAGCGATCGCGGTCTACAGCACCGTGGACCGTCAGAGCCCGCACGTGCGCGCCGCTGACCGCGCGACGCTCATCGGTGATGCTGCGCCCGGGGAGAGCTACCTCTCGATCGACCGCATTCTGGACGCAGCCCGCCGGACTGGTGCCGATGCCGTCCACCCGGGGTACGGGTTCCTCGCCGAGCGCGCGACGTTCGCCGACGCGGTGGTCGCAGCCGGGCTCACCTGGATCGGCCCGCCGGGCGACGCGATCCGCGCGATGGGCGACAAGACCGAAGCTCGCCGCCGCATGCAGGCGGCGGGCGTCCCTGTAGTCCCGGGCGCGGTGGACCCGATCGCGAGCGCGGCGGAAGCGCGGACCCTTGCGCGAGAGCTCGGCTATCCCGTCATGGTCAAGGCGGCAGCGGGTGGGGGCGGGAAGGGGATGCGCGTCGTTGCCGATGAAGCCGGTCTCGCCGCCGCGCTCGAGACCGCCGCGTCGGAGGCGGAGAAGGCGTTCGGCGATGCGGGCGTCTACCTGGAAAAGTTCATCGCGCAGCCGCGGCACGTCGAGATCCAGGTTCTCGCGGATGCCGCGCGCACGGTCCATCTGGGCGAGCGTGAGTGCTCGGTGCAGCGACGCCACCAGAAGCTCGTGGAGGAGGCTCCGTCCGTCGCGGTGTCGCGCGAGCTGCGCGAGCGCATGGGGGCGGCAGCCGTGGCCGCCGCGCGCGCAGTGGATTATCGCGGCGCGGGGACCTGCGAGTTCCTGCTCGCCGCGGACGGCTCCTTCTATTTCCTCGAAATGAACACGCGGATCCAGGTCGAGCACCCCGTGACGGAGCTCGTCTACGGCGTGGACCTGGTGCGGGAGCAGCTCCGGATCGCTGCCGGGCAGCCGATGCGCATCGCAGCCGGCTCATGGCACCCGCGCGGGTGGGCCATCGAATGCCGCATCACGAGCGAAGATCCCGCCGCGGGCTTCCTCCCGACCACCGGACGGATCGAGTACCTCCGCCCGCCGTCGGGACCGGGTGTGCGCTGGGACGCCGGCGTCGAGTCGGGGAACGAGATCACGCTGTTCTATGACTCGCTGCTCGCGAAGCTGATCGTGTGGGCGCCGGACCGCGCGGGCGCCATCGAGCGCATGCGCCGCGCGCTCGAGGAGCTCGTCATCGTCGGGGTCGGCACCAATCAGGGGTTCCACGAACGGCTGATGCAGGACCCGGCATACTGTCGGGGTGAAGTCGACATCCAGTTCCTCGATCGCCGGCCCGACCTCGCGGTCGCGGCCGAGCTCGGCGGGAACCTCGGCGTCATCGTCGCCGCGGCACTCGCGGAAGAGGCCGCGCGGCGTGCGGGGAAGCCGACGGTAGCCGCAGAGGGATACGCCGCCTCCGAATGGACGCGCCTTGCGCTGCGCGATGGGCTGCGGTGACGCGCATCGTGAGACTCGCGACCGGAGGGGACGGCATCGGACAGTTGCCCGACGGCCGCACCGTATTCATTCCGCGCACTGCTCCAGGGGATCAGGTCGAGCTGGTCCGTGTCCGCGAACACAGGCGGTACGCGAGGGCGCGCGCGGGCCGCATCGTGGAGCCGTCTCCCCTCCGAACCGAGCCGCCCTGCCCGCATTACGTGCGGGACGACTGTGGGGGGTGCCAGCTTCAGCACCTCCTGCCGGAGGCGCAGCGCGACGCTCGCCGCAGGTTCGTCGGCGATGCGCTGCGGCGGATCGGCGGGCTCGACTGTGCCGATCCCGAGCTCGAGGCGGCGCCCTCCGACTGGGAATACCGCACGAAGCTCACGCTGCACTCCGACGGCGCCCGCGTCGGGCTGCATCCCATCGATCAGCCGGCGGCGGTGTTCGACCTCGAGACCTGCCTGATCACATCGCCCGCGCTCGTGGCGCTCTGGCGCGCGGTGCGCGTGAGACGGGGGCTGCTCCCCGCTCGGTTCCGCCACCTCGTGCTGCGGCTCGATCGCGATGGCGGCCTCCACGTGATCGTCGAGGTCGCGGGCGCGGCGCCCTGGCCGGACGCGGACCGGCTTTCGACCGAGCTCGAGCACGCCGGCCACTGCGCGACGCTCTGGCTGCGCGGGGACACCGGCGCGGCGCGCGTCGTGAGCGGATCGACGGACGCGTTTCCCGCCACCGTCTTCGAGCAGGTGCACCCGGTGATGGGCGCGCGGGCACGCGCGTTTGCGCTCGATCTGCTGGGGGAGGTCACCGGCACGGTGGTCTGGGATCTGTATGCCGGCATCGGCGAGACGACCCGTGCACTGGCGGCGCGAGGGGCGGCCGTGCACAGCGTCGAGTCCGACCGGCGCGCCGTCGCATACGCGGAGCGTGCCAGCGACCTCGGGTATCCTGCGGCGCCGAAGTGGATCGCCGGGCGTGCGGAAGAGGTGGTGGCTCGCTTGCCCCGGGCGGAGCTCGTCGTCACGAATCCGCCCCGCAGCGGCATGGACGAGCGCGTGACCGCGGCACTCGACGCCGGTGGCGCCCGCCGGATCGCGTACATCGCCTGCGATCCTGCCACGCTGGCGCGCGACATCGGCCGGCTGCGGGCGTACCGCGTTTCGCAGGTCCGTGCCTTCGACCTCTTTCCGCAAACCGCGCACGTCGAGTGCGTGGCACTGCTGGAGCGCCGATGAAGTATTTCGTGGTGGTCGGCGGGCGCG
The DNA here is from genome assembly GCA_025928955.1 of Gemmatimonadales bacterium. GTDB lineage: Bacteria > Gemmatimonadota > Gemmatimonadetes > Gemmatimonadales > GWC2-71-9 > CAMLLJ01. The sequence goes on along the minus strand of JAICNA010000122.1, from coordinate 4,237 downwards.
AAACCGAGGTCGAGATCGACGGCGATCGCGTGACCGTCGGGGGTCGGACCGTGACGGCCTCGCTCGAGCCAGTCGCCGGAACGCCGCTGTCGGTGGTGACGATCGATGGCCGTCCGACGACGCTGCCGCTCGAGCGCCAGGGCCGAGGGCGCTGGGTCGTGTCCGTGCACGGCGAGCGGCACGAGGTCGAGGTGGTGGACGAGCGCACCCGCCACATCCGGTCTCTGGCCGGTACCGGCACTTCGGCGCCCGCCGGAGGCCTCATCAAGGCCCCGATGCCCGGCCTCGTCGTGCGCATCCAGGTCGAAGTCGGGCAGCGGGTTGGCGCGGGCTCGCCGGTGGCCGTGCTCGAGGCCATGAAGATGGAAAACCAGCTGAAGGCGCCTGCCGCGGGCGTCGTCCGGGCGATCCTCGTCCGGCCGGGGGAAGCGGTCGAAAAGGGGAAGGGCCTGATCGACCTCGGCCCCGAGGCGGGGGATACGGCTCCCACTTGACCTTAGCCGTTGCAGCAAGGTATGTTAGGGGTCTGTCTACGAACACGATTCCGGACCGAAGGCCTGGTCCCTGTTCCTCGGAGCACCGGATAGCCTCATGAAGACGTTTTCCGCCACGCCCGCCGATATCAGCCACGACTGGCACGTCGTGGATGCCTCGGGCGTGCCGCTTGGCCGCCTCGCGAGCCACGTCGCCCAGCTCATTCGCGGCAAGCACAAGCCGACGTACACGCCGCACATGGACGGTGGCGACTTCGTCGTCGTGGTGAATGCGTCGAAGGTGAAGCTGACCGGCCGCAAGCTCGACCAGAAGACCTACTTCAAGCACACCGGCTACATGGGCCACGAGAGCCATACCGCCGCGCGCGATCTCCTGGCCAAGCATCCCGACCGCGTCATCGAGAAGGCGGTCTTCGGCATGCTGCCGAAGACGTCGCTCAGCCGGCAGAAGCTCCGTGGCAAGCTCAAGGTCTACGCCGGCGCCGAGCATCCGCACGAGGCGCAGCAGCCGAAGGCCTACTCCGTCACTCCCGAGAAGGTGAAAGCATGACTGGCACTCCCGAGTTCCGGTGGCAGGCGGTGGGCCGCCGCAAGACCAGCGTGGCCCGCGTCTACCTCACGCCGGGAACCGGCAAGTGGGACGTGAACGGGCGCACGCTCGGCGATTATTTCCCGCGTCCGTCGCTCGTGCAGCACATCCAGCAGTCCTTCACGGCCACGGACACGCTTGGCGCGTTCGACGTGAAGGCGCACGTGGACGGCGGCGGTCAGACGGGGCAGGCGGGAGCGCTGCGACTGGCTATCGCGCGCGCGCTCGTCGAGGCGGATGGGCAGCATCGCACCAAGCTCCGCGCCAACGGGCTCCTGACGCGTGATCCCCGCGCCGTCGAGCGGAAGAAGCCGGGCCAGCCCGGCGCCCGGAAGCGGTTCCAGTTCAGCAAGCGGTAGGATTTTCGCAGAGGGCGACCGCTGCGTCGCCCTTATCCATCACGCCGCGGGATCGTCAGCGGGGTGTCCCACAGGGCCGAGGCCCGCGGGATCTGCTGACGAGATGAACGCGGCGGACGATCGAACCCCATAGCAAGGACACCAGTCGTCGCATGGCACAGCCCCAGATTCAGGACCTGCTCGAGGCCGGCGTACATTTCGGCCATCAGACCCGCCGCTGGAACCCGAAGATGCGCAGGTTCATCTTCGCGGAGCGTTCGGGCATCTACATCATCGACCTCCAGAAGACCCTCCGGCAGATCAACAAGGCCCAGGAGCTCCTTCGCGGCATCGTCGCCAAGGGCGAGGGGGTGCTCTTCGTCTGCACCAAGAAGCAGCTGAAGGCCATCGTGCAGCAGGAAGCGTCGGCCGCCGGCGCCTTCTACGTCACCGAGCGCTGGCTCGGCGGCATGCTCACGAACTTCCAGACCCTCAAGAAGCAGATCAAGCGCCTGCGCGATCTCGAGCAGGGTTCGGCCGAGGGCGATTTCGAGAACTACACGAAGAAGGAAAAGCTGCTCTTCGAGCGCGAGCGCGTGAAGCTGAGCCGCAATCTCGAGGGCGTGAAGCACATGACGCGCCTGCCGGGTGCGCTCTTCGTCGTGGATGCCAAGAAGGAAAAGATCGCCGTCGCCGAGGCGAACAAGCTCGGCATCCCGGTCGTCGCCATCGTCGACACGAATGCCGACCCGGACGTGATCACCGTGCCGATTCCCGGCAACGACGACGCGATCCGCTCCGTCTCGCTCATCACGGCGGCGCTCTCGGACATCATCCGTGAAACGCGCGCGCAGGCCCCGATGCGCGAGACGGCCGAAGAGATGGACGGCGAGACGTACAGCAGCGACGGCAGCGCGGAAGAAGGCGGCGACGACCGCCGGAAGCGCCGGCCCGGACGCCGGAAGCGGCGGCCGAAGCCCGAGGCGATCGCCGCGCGGCTCAAGACCGAGGGCGAGAGCCCGGCTGAGGCGGGAGCCGCCACGGCCGCAGACGCCTGATCGCGGCGCTTCACGCCGAACGGACTGCCGCCGCTCCAGGCCCTGCGGGCCCCGAGCGGCGGCTTTAGTATTCACCCCTGAACCGATGCGGATCCGGAACCCATGGCAAGCGTGACGATTACCCCGAAGGATGTGAGCGAGCTGCGCGCCCGGACCGGCGCGGGCATGATGGATTGCAAGCGTGCGCTGGAGGAGTCCGGCGGCGACATGGAGAAGGCGGTCGAGCTCCTGAGGAAGAAGGGCATCGCGAAGGCCGAAAAGCGCGAGGGCAAGAGCGCGTCGCAGGGCGTCGTGATGATCGAGACCTCCGCCGACGGCCGCGAGGGCGCCATGGTCGAGCTCAACTGCGAGACCGACTTCGTGGCCCGGACCGAGGACTTCCAGGCCCTCGCGCGCGCGCTCGCGAGCCACGTCGCGGCGCATGCCGAGCCCGGCATCAATGCCGGCAACGTCGAGGACCAGGCGTTCACGGCGGGGCGCACCGTGGCGCAGGAGATGAAGCAGGTGTCGGGGAAGGTGGGTGAGGTCGTGGCGCTCAAGCGTTACGCCCGCTTCAAGCCGACCGCTGGCGTGATCGGCTACTATCTCCACCACAACGGAATGGTCGGCGTGCTCGTGGAGCTCGCCGGCGGCACCGACGAGACGGCACTCGAGGCCGCCAAGGACGTCGCCCTCCACATCTCGTTCGCCGATCCGATCGGCATCAATCCGCAGGATGTGCCCGCCGAACTGATCGAGCGGGAGCGCCGGATCGCCGAAGAGCAGGTGGCGCAGGAAGGAAAGCCCGAGAACATCCGCGCGAAGATCGTGGACGGGAAGATCCGCAAGTTCGTCGCGGAGCGCACGCTGCTCGAGCAGCCGTTCGTGCGGGACGACAAGACGACCGTCGGCCAGCTGCTGAAGAAGGCGGGCAGCGGGCTCACCGTGACCCGGTTCGCGCGCTTCAAGGTCGGAGCAGCCTGATGGCGCTCGCCTACCGCCGCGCCCTGCTCAAGGTCTCGGGCGAGGCGCTGGCCGGCGAGAAGGGGCAGGGGCTCGACTATACGATCGTCGAGGAGCTGGCGAACGAGCTGAAGGCGGTGCACGCGCTCGGCGTGCACCTGGGCCTCGTCGTCGGCGGCGGCAACATCATCCGCGGCGCGACGGCGAGTCGTGACGGGCTCGATCGGGTATCTGCCGATTACATGGGAATGCTCTCGACCGTCATCAACGCCCTCGCCCTGCAGGACGTGCTCGAAAAGGTCGGCGTGGACACGCGCGTGATGACCGCCATCCGCATGGAATCGCTCGCGGAGCCGTACATCCGCCGCCGTGCGATCCGGCATCTGGAGAAGGGTCGCGTGGTGATCTTCGCCGGCGGAACCGGAAACCCGTTCTTCTCCACCGATACCGCCGGCGTGCTGCGCGCCCTGGAGATCGAGGCGGAGGTCATCCTCAAGGCGACGAACGTGGACGGCATCTACACCGGCGACCCGAAGAAAGACCCGTCGGCGACGTTCATTCCGGAGCTCTCCTTCCAGGAGGCGATCGTCCGGAACTATGCCGTGATGGATGCCAACGCCTTCGGTCTGTGCAAGGCGAACAACCTTCCGATCGTCGTGTTCAACATGAACAACCCGGGCGCCATCGCGCGTGTGCTGCAGGGCGAACGGGTGGGGACTCTCGTCCGATGAGCACAATTCCGGAGCTGGTGAAGCACGCGCGGGAGCTGATGCACAAGGCGGTGGAGAGCACGAAGCGGGAGCTGCAGGGCATCCG
>JAICNA010000097.1 GCA_025928955.1 Gemmatimonadales bacterium | reverse complement strand
GTCATGCCGGCGGGCGCGCGGCGCTCGTCGCCCCGCTCGCCTTCGCCGCCATCGCCGCGGGTGCCGACGGTCTCATGATCGAAGTGCACCCCGTTCCCGAATGCGCGCGCTCCGACGGCGAGCAGTCGCTCACGCCGGCCGCCTTCGCCGACCTCATGTCGCGCCTCGCCCCGTTCGCCGCCGCGGCCGGCCGCTCGCTCGCGGCCCGGCCGGAACAGCGCGCACCGCGCGCGGTGGCGGTCGCATGACGAGCATGGCCCGGGCCGGGGCGCCGCCGGAACGCGCCCTCGCGCTCCATACGCGTGTGGGCATCCAGGGAGAGCGCGGGTCCTTCAGCGACGGTGCGCTGGCCCGGTTTCCCGCGCTCGTACCCGATGCCGTGTGCTTCGACGATTTCGGCAGCGTGCTCGCCGCGCTCGAGGCGGGCGCGATCGATCGCGCCCTCCTGCCCGTCCACAACTCGCTCGCCGGTGTCGTCGCGCCGAGCCTCAGGGCCATCGCCGCCCACGATCTCCGGGTGGAGGAGGAGATCGATGTGCCGGTGCGGCTCGCGCTCCTCGGCCTTCCGGGCGCGTCACTCGGCGGCCTCGTGACCGCCGCATCCCATCCGGTGGCCCTGGCACAGTGCAGCCGCTTCTTCAGTCACCACCCGGGCGTCCGGCCGGTCGCCGCGCACGATACGGCGGGCGCCGCCCGGCTCGTCGCCGAACGCGGCGACCCCGGCGCCGGCGCGATCGCGAGCCGCGAGGCGGGCGAGCTCCACGGCCTGGTTCCGCTCGCCCTGGATATTCAGGACCGCGCCGACAACTGCACGCGCTTCTGGCTGCTGGCCCGACGCCGGCTTGCGCCGCCTGCCCTCGAGGGCGTGGCTGCGCACCTCGATCGTCAGGTGACCCCGGAGCAGGGCATCGTGGCGATACGCGGTGCAACGACGCTGACGGAGGACACGGTCCCCGCGATGAAGGCGGCGGTCCGGGAGCTGCTGGAGGCGGTGCTGGAGCGGAACGGGATTTCGACGGAGGCGGTCGTGAGTGCGGTCTTCAGCGTGACACCCGATCTGACGTGCGGGTTCCCGGCGCTCGCCGCGCGCGAAGCGGGATGGACCGCGGTCCCGCTCCTCTGCACTGCGGAAATCGCGGTGCCGGGCGCATTGCCTCGCTGCATCCGCGTGATGCTCCACGTCAGCGGGCGGCCGGTCCGGGCGCCGGTGCACGTCTACCTTCGGGACGCGCGCGTACTTCGGCCCGACCTCGGCGCGCCCTGAATCAGGTCAGCCGCCGGCCGCCTGATCCACGATCCACGTCAGGTGGCCGGCCGGGCGCACGCGCGCGATCGGGAACTGCGCCGCGGCTGCCGTCGCGTTCTCCCGCACGGCCTGAACGATCGGCCGCTTGGGCGCGCCGGACGCGAGGACCAGCACGCTGCGCGCGCGGTTGATGAGCGGCAGCGTCATCGTGATCCGGTCCGGCACGTCGATCGTGTCCGCGCCGCGCACCGCGACGACCAGCTGCTCCCGCTCCTCGAGCGCCGGGTGTCCGGGGAAGAGCGAGGCCGTGTGCCCGTCCTCGCCGACGCCGAGGAGGATGAGGTCGAAGGCGTGATCGGGAATGCGCTCCCGCACGAGGGCCTCGTAGGCGAGTGCGGCGCGGGCGGGCGTCAGCTCGCCGTACATCCGGTGGACCTGCGCCGGTGCCACGCCGGCGCGCTCCAGCATCGCGTCCTGCGCGAGCCGGAAGTTGCTCCGCGGATCGTCCGGGGGCACGCACCGCTCGTCGCTCCAGAACCACTCGATCTCGTCCCACGGCAGCGCGCCTCGGTACTCATCCGACGCGAGGAGCTCGTACAGGCGCCGCGGCGTCGATCCCCCCGACAACGCGACCGTGCAGCGGCCCGTGCAGAGCACCGCCTCGCGCGTCGAGAGCAGGACGAAGCGCGCCGCTTCATGGCTCATCGCATCGGCGGTCTCCAGCACCGAGATCTCGGGACTCATGGGTTTCGCCACGCCCGGCTCCCTTCCCCGATGATCGCCTCCGACGCTTCGGGCCCCCAGCTTCCGGCCGCATAGGGCAGCGGAGGCGTGGCGGCGTCGAGCAGGGGCGTGAAGAGCCGCCACGACGCCTCGACTTCGGCGCTGTGCACGAAGAGCGTCTGGTCTCCCTCGAGCACGTCGAGCAGGAGCGTCTCGTACGCTTCGGGCAGCGGCCCGAACGCCTCCGCATAATTGAAGTGCAGCGGCTGCCGGGCGAGCTCGAACGATGCCCCCGGCCGCTTCACGTCGAAGTAGAGAAAGAAGCCCTCATCGGGCTGCAGCCTGAGCACGAGCGTATCGGATTGCGGCCGGCACGCCTCGTAGCGCTCGAAGAGCGAGACCGGAGGCTCGCGGAAATTGAGGACCACCTCGGTCACCCGCCGCGCGAGTCGCTTCCCGGTGCGGAGGAAGAACGGGACCCCGAGCCAGCGCCAGTTGTCGATCTCGAGTCGGAGGGCCGCGAAGGTCGCCGTCTGCGAGCCGGCCGGAACCCCTTTCTCACCGCGGTATCCGACGACCGGCGCCTCGCCGAATTTCCCCTCCGCGTACTGCCCGCGCACGAGCTCCGACGGCGCCGGCGGCCGCACCGATTCCAGCACCTTCACCTTTTCACCGCGGATGGCGGCGGCATCGAGCCGGCTCGGCGGCTCCATCGCCACGAGCGTCAGCAGCTGGGCCAGGTGGTTCTGCAGCATGTCGCGCACGACACCCGCCGGGTCGTAGTAGCCGGCCCGCTGCTCGATGCCGAGATCCTCCGCGACGGTGATCTGTACGCTCTCGATGCGGTCGCGGTTCCAGAGCGACTCGAACATGGCGTTCGCGAACCGGAAGACGAGAAGGTTCTGCACCGTCTCCTTCCCGAGGTAGTGATCGATCCGGTAGATCTGCTCCTCGGTCCATCCCTCGTGGAGCGCTTCGTTGAGCGCCCGCGCGCTCTCGAGGTCATGCCCGAACGGCTTCTCGACCACGAGCCGGCTCCATCCGGCGGACCGCGCGAGCCCGGCGGAGGCAATGCCCCGCGCCGTGGGAGCGAAGCCGGCCGGAGGGAGCGCGAGGTAGAAGATGCGGTTGCCGGGGAGCACGTGGCGCGACTCGATCTCCTCGATCCGGCGGGCGAGCGCCGCATGATCCTCCGGAGTCCCGTCGCCGATCGGCTGGTAATGGAGGCGGGAATCAGCCCAGACCGCCGCCTCGCGGCTCCGCGATCCGCCCGAGACCGCTTCCGTCGCGATGCCGCGGAAGGACGTGTCGTCGATGTCGGCCGTGCGCGTGACACCGAGGACGTACACGTTCGGCGCGGCGCCGGCTGCATGCAGCTTGAAGAGAGCTGGAAGGATCTTCCTGCGCGCCAGATCGCCCGTGGCGCCGAAGAGGCAGAAGAGTGCAGGCGCGGCTTCCGCGCTCACGTCGCCTTCCGCACGGCGTGACCACCGAACTGATTCCGCATGGCCGCGAGCAGCCGGTCGGCGTAGGCCTCGTCGCTCCTCGAACGGAGCCGCGCGATCAGTGCGAGCGTGATGACCGGCGCCGGCACATCCAGCTCGACGGCCTCCGCCACCGTCCAGCGGCCTTCACCCGAGTCCGATACCCAGGGCGCGATGCCGTCCATCCCGGGGTTCTCCTCGAGCGCGGCAGTCGTGAGGTCGAGGAGCCATGAGCGGACCACACTGCCGTGCTGCCAGATCCGCCCGACCGCCGCGAGGTCGAGCGCGAATTCCTCCTTCCGATGCAGGATCTCGAATCCCTCCGCGAATGCCTGCATCATCCCGTACTCGATGCCGTTGTGCACCATCTTCACGAAATGCCCGGCGCCGGGCGGTCCGACCCTCCCCCACCCGCGATCGGGCGCCGGCGCGAGCGAGCGGAAGAGCGGCTCCAGGCGCCGCACGGCGGAGTCCGATCCGCCAATCATGAGGCTGTACCCCTCGGTCCGTCCCCAGATCCCGCCGCTCGTTCCGGAATCGACGAAGTCGATGCCCTTCGCCGCGAGCGTTGCGGCCCGGCGGACCGAGTCCTTGTAGAAGCTGTTTCCGCCGTCGATGATCGTGTCGCCGTCCTCCAGGAGCGTCGAAAGCGCCGAGATCGTGGCCTCGGTCGGTTCGCCGGCGGGCACCATGACCCACACGGCCCGGGGTGGTTCGAGCGCCGCGACGAGCGCTTCGAGCGAGGCGGCGCCGGTCGCCCCCGCTGTCACTGCTCCCGCGACGGCGTCGGCATTCCGGTCGAACGCGACGATGGCATGCCCGCCCGTCTGCAGCCGTGCGGCCATGTTCGACCCCATCTTCCCGAGTCCGACCATGCCGAGCTTCATCGGGCGGCGAGTTCCCGGGCCGCCTGCTGAATCCGCTCCGCGTACGCGGTCCCGTCTTCTCCGGGCTCGCGCGTCGGCACGACGAGCGACGGGTGCTGCGGCTCGGAGGAAAGCGGCGAGTCGACGAAGGAGTCGGCGCCGCGCGCCGAGGCCGCGCCCTCGAACGCCTCCACCGCGGTCTGGATGGCCGCGAGTTCTTCTACCGATTCGCGTCCCGTCAGCTCGATGCCCCGGCGACGCAGGATGTCCGCGGAATGCTCCGCAGCGCGGCGCTGCTCCTCGTCGCGGTGGGGATTGAGCGCATGATCGATGTCGTCACGATGACCCTTGCCCGTCATTGGCTGCCTCCTCGACTTCTATGTGTTACGCGCCGGCAGGCTGCCGGCGACCGACGGCACGTCGGCGTCGAGCACTTCGCGGACGCGCCGCAGGAGCTGCTCCGGCGCCCACGGTTTCTGCAGGAACGGCGCCCCCTGGCGCATCAGACCCCGTCGCACCACCTCGTCGTCCGTGAACCCGGAGGTATAGAGGATCTTCATCTCCGGCCGTCCGGGCCGGAGCTCCCGCGCGAGCTCTTCGCCGCCCATGCCCGGCATGACGATGTCCGTCAGGAGCAGGTGCACCGGGCCCTTGATTCGCCGGAGCAGGCTGAGCGCGGCGCTGGCATCCACCGCCTGGTGGCAGTCGTAGCCCGCCGCGCTCAGCGTTCGCCAGGCGAGCATCCGGACTGTGTCCTCGTCCTCCACGACGACGATCGTCTCCGAACCGCCCTGAGCCGCCCGCAGCTCCGGCACCGGCGTCTCGATGATCCCCTCGTCATCGAGCACGGACGGGAGGTAGACCGTGAACGACGAGCCGTAGCTGGGCTCACTGTAGGCCCAGATGAAGCCGCCCGCCTGCTTGATGGTGCCGTAGACCGTGGCGAGCCCGAGACCCGTCCCCTCTCCGACGTCCTTGGTCGTGAAGAACGGCTCGAAGATCCGGCTCAGCGTGGCCGGGTCCATGCCATGGCCCGTGTCGGTGATGACCATCCTCACGTACGGTCCCGGGATGATCTCGGTGCCCGGATGACGTGTGGCGTCCTCCGGCCCGAGGACGACGTTCTCCGTCGTGATCGTGAGTCGCCCGCCGGTAGGCATCGCGTCGCGCGCATTCAGCGCGAGGTTGAGCACGACCTGCTCCAGGCGGCCCCGGTCGGCGAAGACAGTCGGCTCCGCGGCGGTGAGGCGCGTTTCGACGACGATGCTCTCGCCCAGCGCGGGGCGGAGGACGCGCTCGGTGTCGCGGACGACTTCGTTGAGGTCCAGCGGCTGCGGGCGGATGAGTTCGCGGCGCGCAAAGGCGAGCAGCGACCGCGTCAGCGCCGCCGACCGGTCCGCCGCCTTCCGGATCTCGGCCACATCGGCGCGCCGGTTCGCGTCGTCCGCGGCGAGGCTCTGCTCGAGGAACATGCTGTAGCCGACGATCGTCGTGAGCATGTTGTTCAGGTCGTGGGCGATTCCGCCCGCCAGCCGCCCGACCGCCTCGATCCGCTGGGCCTGCGCCAGCTTTTCCTCCGCCTTCCGCCGCTCGGTGAAATCGGCCATCGTGCCGAGCATCCGATATCCCTGCCCCCGCTGGTCGCGGGCCACGACGCCCCGGTCGGTGACGATCGAATAGGTCCCGTCCGCGCGGCGGAACCGGTATTCCTCGGTCCAGAACTCCGCGCCGCTCTCGATCGCGTTGCGCAGGCCGGTCACGACGCGGCTGCGATCATCGGGGTGCACCCGCTCGTGCCACCACTCGACGTCGGACGGCACCTCGTCGAGCCGGTATCCGAAGAGGTGCTCGATCCCTTCGTTCCACTCGATCTGGTCGCTGATCAGGTTCCAGTCCCAGATGGCCTCGCGTGACGCGCGGGCCACGAGGCGGTAGCGCGTCTCGCTGCGCCGGAGCGCTTCCTCGGTCTCCTTCCAGGCGGTCTGGTCCCGCATGACCTTCGTGAAACCGATGTGCTTGCCGGTCTCGTCGTGCAGGGCGGTCGTCGTGCCGGCCGCGTAGAAGTGGGTGCCGTCCTTCCGCCGCATCCAGCGATCGTTCGCGGCCACCCCGCGCGTCGCCGCCACCTCGAGCTCGCGGCGCGGCACGCCGGCGGCGCGATCGCGCTCGGTGAAGATGAGACCGACATCGCTCCCGAGGAATTCGGACTCGCTGTATCCGAGCACGCGGCCCACGCCCTCGTTCCAGCTCTGCGGCCGCCCCTCGCGATCGATCCGGAAGATCGCGTAGTCCTGGACCTGCTCGACGAGCGTGCGGTACTGGATCTCGGAAAGCGCGCGGGCGCTCTCCGCGCTCATCCGCTCGGCCAGGGCGGACCGCGCCCGCTCGGCCTCCGCCTCGGCCCTGGCCCGCTCCCGCTCGAGCTCCGCCGTGCGCTCGCGGATCCGCTCGTCGAGATTCACGCGTTGCGTCTGGAACGCGGCCTCGACGCGGGCGCGCTCGTTGACGTACCGCAGGAGCGCGAGTCCCAGCGCGCCATGGATCGCGAGGCCGATGAGCGAGAGCGCGGTGATCGCGAGCACCACGTCGAGCGACCGCGCCGACGCCTGACGGCCTTCCGCTTCGGCGATCGCGGCCCGCTCCGCCGTCGCGATGCTGACCAGGGCCCGCAGCCGATCGGTGACCGCGCGATCATCACCGCGGGCGGCGGCGGCGCGCCCGGCCTCGGCGCCGCCGCGCTGGTACAGCGTGACGGCCGAGTCCATCGCCGCGAATTCCTGCGCGACGAGCGAATCGATGCCGGTGGTCTGGATTCCGAGCTCGCGCAGCCGCTCCGAGTGGGTCGCCAGGAGGCCGCGCGCCCGATTCAGGCTACGCAGCGCCGACGCATCGCCGGTCAGGAGGAATCGCCGCTGGCTCGCCCGCGCCTCCTGCAGTGTGGAGAGCGTGCGCTCGAGCTCCACCAGCAGCGCATGCGATGCTTCCGCGCTCCGGCCCTGGACCTGAACCTGCTCGGTGCGCCGATACGCGTAGACGACCAACGTGAGGAACACCACGAAGGTGATCAGGAAGGCGAGCCCGAGGCGGCTTCGGATGGTGGACCTCAAGGCCGACGGGCCGGGGGGGAGTGGACCATGCTACGGAAAGTGGCCGGAACGCCGGGGGATGTCGAGAGCGAAGGCCCTCCTGGCATATTCCTCCGCCGCTTCAACGATCGTGCCCGCTGGAGCGTAACGATAGGATGATCAGGATCTTCAAGCCGCCCATCCGGAGTGCAATGCCGACCCGAGCCCACGACCCCCAGTCGTTACCACCTTTGCGCATGCTCGCCTCTCTTCTCGCGCTCGGCCTCACCGGCGCGTGCGGGGGGACCGATGCGGGGGCTCCGGCACAGGCCGGCCCACCCGGCTCGGAGGCGCGGCCGATCCCGGTGGAGATCGCGGTCGCAGAGCTCGGAAGCGCCGCCCGGACCGTCACCGCCACCGGCACGATCGAGCCGATCCGGACGGTGACCATCAACAGCCAGCTGGCCGGCGCGGTCCGCCAGGTGGCGGTCGAAGAGGGAGACGCGGTCCGGCAGGGTACGCTCCTCGCCCGGATCGACAGCCGCGAGCTCGAGGCGCAGCTGGCCAGCGCCGAGGCGAATCTCGAGGTCGCATCGCGGGCCAGGGAACGCGCCGAGCGCCTGCGGGACGAGGAGATCATCACGGTCGCGGAGTACGAGCGGGACGTCGCTGCCGACGCAGCAGCGCGCGCCACGCGGGACCAGCTCCGGACCCGGATCGGCTATGCGACCGTACGCGCCCCGATCGCCGGGGTCGTGCTCAGCAAGACCGTCGAAATGGGAAACATCGTCGGGGCCCAGACCGAGCTCTTTAGGATCGGAGACGTGTCGTCGCTCGTGGTCCGCCTCCCGATCTCGGAGCTCGACGTCACCGCCCTGGACGAAGGCGATGTCGTCGCCCTCACGCTCGACGCCCTGCCGGGGAGAAGCCTTCCGGGCCGTATCCGCCGCATCTTCCCTGCCGGGGACCCGACGACTCGGCTCGTACCGGTCGAGGTGGTCCTCACCGGAGCTGCCGCACGGGAGGCGCGCCCCGGCTTCCTCGCGCGCGTCACCTTCGAGCTGGATCCGCGAACCGGCGTGCTCATGGTTCCCGCCGGCGCGCTCGTGGACGACGCCGGTGGGAGCGCCGCGTTCCTCATCCGCCAGGGCCGCGCCGCCCGGCGGCCGGTCGAGCGGGGCGGCATCTATCAAGGCCGCGTCGAGATCACGCGAGGCCTCGCTGCCGGTGACACGGTTGCCGTGGCCGGTGCCACCACCCTGCGTGACGGAGCGCAGGTGCGCATCGTCGATGCCCCGGCGCTGGACGCCCCGGAGGCGGCGCGTACATCCGCCGGCGGCCGTGCAGCGCCGGCGGCACCGGCGGCACCGGCACCGGGAGACTCACGATGAGCCAGATCCACGGCCCCGGAGCGCCGCGCCGCCGCGGCGGGATCGCGAGCTGGGCGATCCGCCGTCCCATCGGCACCGTCATGCTGACGGCCGTGATTCTCGTGCTCGGCACCGTGTTCGTCGGCCAGCTGCCGCTCGACCTGCTTCCGCGGATCATCTACCCGCAGGTGCGGGTCAGCGTCAACAACCCCGGCGTCGAGCCCGGCGTGCTCGAAGAGACGGTGGCCAAGCCGCTCGAGGCCGCGCTGGCCACGACCGAAAACCTCACGCGGCTGGAAACCGAGATCCAGGAAGGGCGAGTCGGCGTCAATCTCGACTTCCGGTACGGGACCGACATCGATTTCGCGCTTCAGGATGCCTCCACGGCGCTCAACCGCGCCCGCTCGCAGCTGCCGGAGGAGATCGAGCCGCCGACCATCCGCAAGTCCGATCCGTCGCAGATCCCGGTGTACGAAGTGGCGTTCTCCTCCGAGGCGCGCGACCTCGTCTCGCTCCGCACGTGGATCGAGGACCGGCTCCGGCCCCAGCTCCTCACGGTCGAGGGTGTCGGGTCGGTGGACGTATCGGGCGGCCTCATCCGCGAGATCGAGGTCGTGCTCGACCAGGAGCGGATGCAGTCCTACGGCATCACCGTCTCGCAGGTGATCACCGCACTTCGCGCCGCCAATCAGGACGTCGCGGCAGGACGCGTGGGGTCGCTCGAGCGGGAGCTCGTCGGCAAGACGGAGGGGAAGTTCCGGACGGTGGACGACATCCGGGCGGTGCTCCTCGACGTCGGCGGCGGACGGCGCGTTCCGCTCTCCGAAATCGCGGCGATCGCCGACACCCACCAGGAACAGCGGCTCTGGGCCCGCCTCAACGGCGTTCCGGCGGTCAAGGTCTCGCTCCGGAAGCAGCCGGATGCGAACACGGTCACCGTGGCCGAGGGCATCGACGCCAAGCTCGCGTCGCTCCGGGCCACGAACTACGTGCCCGCCGACCTCGAGTACCGCATCATCCAGAATCAGGCCGACTTCATCCGCAACTCGGTGAACTCGGTCCGGGATGCGGCGCTCTTCGGCGCTTTCCTCGCCATGGTCGTCGTGCTGCTCTTCCTGCAGTCGCTCCGGAAGACGTTCATCATCGGCATCGCGATCCCGCTCGCCGTGCTCGCGACGTTCGTGCTAATGGGCCTCGCCGACCTCACCCTCAACATCATGTCCCTCGGCGGGCTCGCGCTCGGGGTCGGCCTCCTCCTCGACAACTCGATCGTCATGCTCGAGAACATCTTCCGGAAGCGGGAGGAGGACACCCCCGATCCGGTGGACGCGGCCCACGCCGGGGCCGCGGAGGTGGCGAGCGCCGTCGTGGCGTCCACCACGACCAACCTCGCCGCCGTGCTGCCGTTCCTCCTGGTGAGCGGGCTCGCGGCGCTCCTCTTCACCGAGCTGGTCCTGACCGTGTCGTTCGCCATCGCCGTCTCGCTCGGCGTGGCGCTCACGCTCGTTCCGATGCTGGCGGCGCAGCTCGGCAAGGTGGCGCGCACCAGCGGCCTCGACCGGCTCCGCCCGCTCGTCGCATTCGACCACGGGGTCGCGCGGCTCAGGAACAGGTATCGGACCGCCGTCCGTCGCACGCTGCGCCACCGCTGGGTGGTGGTGGCTGCCTCGCTCGCCGCCCTCGCCGCCGCCATTCTGCTCACGCGGGGCCTGCCGACCGAGTTCCTCCCCCAGGTGGACGACGGCGGCGTCGGCGTCTCGATATCTCTCCCGCCCGGGGGCACGCCGGAACAGACGAACGCGATCGCCCGCGAGCTCGAGGCGATGGTCGCGGAGATGCCGCACGTGCAGAACGTCTTCGTGACGGCGGGCGGATTCCTCTTCGGCGGGGCCACCGCGGCACGCTCCGGCCGCGGATCGATGGATATCCGGCTCGCGCCCGTTTCCGAGCGCGGGATGAGTGCCGACGAGTGGGTGCGGTCGCTGCAGGCGCGCATCGATGAGCGCGGCTTCGCCGGCGCGCGGGTCTTCGTCCGCCCGCCACGCATCCGCGGGCTCCGGACCTCGACGGCCGGGTCCGACGTCGCCCTGAACATCCAGGGAGACGATCTCG
>JAICNA010000199.1 GCA_025928955.1 Gemmatimonadales bacterium | reverse complement strand
TGTTGCTCGGATTCGAGTTGAACGTGATGCCGCCGCGCGACTGGCCCTGGCTCGCCAGCACGAGGAGCGCCATGCGCGAGCCCGTGCCGTACGAGTAGTTGAGCTTGCCCTGCAGCTGGTAGACCGAGGACGCCGCGCGGGGATTCCGCGACCCGGCGCAGTCGGCGCCGAAGTTGTCGGCGATCTCGGCATTGACGCTGCTCGCGAAGCGATCGCAGTCGCCGCGGGCCACCGCGAGGTTGTAGACGTCGACGTACGTGGTGTCCGAGGTCGGGTCGCCGACGTCGGTGGCAACTGCCACCGTCGTGTCGACGCCCGCGTGGACGAACGTCGGGTACAGCTGGCCGTTGCGGCCGCCGTCGCTGTAGCGCTGGCCCTCGAGGGCGCCGGACAGGAAGAACGTGAGGCCGCCCATGAGCGGCCCGCCGAAGCTCGCCTGCACCCGGTTGAACCCGAGGCTGCTCGTGCTCGGGAACGGCTCGTCGGTTTCCCACCCGATGTTGCCGCTGTACCCCGTGGACGACCCGCTCCGCGTGGCGATGTTGATGATGCCCGACTGGGCATTGCCGAACTCGGCCGAACTGGCGCCCGTCGTGACGGAGGCCTCTTCGAACGAGTTGGTGGCGATGCCGATCTGGTTGCCGCCGCTGTTGCCGGCGCCGCGGTTGCCCGGGCTCACCGGCACGCCGTCCACGTACGTGGCGGCTTCGTCGGTGCGGCCGCCGCGGATCGACAGCGTGAGGCCGCTCGTGCTGGCCACGACGCCCGGCTGGAGCGTCAGGACCTGCGCGATGCGGTCCACCGGCAGCTTGTCGGTGAAGCTGCCATCGACGCGCTGCTTCGACGTGACTTCGTCACGCGGAACCAGCGGCTGCGTGGACTGCACCGCGATCTCCTGCACCTCGACCGTGGTCGCCTGCAGCGCGAAGTCCTGCGTGATGGTCTGGCCGGCCAGCACGCGGATGCCCTCGGCACGCACTGCGCGATAGCCGATGAAGGCGGCCCGCATGATGACGGTGCCGGACGGAACGTTGTTGATGAAGTAATACCCCTGGGGGTTCGTCAGGGCGCTGAACGCGGTCCCGACGATGACCACCTGGGCATTGGCGATCGGCGCACCCGCCTGGTCGCGGACCATGCCCTCGATCTTACCAGTCGACTGGGCGAGGAGCGGTGACGCTCCGAAGCCCAGCGCGACTGCCGCGAGCGCGAATCGACGCGCACCGCGAGCGAAGGCGCTGACACAGCTTTGCTTCATGGAAACATCCTCCAAAGGCGTGAACCTGCTGATACTGCCGACTTGGAGCGGGGGCTCAACGCCCCCGTGCGGGCACGAGGCCCTCCCTACGGGATACGGCTGCTGGAACGTCGGTTTGAGGAGAATCAACGACTGAGACGTTGAACCTTTAGGAAGTGCCGGCCAGATGGCCGGTCGCCTAATATGGGTCCCGAGAAAAAAAGTGTCAAGCAAAAGTTACACACCGTCCAATCTTCGGACGGTTACGCGTAACTCCCTGAAACCTCTGTGGTTGCCTCTTGAAACAGCGGCCCGGTCGGCCGATTCCCTGTCCGCGCCCGTGGGCGGCGCGGCCGTTCGTTCGCCTGTGAGGTGACGAGTCCGATACTCTAATGGCCCCCGGAAGCTTTGGAAAGGGGCGTGATGAGCGCGGTCTGCGGCTCCGCCGGCGTGACCACCGGTCCCGCCTCCCCCCAGTACATGTTGACCTCGCTCCGCATCCCGAACTCCCCGGGGAGATAGATCCCGGGCTCCACCGAGAACCCGACGCCCGGAACCAGCTGGCGCTCGTCGTGGGTCTCGTAGTCGTCGAGATGCGGCCCCGAGCCGTGCAGGTCCCGGTCGATCGAATGGCCCGTCCGGTGCACGAAGTACGCACCGAATCCCGCCGCCTCGATGACGCCGCGCGCCGCTCGGTCCCCTTCGAAGCCGGCCACCGGCTCCCCGACCCGCACCCGCTCCTGGATGTGGCGGCAGGCGGCCTCGCGCGCCGCCCGCACCGTGTCCCATACGCGAAGGACGCGGTCCGGCGGATGCTCCCCCGAAAAGCCCATCCAGGTCTGGTCCGCGAACACCGTCCCCAGCGCCCTCCCGGCCCAGAGGTCGAGCAGGACGACCTGGTTCGGCTCGAGCTGGGCGTCGGCACCCGCGCCCGGCTCGTAGTGCGGGTTGGCGGCGTTGGCGCCGAACGCGACGATCGGCGGGTGGTCGAACACGAGGCCGCGGGCGTGGATCGCGTCCACGACGCGCCGCTGCAGCGCCGTCTCGGTGAGGCCGGTCCCCCCTTCGCGCACCGCCAGGGCGAGGGCCGCCCGCGCGATCTCCGCCAGCGTCTCGGCGTGCGCCCGGTGCCCCTCGGCTTCCTCGGCGCTCCACCGCGCCGCGAAGGTGGTCACGAGCTGACCCGACGGGACGATCCGCGCCCCGAGCCGGGTCAGCAGTTCGACCACCCCGTAGGGGACGCGATCCAAGTAGGGCACGGCATCGTCGGGCGAGATCTCCATGGCGAGCGTCCGGCCGGCGACGATCGAGCGGAGCGCCTCGTGCAGCTCTTCCCACCGCGAATAGGGCAGCACGGTGCCGGGGAACTTCTCGAACGCCTGCAGCTCGATCCGGTGGGCCACGGCGACCGGCTCCCCCTCCTTCGGAAAGAGCGCGAAGAGGCGGCGCGTGCCCATGCCGGTGAGACCGAGCACCCGGCCCGCCACCGGGTTCAGTCCGTGAAAATCGAAGAGGAGCCAGCCGTCGGCGCCCGCCGACTCGAGTCCAGCCCGCAGCGCGTCGCGATCGATCATTCGTAGTCTCCCGCCGGCACGGCGTGCCAGACACATGCGGCAGCGCCTTGCGCCCGGCATTCCTCGTGACGCATCACGCCCTCGAATCCGGTCAGAAGCCGGAGCAGCTCGGCGAACGCTGCGCCATGAAAGGCGCACGCCTCGCCGCCCGGCCAGGCGGCGACGGCGACCGGGTCCCCGATGCTCGCCGTTCCGAGCCCCCCCGTGAACCCCAGCTCGGCATCGAACACCTCGCGCGCCCCTCGCCGCGCCGCACGGGCCGCGAGCCGCCGGCCCAGCACGTTCGGCGACACGCGGGCGAGCGCCTCCGTCGCGACGCGCCGCGCGGCATACCTCGCTGCCCGGCGTCCCGCGTCGGCGAAGACGAGCGCGGCATCCTGCCGCCGGCCGACGAGCCGGAATACCGACACCGCCTCATCGCGGGGAACGCTGCTGTCCCGCTCCACCAGGGCGCGATACCGCGCGATCTGCGCGGCCACCGTCGAGCTGAGCCCGAGGCGCTTCGAGACGATCTCGGGAGAGAGCTCGTCGAGCCCGTCCTCGACCGGCGCGTCGAGACTGCGGATGGCTTCGAGAAGACTGAGCGGGACGATGGCGGCGATGGCCGCCGCCGGACCCGCCGGATGACGAGGAGACAGGAAAGCTCCGGACGGCTCGGTGGAGGCGCGAATCTAGCCGGGCCCCGGGGGACGGGGTAGGGGCTCGCTTGTGCCGGCCCGCGGCGCAGGTCATTCTGAGGGATGGCCCATCCGGCAGCCGCTCCGACGAGCTTCGAACGCGAGGCCCTGCCCCACCTCGACACCCTCTACCGGGTGGCGCTCCGCCTGACCGGCGAGGATGCGGCCGCGCAGGACCTCGTGCAGGACACGATGCTGCGCGCCCTCCGCGGCTGGGGAGGCTTCCTGCCCGGGAGCAACGCGCGCGCCTGGCTCGTGACCATCCTGCGCAACACCTTCATCAACGATTACCGGCGCCGGAAGCGCGAGCCGGCGATGCTCGAGCTCGACGGCGCCTCGCCGCACGCCATCTACGACGCCGTCGCCGATTCGGACCCGGAGGGCACCTTCTTCTCGCGCATCGTGGACGCGCGCGTCCTCGCCGCCGTCGATGCGCTCCCCGCCGAGTTCCGCGAGGTGCTCGTGCTGAGCGACATGGAAGGCCTGGGGTACGCCGAGATCGCCGCTGCGCTGGACATCCCGCTGGGCACGCTCAAGTCGCGCCTGTTCCGCGCGCGGCGCCTGCTGCAGCGCGAGCTCTACGATCATGCCGTCGCGATGGGCTACATCTCTCCCCGGGAGGACCGATGACCGAGGGCATCGACTGCGATCGAGCGCTCGCCGAGCTGCAGGACTACCTCCAGCGCGAGGAGACGCCGGGCCTCGGGCCGCTCATCGAGGAGCACATCGAGCGCTGCGCGCCCTGTTTCCGCCACGCGAGCTTCGAGCGCAACTTTCTCCAGATGCTGGGCACGCGCGCCGCGAGCATCCGCTGCCCGGACGCGCTCCGCCAGCGCGTTCTCGACGCCCTGCGCCGCCAGGCACCCTGACTGTTCCGCCCCCCGGCCTTCCGGCGGCGCTGCTCCTGGCCGGCGCCGTCGCCACGGCTGCCGCCGCGCTCCGGACGCTCACGCCGAAAGGCGCGCTCGCCGCAACCGCCGTCGGTACCGCGATCCTTCTCTCCGCCGGATGGGCCGGTGGTGCCGCCCTCCTCGCGTTCTTCGTGTCGAGCAGCCTCGTCTCCCGGCTCGAGCGCCGCACGCCGTCGCTCCTCGATCCGAAGG
>JAICNA010000002.1 GCA_025928955.1 Gemmatimonadales bacterium | reverse complement strand
TGCCTTCCTTCTGCTTCTCGAGAAGCTTGCGCTTCCGCGTGATGTCGCCGCCGTAGCACTTGGCGAGCACGTCCTTCCGGAACGCGCTGATGGTCTCCCGCGCGATGATCTTCTGTCCCACCGCCGCCTGGATCGCCACCGCGAAGAGCTGCCGGGGAATCAGCTCCTTCAGCTTCTCCGCCACCTTCCGGCCCCACTCGTACGCCTTGTCGCGGTGGATGATGACGCTGAACGCGTCGATGGGGTCCCCGTTGATCAGCATGTCGAGCTTGACCAGGTCCGACTCGCGGAACCCGCTCAGCTCGTAGTCGAGCGACGCATAGCCCTTCGAGATGGACTTGAGCCGGTCGTAGAAGTCGAGGACGATCTCGCCGAGCGGGAACTCGAAGTCGAACTCGACGCGGGAGGTGTCGATGTAGTGCATCCCGTTGTACACACCGCGGCGCTCCTGTCCCAGCTTCATGATCCCGCCGATGTATTCGGCCGGGGCCATGATCCGCGCCTTGACGTACGGCTCCTCGATGCGGCTGATCTCCGCCGGATCGGGGAGCGCGGTCGGGTTCTCGAGGAGCAGCATCGTCCCGTCGGTGCGGTAGACGTGGTACTCGACGGTCGGAACGGTGGTGATGAGGTCGAGGTTGAATTCCCGCTCGAGGCGCTCCTGCACGATTTCGAGATGGAGCAGGCCGAGGAACCCGCAGCGGAAGCCGAAGCCGAGCGCGGTGGACGATTCGGGCTCGTAGTGCAGGCTCGCGTCGTTGAGCACGAGCTTCTCGAGCGCGTCGCGCAGCCCTTCGTACTGGTCGGAGTCGGTCGGGTACACGCCGGCGAAGACCATCGACTTGACGTCGCGATAGCCGGGCAGGAGCTCGGTGGCGGGATTCGCCGCATCGAGGATCGTGTCGCCCACCCGCGCGTCGCGAACTTCCCTGAGGCTCGCGACGACGTAGCCGACCTCGCCCGCCTCGAGCTGGTCCGCGCGGCGCTGGCCGAGCTGGAGATAGCCGACCTCGTCCACCGGATAGACGTCCCCGGGATGCGCGCCGAACGCGATCTTCATCCCGGGGCGGATCGCGCCGTCCACCACGCGGATGCTCGGGATGGCGCCGCGGTACCGGTCGAAGTACGAGTCGAAGATGAGCGCGCGGAGCGGCGCCTCGCGCCGGCCCCGCGGGGGCGGGACCTTCTCGACGATCCGCTCGAGGAGGGCAGGGACGCCGGTGCCTTCCTTCGCCGAGACCGACAGGATCTCCTCCCGGCGGGAGCCGATGAGGTCCATGATCTCCTTCGCGCGTCGCTCGGGCTCGGCGCCGGGGAGGTCGATCTTGTTGAGCACGGGGATGATCTCGAGCCCCGCGTCGAGCGCGAGGAAGAGGTTCGAGAGCGTCTGCGCCTGGATGCCCTGGGAGGCGTCCACTACGAGGATCGCGCCCTCGCACGCGGCGAGCGAGCGCGAGACCTCGTACGTGAAGTCCACGTGCCCCGGCGTATCGATCAGGTTGAGCTCGTACTCGATTCCGTCCGCCGCCACGTAATTCATGCGGACGGCGTTCAGCTTGATCGTGATCCCGCGCTCCCGCTCGAGGTCCATCGTGTCGAGGAGCTGCTCGCGCATGTCGCGCTTCGCGACCGCCCCGGTCGCCTCGATCAGGCGGTCGGCGAGCGTGGACTTGCCATGGTCGATGTGCGCGACGATGCAGAAGTTGCGGATGCGGGACTGGGACATGCGCGGGAATATAACGGGCTATGTTCCTCTCCCGATGTCCGCGCCCATCCTGCCGCCCGGAAACGCAGCGCCGCCACCGAGACCGCCGGTGTCGGCGGTGGCCGGGCTGCTCGTCGTCGTGCTCGTGTGGGGCTTCAACTTCAGCGTCTCGAAATGGGCGCTGGGGCAGTTTCCGCCCCTCGCCTTCACGGCGATCCGCTTCGCCCTGGCGGCGGTGCTGCTCGCGATGGCGCTCCGGTGGATGGAGGGTCCGCTCGTGCTCCCGCCCGGGTCGCTCCGGCGCCTCGCCCTGCTCGGGCTGATCGGAAATACCGGATACCAGCTGATGTTCATTTCCGGCCTGGCGCGAACCACGGCCACCAACAGCGCGCTCGTCCTCGCCAGCATGCCGGTGATGGTCGCCGGACTCGGCGCGCTCTCGCGCACGGAGCACCTCGATCGCCGCTCCCGCACCGCGCTCCTGGTCGCGTTTCTCGGCGTGGTGCTCGTGATCGTGCACCAGGGCGTCCGGTTCTCCGCCGCGACGCTCGGCGGCGACCTGCTGTCGCTCGGAGCCGTGCTCTGCTGGGCGACGTTCACGCTCGGTGTCCGGCGCCTCCACACGCCGCTCTCGCCCCTCGCGATCACGGCCTGGACCCTCATCCTCGGGACCCCGCTGCTGCTCGTGGCGGGCGCCCCGCAGCTCCTCACGATGGACTGGAGCCGGGTCACCTGGCTCGGGTGGACGGGGCTCGTCTATTCGAGCGCTCTCTCGCTGGTCGTCGCGTACATCCTCTGGAACCGGAGCGTGCGGCAGGTCGGCACCAACCGGACCGCGATCTTCGCCTGCCTGACGCCGATCGTCGCGACCGCCGCGGCCGCGCTCCTGCTGGGGGAGCGGCCCGGCCTCGTCCAGGTCCTCGGTGGGGCGATGGTGCTTGGAGGGGTCCTGCTGACGGTCGGCCGCCGCTAGGCGGGCGTGCCCTCCAGCTCCTCGAGCCGCGCCATGGCGCGGCGGAGGTGCGGAATCACGATGCTGCCGCCGACGACGAGTCCGACCGAGAAGATCTCGAGGAACTCCTCGCGGGTGACGCCTTCCTCATGGCACCGGACGACGTGATAGGTGATGCAGTCGTCGCACCGCAGCACCAGCGACGACACGAGCCCCAGCATCTCCTTCGTCCGGGTCCCGAGCGCCCCCGCCTCGTAGGCGCGGCCGTCGAGCGCGAAGAATCGGTTGATCGTGAGATTCCCGGCACCCAGAATGACGTCGTTCATCCGGGAGCGGAAGGCGTTGAAGTCGGGGAGGGTGGATTCGGGCATGGATGGAAAATGGTCGGACGGTCGGACGGTCGGAAGGTCGGACGGATAAGTGAACGGCGCCCCCGTAAGGAGCGCCGCTCAGGTTTCGCACCGTCGAGTGTCCGACCGTCCGACTACGAAGTCGGCGGCTCCACGATCTCCTTGTAGCTCTCCGGCTTCCATTGCGGCCGCTCGGCGGCGTTGCCGACTTCCTGGCCGAGGAAGTAGAGGAGCTGGAGGATCCGGGACTCCTTCTCCGCATCGATCTTGTCGGGCGTGTCGCTCGGCTCGTGGTAGTCGTCGTGCGTGCCGTTGAAGAAGAACAGGATCGGCACGCCCTTCCGGGCGAAGTTGTAGTGGTCCGAGCGGCGGTAGAACTGCTCCTCCGGCCAGATGTCGTCGATGGCGTTCATCCGGAGCTCGGGATGTGCGGCATTCACGCGATTGAGCGTGGCGCCGAGGTCCGAGTGCTCCTTGCCGATCACGACGATCGTGTCGCTCCACTGCTTCACATCGCCCTTCGACTTGCCGGAATTACGGCCGATCATGTCGAGGTTGAAGTTCGCCACGATGCTCGTGATGGGCACCGTCGGGTGGTCGCTGAACCAGCGGCTCCCCCAGAGGCCCTTCTCCTCACCACTCACCGTCATGAAGATGATGGACCGCTTGGGGCGCGCGCCCTGCTGCGCGAACGCCTCGGCGAGCTCGACGATGCCGACGGTGCCGGAGGCATCGTCGTCGGCGCCGTTCCAGATGCTGTCGGTGGTGCCGGCCCGCGGCGTGCGGATCCCGTCGTGATCCATGTGCGCCGAATAGACCATGTACTCGTTCTTCAGCGTCGGGTCGGTGCCCTCGAGGATGCCGATCGTGTTCGGCGCCGATGCTTCCTTCCGCGTTTCCTTCATGTCCACCATGACACGGACGCCCTCGAGCGCCCGGACCAGCGGCGTGGTGCTGGCGCGCGCTTCCGCCGCGCTGGTGCCGGCGGTCGTGAACATGTCGGTGAGCACGCGCTCATGGACTTCGACGAACGGCACGGTGATCGGCCCACTTGCGGCGCCACCGAGGGTCGTGACCGGGCGGGACTGGCCGGCGAGTCGCTGTGCGAACGCCGTCGAGTCGCGGTTGGAGACGACGATGATGGCCTTGGCACCTGCGGCGATCAGCGCCGGACCGAGCGTGCTCGACCCCGCCGGCATCGGCTTGGTCATGTCCACCACCCAGAGCACCACCTTGTCCCGGAGGGCGGCGGTGTCGAGGGCCTTCGCATCGAGCGGCCCCGCGATCAGGACGGCCGGGCCGCCCGTCCCGGCCGCGGGAACCGGACCCCCGTTGCGCCGCGCGTCCTTCGCGAACTCCGCGTGGACGTGCTTTCCGCCGTACATGAATCCGATGTGGGATGCGGCGACGTCGAGCTGCGACGACGTGATCGGGTAGCGCTGGAAGTAGGTCCCGTTCTCGCCGCCCGGCTTGAGGCCGAGCCGCTTGAACTCATCGGCGATGTACTGGGCGGTGAGCTCGAGCCCCCGGCTCGGGGTGTCCCGGCCGCCCATCGAGTCGTGCGCGATGATGTGGACCCGGCGGGCTACGTCGGCCTCGGTGATTGTACCCGCGGCGCGCGTCACCGCGGCCGAGCCGTTCTGCATCTGGGCAGCGAGCGGGGCCGCCGCGAGGGACAGCACCGCCAAGGTTCCGAACGCTCTGGTGATGGTCATCGATCCTGACTGTGTTGGGGTAGTGTTGAAGCCCGGCTGCCCGACCGCCCGCCGTCCAAGGTACGGAGCCCTGAACGGCCTGGTTTCAATCCGGCTTGTCCGCCTTGCGGCGCCGAAGCTCGGGCTCTCCGGTGCTCCGCGGCGGTGCCACGTCGCGACGCTCCACGGGCTCCTCCCGGCGCGGCTCGGCTCGCTCCTGCCGCTGGGGTCGGGCCTCCTCCCGCCGCGGCTCCGCGCGCGGCCGGTCGGGCGGCGGCGCCTCCCGCCGGGGCGTTTCCCGCTGAGCCGGTCGGGCCCGGTCCTGAGCAGCCCCGGCGGCCAGCGGCGCAGCCAGAAGCCCACCGAGGACGAGGAGCGAGGTGATACGAGACATGAAACCTCCGAACAGGCGATGACGTAACTGACCAAGGCCAGTCCCGCACGGCGTGTGCCATGCGGGCGGCCTTCTTCAACGTCTTTCGGCCGAACGGCTTAGGAAATTCGAGGCCGCGCCTTGCCCGCGCGCCCGTCCCCGGAGGTAGACGCATCCGGCTGCGTTGACTTCCCCCGCGCTCACCGGATACGTTGCGGCCCCGATGCCATCCGTTTCCGCACCCAGAGACCGCGCCCGGCTCGATCTCCTCGATCCCTACGAAGTGTCGCGTCTCGGCGGTCTCGAAGTCACGACCCGTGGCGTCGTCGAGGGCTTCCTCACGGGGCTCCACCGCTCCCCCCGCCGCGGGTTTTCGGTCGAATTCGCCGAACATCGGATGTATCAGCCGGGAGACGAGCTTCGCTACGTCGACTGGAAGATACTCGGGCGAAACGATCGGCTCTACGTCAAGCAGTTCGAGGAGGAGACCAACCTCCGGGCTATGGTGGTCCTCGACGCCTCGCGTTCGATGGCCTGGACCGGCGACCCCGCCACGCTGCTCTCCAAGCTCGAGTACGCGAAGCGGCTTGTGGCTGCTCTTTCGCTGGTGCTCGTGCGCCAGCGCGATGCCACCGGCCTCATCACGTTCGACGACGAGGTCCGGAGCGTGACGCCGCCCCGCGCGCGGAACAGCCACTGGCACCTGCTGCTCCAGCAGCTCGGCGCCGTGCAGGCCGGGTCGGGAACCGCCGCCGAGCCTGCGCTCAGGCGGGTGGTGGACCAGCTCCGGCGGCGGGGCCTCGTCGTGTTCGTCTCCGATCTCCTCCTCGATCGCGAGCTCGCCCTGACCGCGCTCCGCTTTCTCCGTCATCGCGGACATCAGGTGCTGGTCCTCCATATCATGGACCCCGCGGAGGCGACGCTGAGCGGGCCGTCCGAGGCGCGCTTCGAGGATCCCGAAACGCGCGCCGCCGTCGTGCTGAGGCCGCGGGACTGGGCGGCCGCCTATGAGCAGACGGTGAGCGGCGTCGTCGCGGAATGGCGCGCCGCCTGCCGGCGACAGGGCATGGCCTACCACCGCGTTCTCACGAACACACCGTTCGGGGACGTGCTGCGCGAAGCCCTGGCGATTCCCGGCCGGGGCAGATGATCTCGTTCCTCCATCCGTGGGTCCTGGCGGGCCTCGTCGCCGCCGGCATTCCGATCCTCCTGCATCTGATCGCGCGGCGACAGCCGCCCACGATCGTCTTTCCGGCGGTCCGCTACCTGCTGACCACGACCCAGGAACACCAGAAGCGCCTCAAGCTGCAGAACTGGCTGCTCCTGATTCTGAGGACGCTCCTGATCATCGCGATCGTCCTCGCCGCCGCGGGGCCCACGGTCCGGCTGTCGGGCGTGCCGGGTCACGCCCCGAGCGCACTCGTCATCGTGCTCGACAACAGTGCGAGCAGCGCGGCCGTGACGGACGGGACGCCCCGCCTCGCGCAGCTGCGGAATGCCGCGCGCGGCGCGCTCGCGAGATCGAGTGCCGAGGATGCGCTCTGGCTCATCACGGCCGACGGCGTTCCCCGCCGCGGCGACGCGGCGACGCTCGCCGCGATCGTGGACAGTGTGCGGCCTTCTCCCACACGGCTCGACCTCGGCGCGGCGGTGACGCTGGCGGGCGAGGTGCTCGCGAGCGAGCCGCGACCGGGCGAAGTGCTCGTGCTGTCCGATCTCCAGGCGAGCGGCCTCACCGCCGCCGCGATCCGCCCCCCGGTCATCGCTGCGCGCGTGCCGGGTGATCCGCCGCCGAATGCCGGGATCGCCTCGCTGGCGACCGGCCCGCAACCGTGGTCGTCGGATGGCGGGCGCGTCGTGATCGCGCTCTCGGGCGATTCGGCCCTGTCGGTCCCGGTGTCCGCGCGTCTCGGCAACCGCCCGCCGCGGCAGGTGCTGGGGACCCCGGGCGCCGCGGCCACCGTCGCCATTCCGGGCGCGCCGGCAGGATGGTGGAACGCCACGGCCGAGCTCGACGCCGACGAGTTCCGGCTCGACGATCGCCGCGAGACGGTCGTGCGGATTGCGCCGGTCGCGCGTGCCGACTGCGCTGCGTCGGGCCGCCACGTCGCTGCCGCATGCGATGTGCTTGCGAGCAATGGTCGGATCGGCCGTGGGACGGAGGTGACGGTCGGGCGTGCCGGTCCCGGCGCCTCGATCATCCTTCCGCCAGCCGACGTCGCGGAGCTGGGCGCGCTCAACCGATCGCTCGAGCGCCTCGGTTCGTCCTGGCGCTACGGCGTGCTCCGCGCCGAGCCGGTCACGAGCGACAGCGGAACACTGCTCGGCGCCCACCGGGTCCTGCGACGCTATGCGCTCGAAACCACCGGCAGCGGCCGCACCGGCGTCCTCGCCACCGCCGGTGGATCTCCCTGGATCGTGCGGAGCGGGGAGCTGATCCTCCTCGGCAGCCGGCTCGAGCCCG
The DNA here is from genome assembly GCA_025928955.1 of Gemmatimonadales bacterium. Taxonomy (GTDB): domain Bacteria; phylum Gemmatimonadota; class Gemmatimonadetes; order Gemmatimonadales; family GWC2-71-9; genus CAMLLJ01. The sequence continues at coordinate 31,371 of JAICNA010000002.1, read as the reverse complement.
AATGGACCTCGCTCCCGGTATCGGCCGAATTCATGCCGTTCATGGACCGGCTGCTCAACCGGGTCGCGCGAGGTGAAGTGGCGCTCGTCGACGGTACCCCCGGGATTCCCGCCTCGCTTCCCGACCTCGCGACGGAGGTCCGCCACGCGGATCGGACCTGGCGCGTCGATGGCGGCGGGCTCTTCCGGGCCGTCGAGCCGGGTGTCCACTTCATCCTGGCAGGGCGCGATACGATCGGCGCGCTCAGCGTCGGCGTCGATCCGCGCGAATCGCGCCTTGCTCCTGCGCCCGACCGCCAGCTGCGCGAGCTCTGGCCGGGGGCGCGGGTCGTCCCGCTCGCCGATGCCGCGGCGGCCACCTTCTCCTCCGGGGCGCGCGGGGATCTCCGGGGTCCGCTTCTCGTGGCGGCGCTGCTCTTCGGCCTCGCCGAAGTCCTGCTCGCCAGCTGGTGGCGGAGGGGCGCGTGAGTCTCGATCGCGTGCTCGACGCCGTGGGCCGCGCACCCTCGGTGCAGGAGCTCGCCGCGCGCCTGCCCCGACGGGGATCGCTGCTCCGGCTGGGCGGTCTCCCCGGCTCGAGTGGCGCGGCCGTCGCGGCATGGATCGCACGGCACGCGCCCCAGCGGATGCTCGTCGTGGTGGCGCCCACGCCCGGCGAGGCGGAGCGCTGGCTCGCCGACCTCACGCTCCTCGCCGGCGTTCCGGTGTCTCTCTATCCCCAGCGCGAATCGCTCGGCGAGGAGGAGTCACACTACGAGATCGCCGGCGAGCGCGCCGAGACGATCGAAGCGCTTCTTTCCGGCCGGCTTCGCCTGCTCGTCACGACGGCGCGCGCTACGGCGGAACGGACGCTCGTGCCTGCAGCGGTCGAGCAGCTCCGTGTGCGCCTCGCGGTCGGCGAGGAGCTTTCGCCCGGCGCGCTCGCGCAGCGGCTCGAGCGGATGGGCTACGCGCGGGTGGCCACGGTCACCGAAGTCGCCGAATTCAGCGTGCGCGGCGGGATTCTCGACGTCTACGGCTTCGGGATGGCGGCGCCGGCGCGGCTCGAGTGGTGGGGCGACGAGATCTCGTCGCTCCGGGCCTTCGACCTGACCACGCAGCGCTCGCAGGAGGAAATGGGCGAGGTGACGGTGCTGCCGATCCGGGCGGGCGCTGTGGCGGCCGAGTCGGACAACTCGGACAGGTATCGCCCGCCCAATTCCGGTACTTTCGCGTCCGCCGCGTCCGCCGCGTCCGCCGCGTCCGCCGCGTCCGCCGCGTCCGGCATCCGCCGCACCCTCCTCGACCTGCTCCCGCCCGACGCGCTCCTGATCGAGGAGGCGACGGGGCCAGACCTCGACGAGGTCGCGCGGGCGTGGAATGAAGCGGCACACCACCTCGAGGTGGCGCGGCGGCTGGGGGAGGACGTGCCGGCGCGCGATGAGATTCTCGAGGAGCCGGCGCGCTGGGAGCAGGGGATCGCCGCGTTTCCCCGGCTCTCGATCCGCGACGAGACCGCCGACCTGCAGATGGGCTTCTTCCCGCCGGAGCGGATCGACCGCGACCTTGCGCGGCTTCGGTCGCTGCTCGCCGGATCGCCTCCGACCCTCATCCTCTGCGACAACGAAGGCCAGCTCGAGCGCATGGAGGAGCTGCTCGAGGACGGCGGGCGCCGTTCCGCCGGTGCCCACCTCACCGTCGGCGCGCTGGATGGCGGCTTCGTGCTTCCCTCGCTCCGCGTGCTCACCGACCACGAGATCTTCCGCCGCGCGCGCCGCCTCCGCCGGGCACGGCGCTACCGCGAGGCGGCGCCTGGAATGGCGACGGGCACGCTCGCCCTCGGCGACTACGTCGTCCACCTCGAGCACGGCATCGGGATCTACCGCGGCATCGACACCATCATGGTGGGCGAGAGCACGCTCGAGGTGGCGATCCTCGAGTACGAGGGCGGCGATCGCCTCAACGTGCCGCTCTATCGCCTCGACCAGCTCGAGCGCTATCGCGCCGCCGGCGACGACGGCGACCGCCCGCCCCCCAAGCTGCACAAGCTCGGCGGGACCAGCTGGTCGAAGGTGCGCGAGCGCACGCGCCAGGCGATCCGCCAGATGGCGGCCGAGCTGCTCGACCTCTACGCCCGCCGGACCGTGTCGGCCGGGTATCCCTTTCCACCCGACACGCGCTGGCAGCGCGAGCTCGAATCGAGCTTCCTCTACGAGGACACGCCCGACCAGCGCACGGCCACCGAAAGCATCAAGCGGGACATGGAGCAGCCGCGCCCGATGGATCGTCTCCTCGTCGGCGACGTCGGCTACGGGAAGACCGAGGTGGCGGTGCGCGCCGCATTCAAGGCGGTGCAGGGGGGCAAGCAGGCCGCGGTCCTGGTGCCGACCACCATCCTGGCCGAGCAGCATGGGCGCACCTTCGGCGAGCGCCTGGCGGATTTCCCGATCAAGGTCGAGGTGCTCTCCCGCTTCCGCACGCCGAAGGAGCAGAAGCAGGCGCTCGCGCGGCTGGCGGACGGGCAGACCGACATCATCATCGGCACCCACCGGCTGCTGTCGAAGGACGTGGTGTTCAAGGACCTCGGCCTCCTCGTCGTGGACGAGGAGCACCGCTTCGGCGTGCGCCACAAGGAGCGGCTGAAGGAGCTGCGGCTGCAGGTGGACGTGCTCACGCTGACTGCGACGCCGATTCCGCGGACGCTTCACCTCTCGCTCGCGGGGCTCCGCGACCTCACGCTCATCGAGACGGCGCCACGCGACCGCTCGCCCGTCCTCACGTTCGTCGAGCCATGGGACGACGGCCTCCTCGAGGAGGCGTTCGCGCGCGAGCTGGACCGGGGCGGCCAGGCGTTCCTGGTCCACAACCGGATCGAGACGATCGAGACCATCGCGGCGCGGGTGCGCTCACTCGCGCCGCGCGCGAGGATCGGTGTCGCGCACGGCCAGCTGCCGGCGGACGAGCTCGAGCGCGTGATGCAGGGGTTCGTGTCGGGTGAGGTCGACATCCTCGTCACTACGATGATCGTCGAGTCGGGGCTCGACGTGCCGAACGCCAACACGATGGTCGTGCACGACGCGCACCGGATGGGCCTCGCGCAGCTCTACCAGCTCCGCGGGCGCGTGGGCCGGAGCCACCGCCGCGCCTACTGCTACCTGCTGGTTCCCGATATGGTGGATGCCGACGCCGAGGAGCGCCTCAAGGTGCTCGAGCATCACACCGAGCTCGGCGCCGGCTACCGGATCGCCATGAAGGACCTCGAGCTCCGCGGCGCCGGCAATCTGCTCGGCAGCGAGCAGTCCGGCCACGCCCATGCCGTCGGCTTCGACCTGTACATGCGCTGGCTCGAGGAGACGGTCACGGCGCTGCGCGGCCAGGGGGGCAAGGCCGCGCCGGCGCCGCCGGACGTCGTGCTCGACCGCCCCGCGCACCTCCCGGAGGCCTATGTCGCTGACGACGAGGCCAAGCTCGATCTCTACCGCCGACTGGCGCGCGCCGAGTCGACCGGCGACATTGATAGGCTGGGCGAAGAGCTGCGGGAGCGCTTCGGACCACTTCCGGACGAAGCGATGATGCTGCTGGACCTGACGCGGCTGCGCGTGCTCGGCGCCGCGCTGGGCCTGCAGCACATTCTCGTGCGCGGAAACGAGGCGCGCCTCACCTTCCGGGCCGGCACCGCGCCGCGCATGGCGGCACTCTCCGCTGCGCTCGACGACGTGCAGCTCGCCGCGGACGTCCGCCGCACCGTCCCGCTGTCGCTCCGGCTGGAGCGTCTCGGCGGCGAGGCGATCGTTCCCGCGCTGGTTCGCGCGTTGCGCGCCGTCGCGGGCTAGGCTCGGCAATTCGATGGATCCTTTTTCTGGAGATGGCATGCGCCGACTGTTGGTCATCGTAGGAGCGCTCGCGACCGCGGGATGCTCGAACTTCCGCGACGCGTTCTCCGCTCACGCCGATACCGCGGCCGAAGCGGGCAGCATGACGCTCACCCCCGAGCGGCTGGGCGAGATCCTCGCCGGCCCGAAGAACGTGCGCCTCAACAGCGAGGCCGCGAATCTCGTGACGGCGATGTGGGTGGATTACGCCCTCTTCGCGCAGGCGGTGGCCGAAGGCAAGCTCCCGATGGACTCGGCGTCGGTGGCCGAGGCGCTCTGGCCGGTCATCGCGGAGGTGCGGGAGCAGCGCTGGCACGACACGCTCGTGTCCCGCCGCTCGGCGCTGACCGACGCGGACGTGGACAGCGTCTATGGCGGGAATGATGTCCGCGTGTTCCAGCACATCCTCTTCCCCGCGTCCCAGACCGCGACGCCGGAAGAGCGCGCCGCCGTCCGCCGACAGGCCGAAAGCGCCCTGGCGCAGATCAATCGCGGCTCCGACTTCGGCCAGCTTGCCGCCCGCCTGTCGAAGGATCCGCAGAGCGCACGCGACAACGGCTACCTCCCCGCCTCGCCGCGCGGCCAGTATGTGACGGCCTTCGACAGCGCGGGATGGACGCTCGCCCCGGGGCAGGTGGCCGGACCGGTCGAGACGCCGTTCGGGTACCATCTCATCAAGCGGCCGGACATCGGTGACGTCCGGGACCGGCTCCGCCAGGCGGCGCAGGCGATCGCCGTCCGCCAGCTCGACTCGATCTACGTCGACAGCCTCGCCACCACCAACCGCCTCGAGATCAAGTCGTCGGCGGCCGGGGCGCTGCGTGAAGCGTTCGAGGATCTGGACAAGGCGCGCAGCTCGAAGAAGACGGTGGCCACCTACCGGGACGGCGAGCTCACGCTGGGCGACGTCGTCCGCTGGGTGGACCAGATTCCTCCCCAGTTCCAGATGCAGATCCGCCAGCTCCCCGACTCGCAGCTCGTGACCTTCACCCGCACCGTGGCGCAGAACGTCCTCGTGCTGCGGCAGGCCGATTCCGCCGGCATCAGCCTCACGCCGATCGAATGGCAGGGGATGCGCCAGCAGTATCAGGCGGAAGTCGACTCGCTGCGCGCCGAGATGGGGCTCGGCGCCGACGTGAGCGATTCGACGATCTCCGTCGAGCAGCGCCGCGAGATCGCCGCGATGAAGGTGCAGACGTACTTCGACCGCCTGCTGGCCGGGCAGGTGCGCCTGCGCCGGCTGCCGGCGACGCTCGGGCAGGTCCTCCGCGAGAATCTTTCGTACGAGGTCCATCCGGGCGGGGTGATGCGCGGGCTCGAGATCGCGCAGGCGAAGCAGGCGAGCGATACCACGGGCGCAGCGATGCAGCAGCAGCCGGGGATCCAGCCGTCGCCGGGACCGGCGCCGGTGCCGGCGAATCCAGGCGCGCCCGCGCCCGGTGCCGCGCCGCCGCAGGGAGGGCAGGGACAGTAATGCGGCTGCGCCGGACTTCGCGGGCCGTCCTCCTCGCCGTGCTCGCCGCGGCGGGTGGGCGGCCCGCGGTCGCGCAGGTGGGCGATGAGTTCGCCCTCCAGGGCGACACGACGTTGGTCGTCGACCGGATCGTCGCCGTGGTCGGCAACCAGCCGATCCTGGGCTCGCAGGTCGAAGAGCAGTTCTTCACGGTGCTCTCCGGACAGGGCGCGCCCAAGCTGGAGAGCGCGGCGGACTCCGCCGCGCTCCGGCGCCGCATTCTCGCCGACATGGTCGACGAGGAGATCCTCGTGCAGGAGGCGCTGCGCGACACGGCGGTCAAGGTGACGGAACAGGAGGTCAACGAGGCGGTCGACCAGCGCCTCGCGAGCCTGCGCGGCCAGTTCACGTCCGAAGTGGACTATCGGCGCGAGCTGGCCAACGCCGGCTTCCAGACCCCGGACGAGTTCCGGCGCTATCTCGCCGACCAGCATCGGCGGCGCTTTCTCCGTACGCGGCTGATCGAGCGGCTGAAGGCCATGGAAGTCATCCGCGAAGTCTCGCCGACCGAGCGGGAGCTCAGGGAATTCTTCGAGAAGAACCGGACCGAAATGGGGCAGCGGCCCGCAGCGATCTCGTTCCGGCAGATCGTCGTCGCGCCGCAGCCGACGGCCGAGGCGAAGCAGCGGGCGTTCACGGTGGCGGACTCCATCGCCCGCGCGCTCCGGACCGGCGGAGACTTCGCCACCGCTGCGCGCCGCTTCTCGCAGGATTCGAGCTCGGCGGTGCAGGGGGGCGATCTCGGCTGGCAGCGGCGCGGCGCGTTCGAGCGGCCATTCGACGAAGTGGTGTTCGCGCTCAAGCCGGGCGTGATCTCCAATCCGGTCGAGACCGTCTTCGGCTATCACGTGATCCAGGTGGAGCGCATCCAGCCGACTGAAGTCCAGGCGCGGCACATCCTCATCATTCCCGAGACGACGCCCGAGAACCTGGACAGCGCGCGCGTGCGCGCCGACAGCGTGGCCGTCTGGGCCAAGTCGGGGATGTCGTTCGATTCGCTGCAGCAGCGCTACCACGATCCCGCGGAGGAGCGGGAGGCGATCAGCGTCCCGCTGGAGGCGCTGCCGGCCAGCTATACCCAGACCCTCTCCCAGGCCGATTCGGGCGCCGTGGTCGGCCCGTTTCCGCTGCCCGGTCCCGGTGGCCGCGTGAAGTTCGCGATCCTCAAGGTCACCGAACGCCGCGCGGCCGGCACCGCGACGTTCTCCGACGTGCAGGAACAGCTTCGCACCCACCTCGCCGAGACCATGGCCATGCAGCGGTACGTCGAGCGGCTTCGCGCCTCGACGTACGTGGATATCCGGACGAACTGATGCCGCGCCTGGCGGTGACGCTGGGCGATCCGCGCGGGATCGGTCCGGAGATCACCGCCCGCGCACTCGCCGACGGCATCGCGGCGGACATCACGCTGGTCGGCGCCGAAGATCAGATCGCCGCGATACCCGCGGCCCGCCGGATCTCAGTCGGCGCGTGGAATGCGGGAAGCGGCGAATCGGCGGACCATGGGCGGACGCTTCGCGCGGGGCGCATCACCGGCCACGCCGTCGAGACCGCCGTCCGCCTCGCGCTCGACGGCGAAGTCGACGGCATCGTGACCGCGCCCGCCCACAAGCACGCCCTTCACCTCGCTGGATTCCCCTGGCCCGGTCACACCGAATGGCTCGCGCACCTCGCCGGCGACGTCGAGGTGGCGATGATGCTCGCCGCGGCGGAGCTGCGCGTGGTGCTCGTGACCACGCACGTCCCGCTCCGCGACGTGCCGGCGCTCCTCTCCGCCGACCGGGTCGTGCGCACCGGACGGGTCACCCTCGCGGGGCTGCGGGAGCACTTCGGGATCGCCGAGCCGCGGATCGCGCTCTGCGCGCTCAATCCGCATGCAGGCGAATCGGGCCTCTTCGGCGACGAGGAGCAGCGCATCCTGGCGCCGGCCGCGAAGATCCTTGGCGCCGCGGGGCCGCTGCCGGCAGACACCGTCTTCGTCCGCGCGATGCGCGGCGAGTTCGATGCCGTCCTCGCGCCGTATCACGACGTGGGGATGACCGCCATCAAGGTCGCCGCGTTCGGTCGGGCGGTGAACATCACGCTCGGGCTCCCCTTCCCGCGCACCTCCCCGGATCACGGGACGGCGTTCGACATCGCGGGAAAGGGCGTGGCCGATCACTCGAGCATGCGGGAAGCGCTGGAGCTGGGGGTGCGCCTGGCGGGTGGTGCAAAGCGGGGTGCCGGGTGAAGGCTAGTCGGCGACGGTCACACCGGCGTCAGGCTTCTTCTCCGGTGTGAGGATCCGGAGGGTGTCGACCCTCCGGCCATCCATGGCCGCGACCTCGAGGAGCAGCGCGCCGGCGCTCACCCGATCGCCCGGGCGGGGAAGGCGGCCGAGCTCGCCGAAGACGTACCCGCCGATCGTCGTGTAATCCGTATCGTCGATCTTCGCGTCGAAGCGCGAATTGAATTCCGTGATCGGCATCCCTCCCTCGAGGAGGGGGGCGCCCTCGGCGATCTCCGGCGTGAGCGCGCGGTCGTGCTCGTCGAAGATGTCGCCCACGATCTCCTCGAGCAGGTCCTCCATCGTCACCAGCCCCGCCGTGCCGCCGTATTCGTCGAGCACCACGGCGAGGTGGATCTTGAGCCGCTTCATGTCGGTGAGGACGTCCTCGACCTCGCGCGTGCCGGGCACGAAGAGCGGCGCGCGCATGACCGAGCGGATCATCGCCCTCGGATCCTTCCGCAAGGCACGCAGCAGGTCCTTCGAGTGCACCACGCCGACGATCTCGTCCAGGGAATCGGTGTACACCGGATAGCGGGACCGGCCGTGCAGGGCGACCTCGTCCGCGGCCTCCTCGATGGTAAGGTCCGACGCAAGCGCTTCCATCTGGGTCCGCGGCGTCATCACCTCCTGCGCCGTCTTCTCGCTGAACTCGAACACCCCCTCGAGCAGGCGGGCGTCCTGCTTGAGCAGGCTCCCCCCCTCCTCGCTCTGCTCGACGAGCATCCGGATCTCTTCGGGGGAGTGCAGGCGTTCGTGCTCACCCGGAGGGTTGATGCCCAGCAGGCTGAGCAGCCGGTTTGCGGTCCCGTTGAGCAGTCCGATCGGCGCCGCCATGATCCAGGCGAAGCCCATGAGCGGCGCCGCGATCCACCGGCTCACATCCTCCGGATAGAGGAGCGCCAGCGCCTTCGGGACGAGCTCGCCGAGGATGATGTGGAGCACCGTGATGATGCTGAAGGCGATGATCGAGGCGACGGTGTGCGTCGTGAACGCCGCCGCTCCCGCCGGCAGCCACGCGAACATGCCGTCGATGAGGTGCGCCAGGGCCGGCTCGCCGATCCACCCGAGCCCGAGGGAGGCGAGGGTGATGCCGAGCTGCGTCGCGGATATGTAGCGGTCGAGCGATTGAACGGCGCGGCGGGCGAGCCTAGCTTTTCGATCACCGGTGCGCGCGAATTCATCGAGGCGAGTCTTCCTGGCGCCGACCAGCGCGAACTCGGCGGCCACGAAGAACGCGTTGGCGAGCACGAGCACGACGACACTGAGGAGACCGATCCCCATCGGGATGGACTGCTGTGAACCTTCCATATCGCATAAGTGTAACCCTGATTTGGCTTTACCGCGAGAAGTCGGCGCGCCGGCCCCGGCGGGAGGGCGTGGCTCCGTGACCGAATGCGTGCAGCCGTCCCACGCGGCGTCGGCCGCGCCGAGCGGGCGGCTCCTTCTCGTGCTGATGCTCACGGCCACCTTCATGCTCGTCGAGGCGGTGGGCGGGTGGATCAGCGGCTCGCTCGCACTGCTCGCGGATGCCGGGCACATGCTCACCGACGTCGGCGCGCTCGGTCTTTCCCTGGTGACCGCGATCATCGGGAGCCGGCCGGCCGACGAGTTCAAGACCTACGGGTATCGGCGCTGGGAAATCCTCGCGGCGCTCGTGAACGGCGCCGCGCTCTTCGGGATCGCCGGGTGGGTGGTCGTGGAAGCGGTCCATCGCCTCGGGGATCCTGTGCCCGTCAGGGCGGGGTTGCTGCTCGGGATCGCCGCGGGCGGCCTCGTCGTCAACCTGATCGCGCTCCGCATCCTGCACGCCTCGCACAATCACAACCTGAACACGCGCGGCGCCTATCTCCACATCATGGGAGACCTGCTCGGCTCCGTCGCTGCGATGGTCGCCGGCGGCGTCATCTGGCTTACGGGCTGGACGCCGGCCGACCCGATCCTCTCGATCGGCGTGGCGCTGCTGATACTGGTCGGCGCCTGGCGACTCGTACGGGAAAGCACCGACATCCTGCTCGAATCGGTCCCGGCTGGGGTCTCGATGGCGGATGTCGAGCGCCGGATCCTGGAAGTGCCGGGCGTCGAGGCGGTACACGACCTGCACGTGTGGACCGTGACGAGCGGCATGGTCGCGATGAGCGGGCATGCCGTGGTACCCGAGCTCGCCCGGCATCCCGCGGCGCTCGAAGGGATTCGAACCGCCATGCAGGGTCTCAGGATCGGGCACGTGACGATCCAGCTCGAGGTGGAACGGGGGTGCTGACGGCCGCTCGCTGAAGCGTTCCGGCGCCCTCCCTCCCGACCGGCTAAGCCCTGTTTCCGGCTGAACTTTCCGCGGTCGCTCCTCCCTCCCGCCCCCCGGCCGCACTCCCCTCAGCCGATTCGCCGGTTCCGCCCATTGCGCCCCCTACCGCCCCTGTCTATATATGCGCCGCTCAGCCCTCGGCCACGGGCAAGTCGCCAACGGCCCGGCGGTGCTGCCCCGGCCACAGGTCAGGGGCACGTCGACTCATGCAGGGATGTTCAGTGTCAGACAAGATTCGTAACCTCGCCATCATCGCCCACGTCGACCACGGCAAGACGACGCTGGTGGACCAGATGCTCCGGCAGGCCGGGGCGTTCCGGGCCAACCAGCAGGTGGCCGAGCGGGTCATGGACTCGAACCCGCTCGAGCGGGAGCGCGGGATCACGATTCTCGCCAAGAACACGGCGGTGAACTGGCACGGCATCAAGATCAACATCGTCGATACGCCGGGCCACGCCGACTTCGGCGGCGAGGTGGAGCGCATCCTGCGGATGGTGGATGGCGTGCTGATCCTCGTGGATGCCGCCGAGGGCCCGATGCCGCAGACCAGGTTCGTGACGCGGAAGGCGCTCGCGCTGGGACTGCACCCGATCGTCGCGATCAACAAGATCGATCGCGCCGATGCCGAGCCGCTGCGCGTGCACGACGAGGTGCTCGGGCTCTTCATCGACCTCGAAGCGACCCACGAGCAGCTCGACGCGCCTTTCCTCTATACCTCGAGCCGCGCCGGCACCGCCACCCGGGAGCTCGAGACGCCGGGCACCGACCTCACTCCGCTCTTCGAGACGATCCTCTCGCACGTTCCGGCGCCGACGGGCGATCCCGAGGTGCCATTTCAGATGCTCGTCTCGACGCTCGACTTTTCGAGCTTCCTCGGCCGCATTGCGATCGGCCGCATCGAGCAGGGCCGGCTCCGCGTCGGCGACCAGGTCGCACTGCTGCCGCTGGGGGAGCCGGGCCCCGTCACCGATGAACTCGTCGAGCGGAACCGGGTGACGAAGCTCTACACCTTCGACGGGCTCCATCGTATCGAGGTGGAGGAGGCGGCTGCGGGAGACATCGTGGCGCTCGCCGGCTTCGAGGGCATCGAGATCGGGAAGACGTTCACGTCGGTGGACCGCATGGAGCGCCTGGCGGGGATCGCGGTGGAGGAGCCGACGATCTCGGTGGACTTCATCGTGAACAACAGTCCGTTCGCGGGGCGGGAAGGCAAGTTCGTGACGAGCCGCCAGCTGCGGGACCGCCTTTTCCGCGAGCTCGAGCGGAACGTGGCGCTCCGCGTCGAGCCCACCGACAGTCCCGACACTCATTCGGTCTCGGGACGCGGCGAGCTCCACCTCGGCATCCTCATGGAGACGATGCGCCGCGAGGGTTACGAGTTCCAGGTCTCGCGCCCGCGCGTCATCACGAAGGAAGGCCCGAGCGGGGAGCGGCTCGAGCCGTACGAGGAGCTCATGATCGACGTCCCCGAAGAGTACATGGGCGCCGTCATGGAGAAGCTCGGCCCGCGGCGGGCCGAAATGTCGGAGATGAAGAATCCGGGGCAGGGCATGGTGCGCATGACCTTCCGGATTCCGGCGCGCGGTCTGTTCGGGTACCGGTCCGAGTTCCTGACCGATACCCGCGGAACCGGCATCATGCACCACCGGTTCCTCGACTACGGCCCCTGGGCGGGACCGCTGTCCGGCCGGAAGCGCGGCGTCCTCGTCGCGGACCGCGAGGGATCGGTCGTCGCGTTCGCACTCGGCAATCTGCAGGAGCGCGCGCAGATGTTCGTCTCGCCGGGAGATCACGTGTACGAGGGCATGCTGGCGGGGGAGAACTCCCGGCCCAGTGATCTCGACGTCAACGTCACGAAGGAGAAGAAACTGTCCAACATGCGGACCACCGCGTCGGACGAGAACATCATTCTCGAGCCGCCCCGGCAGATCACGCTCGAGTACGCCCTCGAGTACATCGACGAGGACGAGCTGATCGAGGTCACGCCGCAGTCGATCAGACTCCGGAAGCGGCAGCTCGCTGCCGTCGACCGGAAGAAGGCCGCCCGGGCCGCCGCTCGGGTCGAGAACGCGTCGTAACGACGCCCAACCCTGCATAGCGCCATGCACACCCATCCTGTGGCGGAGGAAATCATGCTGGCCTGGGAGACCTCGGTGGAGCCGCTCGAGATGCGTCGCCGATTCGACGAAGACGAGGACGAGTTCGAGGACGGCTTCACCTTCGACGACGAGGAGGACGATGACCTCGACGAGGAGGAGGACGATTTCGAAGGAGACGACGACGAGGACGAAGACCTCGACGACGAGCTGATTCTCGATGAGGAGGAAGAGGAGTAGGGGAGGCGCAGGGTTGATTTCAACGGGGCGGGTGGCTATCCTCCCGTCCCCCGCGTTCAAGCGCCCTGCACTCGCGGTAAGGGCCTGTAGCTCAGGTGGTTAGAGCGCACGCCTGATAAGCGTGAGGTCGGTAGTTCAACTCTACCCAGGCCCACTATCGGAAGCCACGCACTGCGGCATGTGCGTGGCTTTTTTTCATCGCTTCGGCGAGGCGGCGTCTTCGTGCGAGGTGCCGTGACGGAGTCCGCCCCGTATACTGGAAGCTCCCTCGAACGCGAGCGGACCGCGGCTTTCCCTCCCGCGGCCGCCCGTTTGCCCGTCCGATCGTGCCGGGAATCCGACGCATGGACGCTGAGCGCTGGCGTGAGATCCGCACCTGCTTCGATGAGCTCGTCGAGCTGTCGGACGAGCACCGTGCGCGCCGACTCCAGGCGCTCGGCGCCGCCGACCCCGAGTTGCGTGAAGCCGTGGCCGAGCTGCTCCGGGCTGATGGTGCGGCGAGCGCGCGACTGGAGCCGCTGGAGCGGGCGTTTGCATTGCCGGACGGCGGCGGCGGCCGGGTCGAGTCGCGCGATCCGCTGGGGCTGATCGGCCAGACGCTCTCGCACTTTCGCGTCACGGGAATGATCGGTGCCGGCGGCATGGGCGCGGTATATCGGGCCGAGGACCTGAGGCTCGGCCGGACGGTCGCGCTCAAGCTCCCACTTCCGGCTCAGCTTCTCGATCAATCGGGACGCACCCGGTTCCTGCGAGAGGCCCGGGCCGTTGCCGCCCTCTCCCACCCGAACATCTGCGAGGTGCACGAGGCCGGAGAAGCCGACGGCCACCTGTATCTGGCGATGCCCCTGTACCCCGGCGAGACGCTGAGGGAGCGGCTCAGGCGCGAGGGTACGCTTCCGGAAGCGACGGCAATCGACATCGCCCGGCAGATGGCTCGCGGTCTCGCGGCTGCGCACCGGGCCGGCATCGTCCACCGGGACCTCAAGCCCGGAAACGCAATGCTTCTGCCGGATGGAACGGTCAAGCTGCTCGACTTCGGCGTCGCGAAGATGCACGACGCGAGTGTGACGGCAACCGGCGGCCGCCTCGGAACGGTGGCCTACATGGCACCGGAGCAGATCCGGGGGAACGCGACCGACGCCCGCACCGATCTCTGGGCGCTTGGCGTCATGCTCTACGAAATGCTGACCGGTGTCTGGCCTTTCCCGGGCGAGTCGGACATTTCGATCGCGCACGCAATTCTGCACGATCTCCCGACCCCGCTCCCGCGATCGCTGCCGGTGTCGCCGGCGCTGGTTGAGCTCGTCTTCCGGCTTCTCGAGCGCGAGCCCTCACGGCGCCCCCCGTCGGCGGAGGCCGTGGAGCAGGACCTTGAGGCCGACGCGCTCGCGCGGCGCACGGGTCCGTGGCATGCCCTGCGGCGGCGCGTCGCCTTGGCAGGGCGCGCGAGGCGCCGGCTCGCACAGCCGGCGGTGATGGTACTCCTCGTGGGAGCGCTCGTATTGGTGCTCGCGCGCGCGTTCGGGCCGCCGGAGGCCTCCGAGACCGGCTCGGCCGATCCGATCGCACAGGACCTGTATGAGCGCGGGCGAGGTTACGAGTTGCGGAACCTCTTTCCGGAGGACCTGCAGAACGCGAGCTCACTGTACCTGCGCGCGATCGAGCGCGACACGTCGTTCGCGCTCGCCAGGGCGCGCTACGCGATCACCGAGATTCGCCGGCACCGGTCGGATGAGGCCTTCGAAAGCGCGGGCAGGGAGGCGCGTACTGCGCTGTCACAGAATCCCGGCCTTGGCGACGCGCACCTTGCGATCGGCATGTACTGGACGGGGAAGGGCGATACGGCGCGTGCGCGCGCCGCCTACGAGCAGGCGCGGGTGCGGCTTCCCGAGAGCGGTGAGGTCCCGCTTGCGATGGCCCTCATGCATCTGCGGGTCGGGCGGTGGGTCGAAGCGGTCGGCGAGCTGGAGCGGGCTCGTGAGCTGGCGCCCCGCGACCTCGCGGCGGTCCGGCTGCTCGCGCTCACCTATGCGCGGCTTCGGCGCTATGAGGAGGCTGCGGCCGCATGGGAGCTCCTGACGACGCGCATTCCCGACGACTACATGTCGCTGCTGATCAAGGGGTACGTCCACATCCGGTGGCGAGGCAGTGCGGATACCCTCGCGGCTGTGCTGCAGAGAATTCCATCCGACTGGAACAGCGGGGGCATGAAGTTTTATTCGGCCGCCGTGGTGGCGCGGATCGAGCGGCGGCCCGCCAGTGCGCTGCCGATGCTCGATTCGGCCCGTACGCTCATCGTGAGCGACGGGTATACCTACCGTCCGATCCACCTCCTTCGCGCGCAGCTCTTCGATGACCTCGGCGACAGCGCATCGGCGAGGCGATCGTACGAGCAACTGCTGCGACTCGTGGAGGACACGCTAGCCGCTCGACCGGGTGATCCGCGGCTGCACATTGCGCTCGGGTGGGCCTACGCAGGACTCGGTCGTCGGAGCGACGCGGTGGCTGCTGCCCGCCGCGCCATGTCGCTGCTCTCTGCCGAGTCGAACGCCTTCGATGGCATCCCCTATATCGGCGCCGCTGCCGAAGTGTTCGCGCGCGCGGGTGAGGCAGGTCCGGCCATCCAGCTGCTCGACTCGCTGCTCGGCATGCCGGCCGGTCGCGAGGCGTCGGTGGCGCTGCTGCGCGCCGATCCGACCTGGGACCCGATCCGATCCGACCCGCGTTTCACGGCGCTGCTCGCTCGCTACGACTGATCGCCGCCTGCGATCAGTCGGCGTTCACCGACACGTCCACCGACCCGCCGGCATAGTGGACCTGCACCTGCCAGGGTCGGCAGCAGACCTCGCAGTCCTCGATGTACTCCTGCCGCGAGCCGCCGGCCGGGTCGAGCATGATCACGACGGCTTCCCCACAATGCGGGCAGGTCACGGTCGCCTCGTCGGCGGGCCAGTGATCGCTCCCGCCTTCATCACCGTAGCCTTGCTCCCCGGTCATGCGTGCAGCACTTCGCGCGGCGCGCGTGCCGGGGTTGCATGACGGCCCTGGAGCCGAAGTCCCGAGGCCACGACATCGACCGCGAACATGAGCCGCTGCTCGTCGGCGAGCTCGCGGGAGACGCAATGACTCGATTCCGCGGCCTCAGCCAGCTTCTGTACCCGCGCCAGCTCGTCGGTGAGGACGTGGGCCAGCCGCTCCGGCGTGAACGGCTTGGCGAGGAAGCGCTGCGGATCGAGGGCGCCCAGCGCTTCCCTCGGCTCCCATCGGTTCGTCGTGCCCGACATGCAGACGACGCCGAGGAGTGGCCGCAGCGCAGCGAGAATACCTGCGACCGTGATCCCATCGATCCTCGGCATGTCGATATCCGTCAGCACCAGGTCGATCCGGCCGGCGTACTCCTGCAGCATCTCGAGCCCGGCCTGGCCATCCTCCGCTTCGACCACCATGTACCCGTCCTGGGTCAGATAACGGCGGACGAGCGCGCGAACGGTGGGATCATCCTCGATCAGGAGGATGGTGAACGGAATCCCTGGTCGCTCGAGCAGGCGTCGCTCGAGGCGCAATGACGTAGCGGCTGTGAGGCTCGGAGGCGGACCCTGCGGGTCTGCTGCGTCGGAGATCATGAGGCACCTGGGAAGAGGTGCGCACTCGGATCGCCGGGTCCCGGAATGGGGCGGAGCGTATGAGAGTGGTGGGACTGGTGAGCGAGTCGCTCCAACGAGCGATACCCATCTCCCCGACTGCACCATATACTCCAGCGCTCTATACCGCAAGGTGATATGTCCTGCGGTGGCCAACCGAAGGAGAATCATGGTCCGACTCAAGGTCTTCGAACTCATGGCCCAGCGCGGAATCAGCGCCTATGCCCTCAGCCGGGCAGCCGGCCTGCCCTATCCCAGTGCCTACCGGCTCTCCCGGGCGCACGGCCAGTTCGGCCGCCTTCATGCCGAGACGCTCGATGCGCTGTGCGAGTTCTTCCAGGTACAGCCTGGGCGCCTTCTCGAGTGGGTTCCGGCCGATCCGCTGTGACGCGCGCCAGGCGGGTTGCGCAGATATCGGTCCTCCTGATCGAGGACAACCGGCTGCTTCGCGAGGGAATCAGCGCCGCCCTCGCTTCCCAGCCCGACTTCTCGGTGCGGGCAACCCCGCCACCGCGGGAAAAGGTGCTTCGCCAGGTGCGCGAGGCCCCGCCGCACGTTGCGCTGCTCGACTCCGCCCTTGGCGACCAGGACAGCCTCCGCCTCCTCGCCGGAATCAGGAAGGCGTCCCCCGCGACGCGCGTCATCGTCATGGGGCTCCTTCCTGCCCCGCAGGACGTCGTCGAGTTCATCGAAGGTGGTGCGGCGGGCTTCGTCATGAAGGATGCGACGATCGCCGAGTTTCACGCGACCATCCGTGCCGTTGCGAATGGGGCCTCGGTGCTCCCCTCGATGCTGACTGCCACGATCTTCTCCCACGTCGCAGAACACGCGGAGCGGCACCCTCCCTCGGCGCGCCGCGCCGGCGCCATGACGCGCCGGGAGCGCCAGGTCGTCGGGCTTCTCGGCAAAGGGCTCAGCAACAAGGAGATTGCCGCGCGCCTCGGCATCGGGCTGCATACCGTCAAGAGCCACGTTCACAACGTACTCGACAAGCTGGCGCTGCATTCGCGGCTGCAGGTTGCGGCCTATTCGCACCAGGAGAGCGAGGCCGGCTCCTGAGACCAGAGGGGTGCTTGACAGCGATCGGTGTGACCCGTACATTACCACTCAGTTATGAAACCTCAAGGTTATTCAGTGAGATCCGATCGCCTCGATGCGACGTTCGCTGCGCTCTCGGATCCGACGCGCCGCGCGATTCTCGCGCGCCTCGCCAAGGGGGACGCATCGGTGGCGGAGCTGGCCGAGCCGTTCGCGATGAGCCAGCCCGCCATTTCGAAGCACCTCAAGGTGCTCGAGCGCGCCGGACTGGTTTCACGAGGCCGGGACGCGCAGCGCCGACCGCGGCGGCTGGAAGCTCGGCCCCTCGCTGAAGTGACCGAATGGCTGGAGCACTACCGGCAGTTCTGGGAAGCCAACTATGAGCGGCTCGACTCGGTGCTCGCCGAGATGCAGCGGCTGAGCGGGTCGCGCGAGATCCCTCCGCGAAAGGAAGGTCGCCGATGACGAAGGCGGGAACGTTGCAGGTCACTACGCCGTCGGAGCGCGAGATCCGGATGACGCGCACGTTCGATGCGCCGAGGGAGGTCGTCTACGAAGCGCTCACGAATCCCTCGCTGGTGCGGCGCTGGCTTGGGGCGCTCGAAGGGTGGACCTTCGAGATCTGCGAGATCGATGCCCGGATCGGCGGGAGCTATCGCTATCTCTGGCGGCACGCCGACGGTTCGGAGCTTGGCATGCGCGGGACGTACCTCGACGTCGTGAGGCCGGAGCGGATCGTGAGCACCGAGGTCTTCGACCAGGCGTGGTACGAAGGCCATGCGGTGGGGACGGCGGTGCTCACCGAGCGCGACGGGAGGACGACGCTCACCACAACGATCCGCTACGACTCGAAGGCGATCCGTGACGCGGTCCTCCGGTCGCCGATGGAGAGCGGCGTCGCGCAGGGATACGACAGGCTCGAGGAACTCCTGGCCGCGCAGGCGGCGTGAACCCGGACGGCGCAGAGGACCGGATGCACAAGATCACCCCGTTTCTGTGGTTCGACGGGCAGGCGGAAGAAGCGATGCATTTCTATGTCTCGATCTTCCGGAATTCGCGCGTCGTGGCCGTCACGCCCGGCCCCGACGGGCGGGCCTTGAGCGTGTCGTTCGAGCTCGAGGGACAGCCGTTTCATGCGCTCAATGGCGGCCCGCACTTCACGTTCACCCCGGCCATCTCGCTCTTCGTGAGCTGCGAGTCCCAGCAGGAGGTGGACGACCTCTGGGAGAAGCTCTCCGACGGCGGATCGCAGGAGCCATGCGGCTGGCTCAGGGACCGGTACGGCCTTTCATGGCAGATCATCCCGACCGCGCTGGGCCGCCTCATGGGAGACCCGGACCGCGCGAAGGCCGCGCGCGTCATGAATGCGATGCTCCAGATGAAGAAGATCGAGATCTCAGGTCTGGAGCGGGCGGCCGCAGGTTGACCCGATGGCCGCGATGACGACAGCGGAGGTGCTCGCGTGGCTCGAGAGACGCGGCACCCGGGCCAATCGCGACGGGATGGCACGGTACGGGATCGTGGCGCGAAAGGTCTTCGGCGTACCGATGCGCACGCTGCTGATCCTGCGGAAGAGGATCGGTATCGATCATGACCTTGCGCTCGCCCTCTGGAAGACCGGCTGGTACGAGGCCCGGCTCCTCGCCGCCCTGATCGGCGACCCCGCACGGCTTACGCGACGCCAGATGAACGCCTGGGCCGCGACGTTCGAGAACTGGGCGGACTGCGATACGGCGTGCTTCCACCTGTTCGATCGCTCGCCGCTGGCCGGCGAGATGGTGCTGGCGTGGGCACCGTCGTCGAAGATGCTTGTCAGGCGGGCCGCGTTCGCGCTGATCGCGTCCATCGCGCTCCACGACAAGGCGGCGAGCGATCGGCAGTTCCGCCGTTATCTCCCGGTGATTGCGAAGGGCGCACACGATGAGGCCGATCTCGTGCGGAAGGGCGTGAGCTGGGCGCTGCGGGCGATCGGGAGTCGCAGCGCGGACCTCCACGCTGCCGCCATCGCGCTTGCCCGCCGCCTCGCCGAGGCTGCGGATGCCGGCTCGAGGTGGGTCGGGAAGGATGTCCTGCGGGACCTCGAACGTCCGCTGGTCAGGGCTCGGGTCGCCAGGAAGCAGGCTGCCGCCAGGAAGCGCCCGGCAGCGCGCTGATCGGTGGCGGCACGCGCGGATGCGACATTGTGCGGTTCGTCACACGATTCGCGCTCCGACCGCTCAATAGTTTTCCCATGACCACCACTCCACCACTTCTCGCGACGGGCACACTCCCGACTCCGGGCCGGCGCCCGTTGCAAGGGTCATAGCCATACTCGAGGAGGAGCCATGAAACGACGGACCACCGGCGCCAGCCAGAGCGGCGCCCTCCTTGCCGCTGCCGGTGTCGGCGCGGCACTCATGTATTTCCTCGATCCGTCGCGGGGGGCACGGCGGCGCGCCCTCGTCACCGACAAGGCGGAAAGCCTGGTGCAGTCCGGCGCCGACGAGATCCAGCGACGCGCCATCCGGACCCGTGATCAGATCAATGGCGCGGTGGCCCGGGCACGGGCCCGGCTCGGCCACGACGAGCCGACCGACGTGCAGCTCGCCGAGCGCGTGCGGGCGGCCCTTGGCCACTTCACCGGGCACGCGCACGGCATCGACGTCGTCGTTCGGAACGGCGTCGTGACGCTGCAGGGCTACATCCCCGCGGAGGACCTCTCCGACGTGCTGCGCGCGACGCGGCGGGTCCGGGGCGTACGGGAGGTGCACGACGAGCTGAACCTGCGGGCGCACGACCCGGCCCTGGCCGGTCAGAGTCCGCTCGGGTAGGTCTCGGGGAGCTCGGCGGCATCCCATGCCGCCGAGCGCTCCATCGGCTCCAGGGCTCGCGTATGGTCGTAGTGCAGCACGAAGTCGAACTGCCGCGCGAGCCTCGCCGTGAAGTAGTGACTCTGCCGTTCGGTCTCGGGCCGATAGATCACCCCGATCGCGCGCTCGAGCCGTTCCGGCAGCATGCGCGCGACTGCGCGCTCGCGAAGATCGAGCAGGAAGTTTCCGATTCCTGCCGCATGAAAGAGCCCTTCGTAGCTGTCGCTCCGTCCCGGACGGACGGCCATGCGCTCCGCCGGTCCGTCCCAGTCCGAGGCGGCGGTCACCGTGCCGTCGCAGGTGGTGAAGCCGATGAGCAGGACGTCGTCGCCATGTCGCTCGCGCATGAGCTGGCCGACGTTGAGCTCGCCGGCGGCTCCCATTTCGGTGGCGCGTGCATCGCCCAGGTGCGAGTTGTGCGCCCAGACGGCGATCGGCCCGTCACGCCCCCGGCCCGCCAGCAGCGTGGCGAGTGCCTCGAGCGTCTCCGCCATGTGCTCGTCGCGCAGGTTCCATGCGCTCGAGCGCCCCCCGAACATTGCGCGATAATATCGCTCCGCGTTCGTGACGAGCCGCGCGTTCTGCTGCGCGAAGAAGAGCTCGTCGGGTTCCTGCCGCCCGTCGCGTGCTGCAAGCTCGCCCGCCGCGCGCCGCATCTCCTGCAGCTGGTCGAGGACCGCGCGCTCGCACGACTCCGTCATCCCGAAGCGCGCGGCATAGCCGTATCCCTGGGGATCGCCCTCGAAGGCCTCGAAGCAGGCGTAGCGATCGCGCGCGCGGCGAGCCGCGGCCGGATCCACCTTGTCGAGATAGTCGAGGACGGCGGCGATCGACGCATGCAGGCTGTAGAGATCCATCCCATAGAAGCCGACGCGCCTGCCCTCGGGTGCCTCGTCGTTGTGGCTTCGCAGCCACCCGACGAAGTCGAGGACGTCGGCATTGCGCCACATCCACTGCGGAAACCGCCGGAAATCGCCGAGTGCTTCGGTGGCATCGTGGTCGCCGCTCGTGGCGCGGACGTACCGGTTGACGCGGTAGGCGTCCGGCCAGTCCGCCTCGACGGCAACCGCCGGGCAGCCGAGCTCGGTGACGAGCCGCCGCGTGAGCTCGGCGCGGGCAGCATAGAAGTCGTGAGTCCCGTGTGTGGCTTCGCCGAGGAGGATGAACCGCTTTCCTCGTGCATGGCGGAGGATCGCATCGGTATCGGTCGGGCGTCCTGCCAGGGGCACCGCCGAGCCTCGAACGGTGGCGATGATGCCGCGGTCGGAAGGCATCGATGACCTCGTCGTCACCCGTCCCGGCCATCGGTGCGTGAGAGGCGCTGGTTCCTGACCAGGTACCTCCCGTCGAACCGGATCGGAAGCGGCTCGCCGCCCAGCGGCTCGGCCGTCGTGCCGGGGCGCTGGGCGTGGATGTGCAGGTGCGGCTCGGCACTGTTGCCGCTGTTCCCCACTTCGCCGATGATCTTCCCGCTCTCGACCGCAGCGCCCGTCCGGACGAGGACGCTGCCCCGACGCAGGTGCGCGAGCACGATCCAGATGCCGTTGCAGTCGAGGATGACGTGATTGCCCGCCATGTGCGCGCGATCCATCCGCGGCACCGCCTGATCGGCTACGCCGTCGGCGGCGGCGACGACCGTCCCGCTGCATGGTGCATGGACCGGATCCCCGAAGCTCGCGTACCTGGCGGGATCCTGCGGCAGGATCCCCGGCGCGCGGAAGCCGGCGGTTCCGAGCTTCACGATGTCCACGCCGTAGCTCTGGCCCCTCCATGGCCGATAGCGCGCTTCGTCGCGCAGCGTCGCGACATGGGCGCTGATGAGCTCGTTCCTCCCGCCGTTCACGATCAGGTACGTACCCGCGCGCAGCGGGAACGCGGCCTCGACGCCGGCGGACGGGGCGCGGCGCCCGTCGATCGCGTACGTCACGATGACCCCGGCACCGAGCACGAGGGCGGCGAGCAGCACCGCGCCGATGCGCGACTGGGCCGACCGCGGCCAGAAGGGGAGCTCGACTTCGCGCCGCCACGTCCCCACCATCGCCGCCGCGAGCAGCGCAGCGTACACGAGGTAGAGGTACCACGGCAGGGCGAGCCACAAGCCCGCCACCCCGATCGCGGCGATCCACGTCCACGCGAGCGCGATCATCAGCCACCAGCGCGCGCGGTAGGGATGCCGGCCGAAGGCGACCCACGCCACGAGCAGGAGCGGGAGCAGGAGCTGGGTGAGCGCAGGGATGATGACGGTGGGAGTCATGACGGAGTCCGTGCGGCCTCCGGGACCGGGGACAGGACCGGTGGCGGCGTGACCGCCGCGGTGAGGGGGTCGCGCGCGCTCCGCAACGCGTTGACGATCACGGCGACGTCGATCAGCTCCTGGAGCACGGCGCCGACGGTCGGCGGGATGTGCCCGGCGGCGGCGACGATCATGGCGACGCCGCTGAGCCCGAGGCCCACCCAGATGCTCTGGCGCGCGATGCGCAGCGAGCGGCGGCCGATCTCGATCGCCGCGGGCAGCAGGCGCAGGTCGTCTGCGAGCAGGACGATGTCCGCCGTCTCGGCCGTGATGGCGGCCTCGCGCGGCGCGATGGCGACGCCCACGAGCGCGTGCTCGAGCGCCGGCGCATCGTTCGTCCCATCCCCGATCATCAGCACCCGCGCACCCTCCGCTCCCAGCCGGCGGACCACCTCGACCTTGTCCTCGGCCAGGAGGTCGCCGAGCGCCTCCGGAATCCCGAGCGCCCCGCCGACGGCGCTCGCATTGCTCTGCGAATCACCGGTGAGCAGCAGGGTGCGGCGGACCCCGAGCCGCGCGAGCTCCGCCAGCGACTCACGCGCCTCGGCGCGGATCCGGTCCTCGAACTCGATGATGCCGCCGGCCCGGCCGTCGAGCCCGATGGATGCCGTGAGCACGCCGGGGCGAATGAGCGATTCGAGCTCTGCCGCGCCGTGTATTGCGTCCGCGACGTATTCCTGCGATCCGATGACGAGCGCATGACCCTCGACGATTCCCCGGACCCCGCGGCCGGGCGCCTCGACGACGTGCGTGGCCTCCGGGAGTGCCGAGCCGTCCCGTACGGCTTCCTCCACCACCGTGCGGGCGAGGAGGTGGGAGGAGTGATGCTCGACGGCCGCGGCGAGCCGGAGCAGCTGCGCCTCCCCCTGCCGCGCGGCGGGCACGACGCGCGCGACTCGCGGCCGGCCGATGGTGAGCGTGCCCGTCTTGTCGAACACCGCGACATCCACGCCGCCGACCTGCTCGAGCGCGGTGCCGTTCCGGACGATGATGCCGCGCCGTGCCGCGCGATTCACGCCTCCGATGATCGCGACGGGCACGGCGAGAATGAGCGGGCAGGGGGTGGCGACGACGAGTACGGAGAGGATGCGGAGCGGATCACCGGAGGCGGCATACCCGACGGCGGCCACGGCCAGCGTGATGGGCGTGAACCAGACGGCGTAGCGGTCGGCCAGCCGGTGGAGCGGCGCGCGGCTCGCCTGGGCGTTCCGGACCAGCTCGACGATTCGCGCGTACTGGCTCTCGGCGGCCGGCGCAGTCGCGCGCAGCGTGAGCGGAGCCTCCTGATTGAAGCTTCCGCTGAGCACGTGCGCGCCCGGTCCGATGGAGCGTGGCAGCGGTTCCCCGGTGATGCTCGAGGTATCGAGGTGGGACGCCCCGCCGACGACCGTGGCGTCGCAGGGAATCATCTCCCCTGGCCATACCAGAAGCTCGTCCCCCGCGCGCACCGACTCGACGGCGACCTCCTCGACGCCGCCCGCGATCAGGCGATGCGCGAAGCGGGGCGCCGCCTCCTCGAGCGCCCGCACGGCGCGCGATGCCCGTCCCTCGGCGTGCCGCTCGAGCAGCTCGCCGCCCGACTGCATCAGCACCACGACCAACCCCGCCACAGGTTGCATGAGTGCGAACGCGGTCACGATCGCCAGGCTCGCGACGATGTCGGCCGCGAAGCGGCCGTGCACGATGCCGTAGAGCGTTCGCAGGACGAGCGGGATGCCTGCGATGGCGAGCGCGGCGATCGGAAGTGCTGGGGATACCCCTGGGAGAAGGCCGAAGTAGCGGGCCGCCTCGAGCGCGATCGCGCTCAGCGCCACCGCCGCAATGGCGAGCGTGGCGAGCGTCATGCGGCGGGCCGTCACGGCGCGCGATCCCGTGCCTGCCCCTCCTTCCCGGCAATGCGGCGGATGAGGACCGGCACATGCGCCTGCCGCACGACCTTGTCCATGACGCTGCCGAGGAGAAAGCGGTCCGCGCCGCTCCGGCGGGCGCCGGCCATGACGATGAGATCGGGCCGCTGCTCCTCCGCCACGTCGAGGATGGCGGCGGCCGGGCTCGTGTCGATCACCGCGATACCGCGCGCGCGGTGCCCATCGGATTCGAGCCGCGCGGCCATCGCGTTCGCGTAGCGCTCCGCCTCGCGCCGCTGCTCGTCGAGGACACCGCCCGAGAGGAGCGTATCGCCGGCGGGCGCCGACGAGAAGGTGATGACGGGAACGATCACCCGCAGCACGAGGATCTCGCTGCGATCGCTGGCCAGCAGCGCGGCGTCGGCGAGCGCGAGTTCGGCCCCCGCGCTTCCATCCAGAGGCACGAGGATCCGGCGAAAGCTGGCGCGGCTCTCGCCGGTGGATTTCCTGATCAGCAGGACGGGGCAGGGTGCGATACGGACGAAATGATCGACCACGCTGCCGAACCAGGCGCGTCCCGCGGCGCCACGGCCATGCGTCGTCATGACCACGAGGTCGACCTCGCGCGTGTCGGCGACGTCGGCCAGCCGCTCGGCGACAGCGCGCCCGGCATCGAGCCGCACCGTCTCGGTCCGGATCCGCCATTTCTCGGCCGTGGCGGTACGGATCGCTTCGAGATGGGCGGCGAGGGCCTCGCGGTCGGCGCGATCCAGCTCCTCCGTCGGCGCGAGCGCTTCGTGTACGGTCACCAGCAGGAGCAGTGCCCCGTGGTGCAGTGCGAGGGCTGCGGCCGGCTCGATGGCGAGGTCGGCGAGTGGCGAACCGTCGAGGGGAACCATGATGCTCCGGAGCATCGTGCCTCCTTTCAATCGGCGACCGGTGCGGCAGGCGGCGGGAGCTGCCCGGCGCTCACGCTGTCCGTCGAGATCGTGAACCCTGCCGAGCGCGCGAGATCCAGCAGGCGGCCGGCGATTCCCGCGGGCACCGGGGCCGGCGCGAGCGCTTCGACCAGCCGCGCCTGCGCGAGCGCATCCGTGGAATCGGAGCGGAGCCGGTACGGGTCGGGATGTACGTGCACGCGTCCCGCGCTGACCTCGACCAGGTCGTACCGGATCTCCAGCGGCACGGCTTGCTCGAGCGAAATGCGCCGGCCTGCCACCGCATCCGCGAGCCACCCGCTCACGGTCGAATCGTCGAGATCGGGGCGCCCCCAGGAGAGGAGCCGCCCCGCGAGTTCCAGCGCATCCTCGTTGCGCAACCGCACGCATCCGTGCGAGGCGCTGGAGCCGACCGATTCGGGTTCCGGTGTCCCGTGAAGATAGTATGTCGGGAGGAACTCGATCTTCACCCGGCCCATCGGATTCCGCGGTCCGGGCGGCATCGGCTCGCGATCGCGCGCCCAGTCGCTGGCAGGCGGGACCCAGCCCGGGTTGAGTTCGATGCGAAGCAGCGCGAACGTGCCGGTGGGCGTCGGATACCGCCGGGAGCCGATGGCGACGCGGTAGGACACGAGAGACTCCCCTGCACGGACGTCCAGCCGGTACGCCGGCAGGTTGAGCCGAACGGAAATGCTGTCGGGACTGGAGAGGAACACGCGCGGATCGGTGCGCCCCCCCGCCGCCGGCAACAGGACCCCGACAGCGGCACATGCTGCGAACGCGGCGTGGACGAGCGCGATCATGAGATCTCTCCGGCTGCCTGAAGCCTCGCATGCGGGCGTCCAACCGGCGGTGAAGTTCCTCTGAAGGAATCTTCACCGCTGGCGGGCCTGCCGACCCGGCTGATCTGCCTCCGCGACTACCTTCCTGCATGAGTCCGAGCATCCGCATTACGTTGGCTCTGCCGTTCCTGATCGCGATTCCGGGACTCGTGGGCGCGCAGGAGGCGGATTCCACGCGCAGCGTTCCCGTGGAGGTTGCGCCGATCATCGTGACGTCGACGCGTACGGCGGAACCGGTGGAGCGGCTTCCAATGGCCGTGACGATTCTCGAGGGCGCGCAGCTCGGTGATCCTGCTCCGCTCGACGGGATCGACGGGCTCGTCGGCGGCGTGCCCGGCGTGTATGTCGCCAATCGATACAACTTCTCCCTCGACCAGCGGCTTTCGATCCGGGGCTTCGGGAGTCGCGCGAATTTCGGCTCGCGCGGGGTTCGTGTCCTGCTCGATGGCGTTCCGCAGACGCTGCCGGATGGGCAGACGCAGTTCACGAACATTGAGGCCGAGGATGTGACCCGCGTCGAGGTGCTCCGGGGCGCCGCGTCCGCGCTGCATGGCAACGCCTCCGGCGGAGTCATCGCGCTCAGCACCGGCACGGTCGAGGCCGTGCGATTCGCCCAGCGTGCCGGCGTGGAGGGTGGCGCATTCGGTACCCTCAAGTGGTATTCGCGCACGGCCGCGCGGCGAGGCGCCTTCGCCGGCGCACTCAGCGTGTCGCGCATGACGAGCGACGGCTTCCGCGCCCACAGTGACACCGATCAGCGCCAGCTCTCCGGGTTCCTCGAGATGGGGCTCGGGCCGGCCACCACCGCGGCGCTGCGCGTCGGCGCCGCCGACCACCCGCGGGCGGACAATCCCGGCGCGCTCACGGCCGCGGAGCTGGCGTCGGACCGCCGCGCCGCCGCGCCGAACAACCTCGCGGCCGACGCCGGCAAGGCGGTCACGCAGCAGCAGGCATCGCTTCAGGTGCGTCACCGGCACGCGACGGGCGAGTACGCCGCCGTGGCCTACGGCCTCTGGCGCGATCTCGAGAATCCCCTCGCCACGGGGATCGTCGTCGGGCTCGACCGGGCCGTGGCCGGTGCGCGGATCGACGCGTCGCGCCGGCTCGGCGCGGGCAGCGCGCCGCGAATCACCGCCGGCATGGATGTGCAGGTAATGCGGGACCATCGCAGCAACGAAAGCGCGGCCACGGCCGAGCTGCTGGTGAACCAGATCGACCGCGTGAGCGAAGTGGGGCCATTTCTGCAGGTCGACTGGCCGCTGCTTCCGCGAGTGGTCCTGGAAGCGGGCGCACGGTACGACCGCACCTCGTTCGAGGTGGAGGACCGTTTGCTCGATGATGGTGACGACGGGGGGCGGCGCGTGCTCGCCGCATGGAGCGCGCGTGGCGGTGCGAGCGTCGACCTCGGCAGGGGCGTACGTGCCTACGCGAGCGTCGCCACGGCCTTCGAGACGCCAACCACCACCGAGCTCGGTAACCGGCCGGACGGCACCGGCGGCCTCAACCCCGACCTCGGCCCGCAGCGCGCCCTCGCCGTCGAGCTCGGGGCGCGCGGCCAGACCGCGGTACTGGAATGGTCAGCCGCCGCGTTCTCCTCGGGGATCCGCGACGCGATCACGCAGTTCGAGGAGGTCGGCGGACGCGCGTTCTTCCGCAATGCCGGCCGCGTCCGCCAGCGGGGCATCGAGGGCGCGGCTTCGGCTCAGCCGGGTGCGGGCGTGTTCCTGACAGTCGCCTACACGTTCGCAGACTACCGGTTCACCGACTACGAGGCGGACGGGGCGTCCCTCGATGGACGCCTGCTGCCGGGCGTGCCGAGGCATCATGCCCGGGCGCGCATCGCCTTCTCACCGGGGCCGCTGTCGATTGCGGTCGAGCACGCAATGAGCTCTCGTGTGTGGGCGGACGATGCGAACACCATCGAGGCGAAGGGCTGGGGCGCGGGCGTCACCGACCTGCGCCTGCGGTGGGTGGGACGCGTGGGAGACGTCATCGTCTCCCCGTTCGTCGCATTGCAGAATCTGGCCGATCGCGACTACGTCGGCTCGGTGACCATCAATGGCTTCAACGGGCGAGTGTTCGAACCGGCACCGGGGAGGCACCTGGTCGCGGGCTTCGAGGGTCGGCTGTCGGTCCTGCCCTGAGCGGCGTCAGCGCTCGGCGGCCCCGCGCAGGTGCAACACACGCCGCGCGGCGCTCACCAGCGTATCCGGCGCGACCGGCTTCTGGAGATAGCGGCTCTCCTCGGCGGTGCCGACGATGTCCGACAATGCCTCGCGCGGGTGGCCCGACATCCAGATGATCGGCAGGTCGGGATAGATCCCCGCGAGGCGCTGGCCCAGCTCGCGACCCCCCATGACCGGCATCACGACATCACTCACGACGAGGTCGAACCGGGGAGCAGTCTCGAGAATCTGCAGCGCCTCACGCCCATGCCGTGCCCGCTGCACCCGGAAGCCCGCCTGCTCGAGCGACCGCGCCGCGACCTCGCGAACGAGATCCTCGTCGTCCACGACGAGCACCCGTGCGCCGATCTCGTGCGCGCCGGAGGCACGGGACAGCGCCGGCTGGTCGGGCTCCGGCGCCGGAGCCAGCGGAAGGTAGATCGTGAACGTGGTCCCGCGGCCGGGCGTGCTCGTGACCTGGATCGCTCCGTGGCTCTGCGTCACGATGCCGTGGACCGTCGGCAGGCCGAGTCCCGTGCCTTCGCCGATGCCCTTCGTCGTGAAGAAGGGCTCGAAGATCTGCGGCAGGTCTGCCGGCTCGATGCCCACTCCGGAGTCGCTCACCGAGAGCACCGCGAACTCACCGGGTTCCAGCTCGAACTCCTCCATCACGAGGACATCCGCGGTTCCGAGCCAGCAGGTTCCGGTGCGCATTTCGAGCCGGCCGCCGCCGGGCATCGCGTCGCGCGCGTTGATGGCGAGGTTCATGACTACCTGCAGCAGCTGGGCGGGATCCACGCGGACCCACTTCGTGCCCGGCGCACGGTCCACGCGCATTTCCACGTTGCTGCCGATCAGTCGCTGCAGCATCGGCTGCATCTCGGAGACCGCGCCGTCGAGGTCCACCGTCTCGGGTGTGAGCACCTGCCGGCGGCTGAATGCGAGGAGCTGGCGGGTGAGGCTCGCCATGCGGTCGGCGGCGCGCTGCACCTGGTGCAGGTCCTCACGCGCGGTCGGACCGAGGTTCGGGTCGCGGGCGACGAAATCGGCGAACCCGCGCAGGGCGTGCAGCTGGTTGTTGAAGTCGTGCGCCAGGCCACCGGCCACGCGGCCGATCGCCTCCATCTTGGCCGCCTGCCGCAGCTGCTGCTCGGCCCGCCGCCGCTCCGTGACGTCCCGCTTGATCGAGGCGGCGCCGACGATCCGGCCGCTCCGGTCGCGCAGGGGCGAGACGGAGAGCTCGATCACGATGCGTCCGCCGTCCTTGCGGAGCCGCTCGGTCTCGATGCGCGCGACGCGCTCGCCGCGGGAGATGCGCTCGATCACGCGCCGCTCCTCGTCGTGCCGCTCGGGTGGAATGAGGCGATAGATCGACGTCCCGATCATCTCGGCCGCCTCGAAGCCGAAGATGCGGGTGGCCGCCTCGTTCCAGCTCATGACGACGCCCTCGAGCGTCTTGCTGACGATCGCGTCGTCCGAGGATTGCACGATCGCGGCCAGGCGGGCATCGACGATCTCCGCGGCACGCCGCTCGTCGATGTCGACCACCGAGGCGACGTAGCCGAGGAAATGACCGGCGTCATCTACCCGGGGCGCGGCCGAATCGAAGACCCAGCGGTAGGCCGCGTCGGCGCGCCGCAGGCGATATTCGGCGCTGAAGGCCTGACGCGCGTGGCTGGCCTGCCGGAGCTCCAGCTCCACGCGGCTCCGGTCGTCCGGATGGATCGCGTCGAGCCACCCGGATCCCTGCGCCTCATGCGCCGACTGGCCGGTGAACGCATACCACGGCTGGTTGAGGTAGGTGCAGTTGCCGTCGGCATCGGTCACGCGCATCACGACGGGCGCATGGTCCGCCATGTTGCGGAAGCGGGCCTCGCTTTCGCGGAGCGCTCGCTCCGCGCGCCTGCGCTCGGTCACGTCCATGTGGTAGGCGATGAGCGCCGGCCCGTCGGACAACTCGAGCTGCACGATCTCCATGTGGACTTCCGCGCGCGATCCGTCGCGACGCAGCGCCATGTAGTCGTAGGAGCGGGGGACGTCCTCCCCGCGGAGCCGTCGGCGCATCCGGTCGGCGACCATCTCGCGGCTCTCGGGCGCGACGACGTCGAGCGTGCTCCGGTCCTCGAGCTCGGCGCGGGACGGATAGCCGAAGATCTCGGCGGCAGCCTGGTTCGCGTACATCAGGGTCCCGTGCCGGGTGATCGTGATCCCGACCGGTGACTGCTCGATGAGCGGGAGCGGATCCGAGATGCGCCGGAGTCCGCCCGCGCTGCTGGTTTCAGGAGGCATTGACCTGAAAGTTCGCCGGTTCGAGTGCGGCGGCAAGGGCTCCCCGCGGCCGGGCAGGCGGCCCCGCTCAGCCGGCGCCGGTGCGCTCCTGCGGCGGGTCACCCGCGCCTGCCTCCTGCGCGATGATGAGCCGGCGGGCCTCGGCGCCGAGGCGGGGAAGCCTCCGGCGGAATACGGTGGCCCCGGCGATGCTCACGATGCCGCCCGTCGCGATCGTCGCGGGCGCACCGAGCCGGTCGGCGAGCACGCCGGCCAGGAGCGCGCCGAACGGGGCCATCCCCATGAACATCATCGAGTAGACCGCCATGACCCGCCCCCGCAGCCGGTCGGGCACCATCGACTGGATGAGCGTGTTCGATGATGACATCTGGATCATCATCGAGAACCCCACCGGAAGCAGCAGCAGCACCGACAGCCAGAACGAGCGGGAAAGTGCGAAGAGCACGAGGCTCACGCCGAACCCCGTCGCCGCAAGCGCGACCCACCTGCCCAGGCCGCGCACGGAGCCGCGCCGCGCCAGCAGGAGCGCGCCGCCGAGCGCCCCGGCGCCCGAGGCGCCCATCAGGATGCCGAGTCCGCCCGCGCCCGCGCCGAGGACGCCCGCTGCCATTACCGGCATGAGCACCGCGTACGGCATTCCCGTGAGGCTGACGAGTCCGAGCAGCAGGAGCAGCGCCCGGACCGGAGCCGTCCCGGCGGCGAACCGGAAGCCCTCCGCCACCTCGGCGAATGCCGTTCCCTCGCGCGCCTCGCGAACCGGGACGGGCCGGCGGATCGCGATCAGGCCCGCGAGGACCGCGAGGTAGGAGGCGCCGTTGGCGAGAAAGCACCATCCTTCGCCGACGGCGGCCACCACGACGCCCGCGACAGCCGGCCCGATGATGCGCGCGCCGTTGAACATCGACGAGTTGAGCGCGATCGCGTTGACCAGGTCCTGCCGTCCGACGAGCTCGGTGACGAATGCCTGCCGGGTCGGAATGTCGAACCCGTTGACCACGCCCAGCAGCGCGGCGATCGTCGCGACGTGCCATACCTCGATTCGGCCCGAGAGCGTGAGGACCCCGAGCCCGAGGGCGAGCATCATCGACACGGCCTGCGTCACGAGCAGGATCCGCCTCCGGTCGTGGCGGTCGGGGGAGAGCCCGCCGACCCGCGCGAGCAGGAAGACCGGGGGCTGTGCGGCGAAGCCGACCGCGCCG
>JAICNA010000172.1 GCA_025928955.1 Gemmatimonadales bacterium | reverse complement strand
TCCTGCCCTCGCCATTACCTTCGCTCCCGACCGTCCGACCGTCCGACCGTCCGACCGTCCGACCGTCCGACCGTCCGACCGTCCGACGGTCGGACCGTCGGACCGACTACCTGATCGGCTGCCCCACGATCCACCGCACCTCCCGCACCCGCCCCTTCCGCCCGTCGTTCAAGCGCGCGAGGATCCGCGGCGACATGAGGCTCAGCTCCTGCGCCCACGCCGACGACGCGACGCGCACGCGGAGGATGCCGTCGGCGGTGACCGATTCGGGCACCGTGACCGCCGCGATCTGCGGCCCCACGAGCGTCGCCCACTCCTCGACGATGCCGGCCTGCTGCATGCGCTTGATGAGTCCCTGCTTCTGCAGGTAACTCGCGAGCGCGTCGGCGAGAGGTGTCGGTCGCTGCGGCTTCGTCACTTGGCTCCGTTCGGTCGAGATTGCTGCCAGGGAG
Organism: Gemmatimonadales bacterium; assembly: GCA_025928955.1. Taxonomy (GTDB): domain Bacteria; phylum Gemmatimonadota; class Gemmatimonadetes; order Gemmatimonadales; family GWC2-71-9; genus CAMLLJ01. The sequence continues at coordinate 5,666 of JAICNA010000172.1, read as the reverse complement.
GGCGGCGGGCGACGGCTGCTCCGCCGCTGGAGTCGGCTCTCATGCGTCGGGCTCATCGTAGTGCAAGTGGCCGGCAACGCGGCTCCGCACCCGTCACCCACCACCGTCCCACCCACCTACCCGGCTACCGCCCCGCTCACCGCTCCCCCCTCCACCCCCCACACCTCGACTCTGATTCCCGGCGGCAGCTCGTCCAGCCGCGGTGCCGTCACGAAGACCTGGCGCTTTCCGGTGAAGAGCCGGGCAGCGAGCCGCTCCTGTCGCCCTCGGTCGAGCTCGGCGAAGGCATCGTCGAGGAGGAGCGCCGGCTCGTCCTCCCGTGCAGCGGCGAGCGTGTCGAGCTCGAGCAGCTTGAGCGCGAGCGCCGCGGTACGCTGCTGCCCGGTCGATCCGTACGCCCTGAGCTCGTGGCCACCGATCTCGGCCACGAGGTCGTCGCGGTGCGGCCCGACCGTCGTCATGCGCCGGGCGAGGTCCCGCTGCGCGCTCGCGTCGAGGAGCTCCGCCCAGGCATCCGACTGCGCGAGCTCGGCCTTGCCGCGGTAACGGAGCGAGCCCTCGAGCGGTTCGCCGAGCCCGCTCAGCTCCGCGCCGAACCGGGCGCCCGGTCCCTCGACCCAGGCGATCCGCGCCGCGATGACGTGCGCGCCGGCCTCCGCCATCGGCCCGTCGAATGCGCGGGCCAGGTCGAGCCGGCCCAGCCGCAGCGCCGAGTTCCGTTGCGCCACGGCGGCCCGGTAGCGGGCGAGGGCACGGAGGTACTCGCGGCTCGCGAGCGAGAGCATCCGGTCGAGGTACTGCCGCCGCTCGCCGGCCCCGCCCGAGGCGAGTGCCACGTCTCCGGGCAGGAAGGCCACCGCGAGCCAGCCGCCGACCGCATCGGAGACGCGCGGCACGTCCATCCCGTCGAGCGCGAGCCGCTTGCGGCGAAGCTCCGGCGTCCAGGTGGCCGACACCGTCCGCCGGCCGTTCTGCGTCTCCACCTCTGCCGTCACGTGAAAGCCGGTGCCGCCGAAGCGCGCGAGCTCCCGGTCCGGCGCGTTCCGGAGCGATCGGAACAGCACGGGGTAATAGACGGCCTCGAGGAAGTTCGTCTTTCCCTGACCGTTCGAACCCAGCAGCGCGACGCCGGCCGGCGGGATCGGCCGGTCGAGATCCGCGAGGTTCCGGAACCCGCGGGCGACCAGCCGTTCGAGCCGCACTACTCGATGACGACTCGGCGCATAGCCGTGTCGCCCCGGACTCCCTCGAGGTCGGTGCCGAAGACGAGGATCGTCACCGTATTGCCGGAGCGCCCGGCAGTGGTGATCGGAATCGAGAAGCGCACGGTGTCGTCGAAGCTCGACGGGACATGCGGCTGGAACTGCTCCGGGGCGCCGAAGAGCTCGAAGTAGACGGTATCGACGCCGTCCACGTCCGCCACGCGTCCAGCTACGTCATACAGCGGCCCTTCCGGCACCGTGACCTCGGCCGTTTCGGGCACGTCGATGGTGGTGTTGGGGCCTTCGTTGTCGGTATCCGGCTCGAACCCGATCCGCGCCCGCTCCAGGCATCCCCCCGCCGTCGCGACGATCCCCATGATGGGCAGAAGTCGTTTCCAGTTCGGGGCTTGGAGGGTGCTGAGGGGCTGTCCTGGCATCCCCGAAATTTAGTCGAAAGGGGGGCGTTTTTGCAGGGCAAGGGGTGGGGGGAAGAGCGGGATTCGGTGAGCCGGGCGGCGGTCCGGGACGGTGGGTTTTCAAGGGCACACGAAAACACGAAAGCGCGAAGGGGGGCCGTGGATGGTGAGCACCGTGCTTCCGGCAGGGATTCGGGCAGGTTGGGCTTCGGCGGAATCGCGAAGGCGCGAAAACAAACTGAAATCCCGCGAAAGTGCCCGTGGGACACAGCTTCCGTGCGTCAGGCAAGTCCCAGGTAATTGGTTGTGGGTTCCCAGCGCATCCGACGCGCGGAGCCTTCCGCGGTTTCGATGTCTTCACGCTTTCGCGATTCCACCTACCCACCCCACCCTGACCGCCCGCCCGACACCTCGGCACCAGCCAGGCACCGCCCCCCTTCGTCCTTTCGTGGTTTCGTGTGCCGCAGTTTCCCCGCCCGGACGCCGACTCCCGCCCGGTGTGCCTATTTCCCCTTGAACGCCGCCGCCCGCTTCTCCAGGAACGCCGCCGTCCCTTCGCGCATGTCTTCGGTGCCGGAGAGCACGCCAAAGAGGTTGGCTTCGAAGGCGAGGGCGTCGTCGAGCGACATGTCGGCGCCGGCGGTGACTGACTCGAGACACGTCCGGACCGCGAGCGGGCCGTTGGCGAGGATCGTCTTGAGCATCGCTTCGCACTCGGTGATCAGCGTGTCGGCGGGAACGACCCGGTTCACGAGCCCGATCCGGTACGCCTCCTGCGCGTCGATCATCGCGCCGGTCAGCAGCAGCTCGAGCGCGCGGCCGCGGCCGACGAGGCGGGGAAGCCGTACGGTGCCGCCGTAGCCGGGGCCGATGCCGAGCTTGGCTTCGGGCTGGCCGAATTTCGCGTTCTCGCTCGCGATGCGGATGTGGCACGCCATGGCGAGCTCGCACCCGCCGCCGAGCGCGAAGCCGTTGACGGCCGCGATGACCGGCTTGCCGCACCGTTCGAAGCGACGCATCGCGGCCTGGCCGTTGAGCGCGCGGGCCCGGCCGCTCACCGGGTCCTGCTTCGTGATCTCGGAGATGTCCGCCCCGGCCACGAACGCCTTCGGCCCGGCACCGGTGAGGATCGCCCCGCGGATCTCCGCATTGCGCTCGATCTCCGCCGCCGCCTCCCCCAGCTCGCGGATCACCTCCGCGTTCAGTGCATTCAGCTTGTCCGGCCGATTGACCGTGACGCGGGCGATACCGTCGGCGACATCGAAGAGCAATGTGGTGTACATGGGCTTTGGCTTTGGGGTGTCGGGCGGCGATCGCGTGCGTTCGAGCCAGCAACATCACACGAAAACACGAAAGAACGAAAGGGGCGGGGCGGGTCCGGCTTCCGGTGTGCCTGGCGAGCGCTGAGGGCAGGGTGGGTGCTGGCGGAATCGCGAACGCGCGAAAGACAAGGAAACCCCGCAAGGCTCCGCGTGCGTCATGGCTCCGAGTCCGAGGCTGGTTCGGAGCTTATGTTTTTGTGGGTTTGCCTGATGGCTCCGTGGGCCGGATGCGCACGGAGTGCACAAACAATTGTTCCGCGTGACAAGCGGAAGCGGTGAATCGAGCGTCCCTTTTCGCGGGCTTTCAGTTCCTTCCGCGCTTTCGCGATTCCGCCCAACCCCCGCTCGAGCCGTGATCGCCCCTCGGGCCTCGGACCCTTTCGTCCTTTCGTGGTTTCGTGTGCGCAGTGAGCGACCAGCTGACCCGGAACCCCCGCCCAGCGCACCGCCCGTGCTGACGTATCTTCTCCTCATGCCCATTCTCGCCCTCGACCAGGGAACCACCGGCTCCACCGCACTCGTCGTCGCGGACGACGGGTCGCTCGCGGGGAGCGGGTATCGGGAGTTCACGCAGCACTTCCCCCAGCCCGGCTGGGTCGAGCACGACGCGGAGGAGATCTTCCGCGTCACGGTCGAGGCGGCGCGCGACGCGCTGGCGACCTCCCGCGCGTGGCCGGCCGCCATCGGCATCACGAACCAGCGCGAAACGGTCGTGCTCTGGGATCGCCGGACACTCAAGCCCGTCGCGCCGGCGATCGTCTGGCAGGATCGTCGCACCGCCGATCGCGTGCGGCAGCTCGTGAGCGAGGGCGCGGAGCCGTTCCTGCGCGAGCGCACCGGCCTCGTCGCCGACGCCTACTTCTCGGCGACGAAGCTCGAGTGGCTGCTCCGCGACCCCGAGCTCCGGCGGCGCGCCGAGCGCGGCGAGCTCGCGGCGGGGACGATCGACGCCTGGCTCATCGCGCGGCTGACCGACGGCGCGGTGCACGCGACCGACCACACGAATGCGTCCCGCACGCAGCTGTACGCGCTCGCGACCCGCACCTGGGATCCCGAGCTGCTCGCGCTCTTCGGCATTCCCGAGTCCATCCTCCCCGTGATCCACCCCTCGAGCGGCGTCATCGGGGAGGCATCGGCGAAGCATCTCGGCATCGGCCTGCCGATCGCCGGCATCGCCGGGGACCAGCAGGCGTCACTCTTCGGCCTCGGCTGCACGCGCGAGGGGCTCGCCAAGAACACCTACGGGACCGGCGCGTTCATGCTGGTGCACGCCGGGAGCGCGGTGCCGGAGCCGCCCGACGGCGTCCTCGCCACGGCCGCGTGCGGTCCGCGCGGCGAGCCCGCGTACGCGCTCGAGGGCAGTGTGTTCATCGCCGGCGCCGCGATCCAGTGGCTCCGCGACGGGCTCGGCCTCCTCGCCGTCGCCGCCGAATCCGACGCCATGGCGCGCACGGTCGAGACGACGGGCGGCGTCCACTTCGTGCCCGCCTTCGTCGGGCTCGGGACGCCGCACTGGGAGCCGGACGCGCGGGGCACCATCACCGGCCTCACGCGCGGTACGCGCCGCGAGCACCTCGTGCGCGCCGCACTCGAGGCGATGGCGTTCGGCTCCCTCGAGCTGCTCGAGGCGATGGCGGAGTCGCGCGCCATCCCGCTGCTCCGCGTGGACGGCGGCGCCGCGGCGAACGACTGGCTCATGCAGTTCCAGGCCGACATGCTCGGCATTCCCGTGGAGCGCCCCGACATCGTCGAGACCACGGCACTCGGCGCCGCGGCGCTCGCGGGCATCGCCACCGGCATCTGGAGGGATGCGGACGACTTCGCCGCCGCGCGGCGCTTCACCCGTTTCGAGCCGCGCATGCCCGCGGTCGAGCGCGAGAGGCATCTCGACGGCTGGCGCCGAGCGGTGCGAGCGGCGATCGCCTGGGCGCGCGCGGAGCGGGAGTAACCACGGAGGCACGGAGGGCCGCAGAGGACGCTGAGAACGACTGTGTTGATGGTGGCCTGAGGACTCTGTCGGCCGATGGTGCGACCGCGCTGACAACAACATCTACCGACCCCACTTCGGCGCGTCCGGCTCGCTCCGGCGACGGAGCGCTCTGTGCCCTCCGCCATTCCCCTGCGTCTCCGTGGTTTCTCTTCCACCGGGAAGTACCCCGAACTCCCGCCGTGCACTATCTTGAGATAACGCCTCGAATCAACCGGAGCATCCCATGAAGGCAGGCACCAAGTTCCTCGTCGTCGCCGCGGTGATCGTGGCTTCTGTCGGGTACCTGATCGTCGCGGGTGTCAAGCAGACGGGGGTCTACTATTTCACCCCCACCGAGCTGGCGCAGAAGGCGGCGCAGGACTCGAGCTTTTACGACCTCGGGGTGAAGATTGGCGGCGCCAACGTCGTCCCGGGATCGGTGCGGCGGGACGTCGCGACCCAGCAGATCGACTTCCGCATCAGTGACGGCAGCCAGGAGTATCCCGTGAGCTACCGCGGCATCGTGCCCGACACCTTCACCGATGCCGATGACATCGAGGTGATCGTCGAGGGCCGGCTCGGGCGGGACGGCACCTTCCACGCCACCGAAGTCCTGGCCAAGTGCGGCTCGCGCTACGAGGCGGCCGAAGAGGACGCCCGGAAGCAGGCCTGATCCGATGACGCTGCTCGGCAATTTCGCGCTCTGGACCGCATTCCTCCTCGGGCTCTGGGGCGCCGTCATCGGATTCTCCGGCCG
>JAICNA010000245.1 GCA_025928955.1 Gemmatimonadales bacterium | reverse complement strand
GGAATGTCCATGCCCACCGGCGTGCCGCGGGACAGAAATGCCATGTAGGCGATGATGTCGCGCATCTCCCCGCTCTCGCGCGGCAGTTTCCGGCCGTTCATGCTGCGGAGGAAGCAGTCGTCGATCCGGTCCTCGATGATCTGCACCGACGCCGACCGGCTGCGGTACTGCGGGAAGCGGCCATACACGCCGATCCACGGCATCGCATTCGCACGCGTTCCCGCATCGGGGTGACAGTTCGCACAGGTGAGCGCATTGCCGACGAAGTCGGGGAGGCTGTCCTTCGTGTGCAGCAGCAGGGCCCGTCCGCGCCGAATCGAGCGGCCGAGCGAATCGTCGGGTATCGTCGAGTCGTGCGGTACGGTGAACGCCGTCTCGGCGGCTCGCTCCGGCTCCGGCTCCGGAGCGCCGCCGCAGGCCGCGAGCGAGAGGACCATTCCGGCGATCAGTCGCGCATGCATGTCGAGCTCCCTGTCCTGGGCCGGCGCGGCGGTCGCGGGCTCAGGCCCGCGCGAGCATCCGCTTGATCGGCTTCACGAACAGCGCCAGGATCCCCGCCATCACGAGCACGAAGAGCGTCACCGCCGTGAAGATCTGATCGGTGGTGAACGTCTCGTAGAAGCCCGCCACGTTGCCGCCGATGAAGTTGCCCACCGAGCTCGCGAGGAACCACACGCCGAGCATGAGGCCCGCGTAGCGGGAGGGCGCGAGCTTCGTCATCGCCGACAGGCCGACGGGACTCAGGCTCAGCTCGCCGATCGTGTGGAAGAGGTAGGTCCCGAGCAGCCACATCGGGCTCACCTGCTGGCCGCCCGCCGCGAGCCGTGCCGCCGGGATGAGGAGCGCAAAGCCGAGCGAGAGGAAGAGGAGGCCGAACGCGAACTTCCCGGGACTCGAGGGCTCGCGGTTGCCGAGCCTGATCCACAGCCACGCGAACACCGGGGCCAGCAGGATGATGAACGCCGCGTTCACCGACTGGAACCAGCTCGCCGGGAACTCGAAGCCGAGAATGCTCGTGCGCGTGCTCCGCTCGGCGAAGAGGTTGAGTGTCGAACCAGCCTGCTCGAAGGCCGACCAGAATACCGACGCGCCGAGGAAGAGGACGAAGATCACGAGGTGGCGCTTCCGCTCGTCCCGGTCCCGGCTCCCCGCGGTGAGGAGCCAGGCGAAGAAGGCGACCGGCGTGATCAGCAGGACCGTGCCGATCACCTTGTTCACCGTGCCCATCGCGGCGATGGCGCGGTCCCCGACCGTCAGCAGCACGGCAGCGCCGATCACGAGCAGGGCGATGAGGCCGAGCATCGAGCCGCGGCGCCCGCCTTCCGAGAGCGGGTCGTTCGGTGCCTCGCCGGCCCCGCGGAGGTGCCGCTTCCCGAGCAGGTACTGGACGATCCCCAGGAACATGCCCACGGCGGCCGCGCCGAAGCCCCAGTGCCACGAGCGCGCGGGATCGAAGCCCCACCCCTGGAGCATCGAGCGAAAGCGCTCGTCCTGCGCGAGGAAGCCGCAGACGAGCGGCGCGATCATCGCGCCGAGATTGATGCCCATGTAATAGATGGAGAACCCGGCGTCGCGGCGGCGGTCTTCCGGCGTGTAGAGCTGGCCGACGATCGTGCTGATGTTCGGCTTGAGGAGTCCGGTGCCGATGATGACGAGGAACAGGCCCAGGAGAAAGAACTGGATGCTGTCCATCGCGAGGCTGATGTGGCCGAACATGATGGTGATGCCGCCGTACAGCACCGCGCGCTGCTGGCCGACGACCCGGTCGGCGAACCACCCGCCCGGCAGCGCGAGGAGATAGACCATGGCGGTGTAGAGTCCGTAGATCGGCCCGGCCGTGGCGGTATCGAAGCCGAGTCCGCCCATGGCGAGCGGCGCCGTCATGAACAGGATCAGGATGGCG
>JAICNA010000134.1 GCA_025928955.1 Gemmatimonadales bacterium | reverse complement strand
GGGGCGATCACGATCGCGACCAACATGGCCGGGCGCGGCACCGACATCAAACTGGGGAAGGACCTCGATCTCGCGCAGGAGGAGGCGGGGCTGCAGATCATCGGCACCGAGCGGCACGAGTCACGCCGCATCGACCGCCAGCTTCGCGGCCGTTCGGGGCGCCAGGGCGACCCGGGACAATCGATCTTCTTCCTCTCGCTCGAAGACGACCTGATGCGGCTCTTCATTTCGGACCGCATGGCCGCCTTCATGGACAAGAGCGCGCCCGAAGAGGGGGAAGTGATCACCGGCCGGATGGTGACCCGCGCGATCGAGCAGGCGCAGAAGCGCGTCGAGCTGCAGAACTTCCAGCAGCGGAAGCGCGCGCTCGAGTACGACGACGTGCTGAACCAGCAGCGTGACGTCGTCTATTCCCTCCGGCTCTTCGCCCTCGAGCGGGGCGAGCAGCTGAAGGCCGAGGCGCGCCGGATGATCGAGGCGGCCGTGGAGCGGCAGGTCCAGACGTTCCTCGCCGAGGCCGAGCGGCCGGAGGAGTTCGACCGCGGCGGGCTGCGCGATGCGCTCACGCTCCAGTACCTGGTGAACGTGGATGCCTTCCTGGACGCCGCGGCCACGCCGGACCGCGACGACCTCGTGCGTGCCGCGCTCGCCGAGGCGGAAGCGACGTTCGACCGCAAGGTCCAGTATCTCGCCGACTTCGGCCGCCAGATCGGGATCCCCGAGGTGGACGCGCAGGTGCTGTCGCAGGTGATGCTGACGGTGCTCGACGAGAAGTGGAAGGATCACCTGTACGACCTCGACCTGCTGCGCAACGCGATCCAGTACCGCGCCTACGGGCAGAAGGATCCGCTCGTCGAGTACAAGAAGGAAGCGTTCGAGATGTTCGAGGACCTGATGCGCGACATCCAGTCCACGTTCACCGAGCGGTTCCTGAAGATCCAGGTGACGGCCGAACCGTCGCCGCCGCGAAGGGTGCCCCCGCCGCCTCCGCCTCCCCAGCCAGCAGTGCCGGCAAGCGGTGCCGATGACCTGTTCATGGGCGCGCCGCCGGCGCCCGTGGCCCCCGCGACGCCCGCCGCCGCGGCGCCCGCGGCAGTGAGCAGCTCGCTCGGACGGCTCGGCGCGCCGAGCGGCGTGGTGCCTGAGGTCGGGCGCAACGATCCGTGTCCGTGTGGTTCGGGCAAGAAATACAAGAAATGCCACGGGGCGGGGAAGTAGCGACCGCCCGGAGGTTTCGAAGTATGCGGCAGGAGCGGCCTCTCGATGATCGGGAGGCCGCTCGTGCGTTCGGAGCGTGGCGCTTACCGGACGGCTACCGCAGCGAGGTCGGCGTCCATCGCCTTTGCCGCGACGCTGCGCCCGAGCTCGAGGCCTGCGACCATGTCGAAGCGGTAGTGAATCCCGGCGTACAGCCGCGACAGGCTCGCTTCCTCGGCGAGCGCCTCGACGCGGTCCCGCTCACTCGGGAACACTTCCGCGAGCACACCCGTCAGTGCGCCCGACACGCAGGAGTGCGCCGAGGGATAGGACGGATGGGGCGGCGTCGGGAAGACGGTCGCAATCCCGGGATCGGCGTGCACCGGGCGGAGGAACCAGTAGTGGTACTTCGCATCGAAACATCCGATGATCGCGTCGAAGGCTGCGCCGCTCATCAGGAAGAAGATCCGCGCGGCTTCGGCGTCGCTGCGGCGATGCGAGACGATGAGCTCACGCGCCAGCCCCATCATCGCCGCTTCCGACCGCGGTGACTGGTTCACGTTCCAGTAGCTCGCGATTGCGATCTGTTCCGCCGTCCGTGTATCGGCGATCTGGCGCACCTCGGCGAGCGCGGCGAGGAACGCGGCGGAGCCATACGCCGGGGGTGGTGCCGGCCTGAACTCGCTGCCTGAGCTCAGGAAGACGGGGCGGGCACCAAGGCCGCCGCGCGCGATCGGCCCGCCATTCCATTGCCAGAATCCGGGCCCGATGGGTGGCGTTCCCGGATTGGTGAGGCCGGTCAGGTCGCCGGCGGCATACGCGAGCACGCGAGCGGCCACCTCGCGCCCGATCGCCTCACCGGCTGCGAAGTCCTGATGCTTGCCGCCGGGCCAGGGTGCCGCGGCCGCCTGGGCGTCGAGCAAGCCTTCAATTTCCGTGGTCTTCGCGGGGAAGAAGGCATTGAGAATAGCCGCTGACGCACCGCCGATGGCCGCAGTGGTCGGTGGATGCGGGCCCGGAGTCTCGGCGGCGGCTTCTGCCGCGCGGAGCTGCGCCAGAGAGAGGTACAGGTAGAGACGACCGACATCGAGCGGGAGCGTGCCCGGCTGGCTCGCCGCCAGATTGCTGGCGTGCTCGTTCCACGCCACCGAAGCGCCCGCTTCCCAGAACTTGACTGCGGCGAAGTCGGGGGCGGCCGCGACATCCGGGCTCGTCGGGGAATCCGGGTTGCAGCCCGCCAGGGCAGCGGCCGCCACCGCAAACGTCAGTGCGCGTTTCGACATGGCATCCTCGGGTTGGGGGTACTCCAGTGCGGATTCGGTCTGACTGCTCCGATCTGGTGCACGGAATTCCCGCCCGGGTTGCGACATGGTCCGCCGGTCGGCGATCCACGACAAGGCGGCCCCCGGAGGCATCCGGGGGCCGTTGTGCTCGTTTGAAACTCCGAGATCAGTCGAGCGGAATGGGCTGGTGCCCGACCGGCGCGGTCGCAAGCACGAGCTCCGCGACCGCCCGCCCGAGCGTCTGCCCGTCCTCACAATCGAACCGGTAGTGCAGGCCGCCGTACATCCGGGAGAGTCCGGCGTCGACGACGATCGATTCCAGGTACGCGCGCGCGGCCGGGAAGGCATCCGCGAGGACGGCCGCGTACGATGCCGTGTTGCACGAGTGGCCGCTCAGGTAGGACGGGTGGTTCGGGCGGCCGATCGGCGTCGTGATCGCTGCATCCATTTCCCATGGCCGCGCGAGCCAGAAGGCGAACTTCGCATCCCAGCACCCGATCTGCGCGTCGAAGCCGGCCATGTTCGCGAGCGCGAGGATGCGCGCGGTCTGCCGCTCGGTCGGGCCATAGACGCCGATGAGGCTGTCGGCAATCTCGTTCATGTACGTCCCGGCGCGCGTCGCGAAGAATTGCGCCAGTGCGAGCTGGTCCGCAGTGCGATTGTCGGACAGGTCGCGGATTTCCTGCAGCGCCGTTGCGAATTCGTCCGAATCGAGGTCCGGCGGGCCATCGGGCCGGACCTGGTCGGCGCTTTCCAGCACCCAGGGTCGGGTTCCCCAGAGCGCCTTGACCGACAACGTGGGTGGATTGGTGGGGCTCACCCAGTAGCCCTCGCCGGTCGGAGCCACCGGGATCGGATCCTGGTTGAAGTTGTCGGCCTGGGCATAGGCCACGACCTCCGCACCCACGGCGCGACCCACCGCCTCGCCCGACCCCGCGTCGCGGTGGCGCTCTCCGGGCCAGACCGACTCGGCGAGCTGCGCTTCGAGGCTGTCTTCGAAGCCGGCTGCGGCGAGCGGGAAGAAGTGCGACAGGACGACGACCGAAGCCGCTGCGGCGGCGGCGCGGGGTGAGGCGTGAGTGGCGCCGGTCTTGGCGTCCTCCGCGGTGACGATCGCGTTGTACTGGGCGACGGAGAGATAGGTGAGTACCCGGAGTTGCACGTGCGGGGGAGCGATGCTTCCGGTTGTGAGCAGCGCGCGGGCAGTCCGGTTCCATCGGACGCTCAGCCCGGACTCCGTGAAGCGGATAGCGCCCTGGTCGAGTGCGGCGCGATCCATGCCTGGTGCGGCCGATGTCTGCTCCGGCGCGGTGGTCTGGTCCGCGCAGCCCGCAAGTACCGCGGTGGCGGCGACGACCGCCGTGAATAGTCCCGCGTGACGCATATGCCCCTCCGGTCTGAGACGACTCTGGTCGAACTGACCGGCGGCGTTGCCGCCGGTCGGAATCTGAGCGCACGCTGGACAGGCTCGGCGCGGCGCTCTCGCGCCCGCTACGTTCCCTGCCCGGTGAATGGAATCACGATCGTGCCGCCGGGAGCTGCCGTCGCCTCGAAGTTGAAGCTGAAGGAGCCCGGGACCGGTGGGAGGAACCTGAACTGCATGGTGCATGAAGCACCGGGTGCTAGCGTGACGCCCCCACACCCGTTCGAGGTCGTGGCGAATGCCCCGCTGACCTGGGCCACTACGATCGGACCGGAGCTCGCCGTGCCGTTGTTCGTGAGCGTCACGGAGCGAGTTACGGAGTTGACTCCATCAGCCTGTATCGCCCCGAAATCCACGCTGAAGGTGGAGGCGCTGATCCCGGATCCCGGACCGGAGAGAACGACGGTCTGCGTATTCGTCCCGGCCTCCAGATCCTCGCTCACCGAGAACGTGCCGGACCGCGGGAAGGCCAGGTCAGGTACGAATCGGACCGAGACCGTGCAGGAGGCGCCGGGCGCCAGTGCGACCGACTCGCACTCGTCGGCGACGATCTGGAAGTAGGTGATGTCGTAGCAGGTGTAGTAATACCAGTCGCAATACCCGTCGATCCGTGTCTGCAGCGGCTCGGATGGGATGTTCCCCGAATTCCGGATCGTGATGACGCTCGGTGCGCTCGACAGCCCGACCATCGTTTCGGGGAATACGAGACTCTGCGGGGACACGTCCAGGACGACGATCGTTCCCGTTGCCGTGAGAGGCGCTGTGGCGGTTTCGCTGAACCCGCTCCTCACCTCGAGGACGGCCCCACGTTCACCGAGCGCTGCCGGCCTGAAGCGAATCGCGAACGAGCAGGAGGCGCCCGGCGCAAGGCGCTGGCTCACGCATTGATTGCCGAGGAGCTCGTACTCCGTTCGATTGGGTCCCGAGATCACCAGCACGATCTCGCCGCTTCCGCTCGTTCCCGTGTTGGAGACCGTGTACGGGACGGGGTCTCCGACGGCTCCGACCCGGACGGCCTCGAACGTGGAGGACGCGGGCGCAACTGCAATCACCGTGGCGACGCCCCCCACGCCGGTCAGCGGGGCAACGGCCATGCCTCCGGGGGTCGCGGAGACTTGAGCCGAGGCCGAATGCGATCCCTCGACACTCGGACGGAAGCGGATGTCGATCAGGCACTGGGCCCCGGCACTCAGCTCCTTCCCGACGCAGAGGTCGCGGACGATCTCGAAGTCCGCTGCGTGCGTACCGCCCATCGCTACGGCGAGGGGGCCGGTCCTGACCACGCTGTTGTTGCGCACCACGAGGGAGCGGATCGCCGTCTCGCTCCCGATCCGTGCATCACCGAAGGCGAGTCCGGCGGCGGGCACGACGAGGGCGGTGGGGTCTCCCGTTCCGGTCAGCGTGACGCCGGCGGCCTGCTCGCCGTTGTAGGCGGCCCGAATGAGCCCCTGGCGTGCGCCGGCTACCGCCGGCTTGAACCGCACGCGAAGCTCGCAGCTCGCCCCGGGAGCAAGCACCTGATCGCCGCATTCGGATTGGGTGATGATGAAGTCGTCCGCGTGCGTGCCGACGACTGAAATGGTGAGCGACAGGCTCTGGTCCGATGCCGTGTTTGTGAACGTGATCGCGAAATCAGGGCTCTGGTTTCCGACCAGCACCCTGCCGAAGTCGTGCGAGCCGACGGAGCTTTCCAGGCCTCCGATCTCGGGCTCGGTTCCGGAGCATGCCGCCAGAAACACTCCGAACATCACGGCCGGGCCGATGAGCGTGCGGTTCATGGGTTGGATCCAGTAAGGTAGGGGTGGACCGAGCGCTCCCCGGGTCGGGGCCCGCGGTCCGGGAGCGATGTTCCTGTTGAACGGATCGTGGCCCGGAATTGCTCGCGGGAACGGCAGAGGCGATCGCGGATCGGCCGACGATCGAGCTCACGCGCTCCGCTTCGTCGGCGGGCGGACAGTGAGAGAGGTCCTGGGATCGGTCTGTAGGACGGGGCTCGACGGGAGCAGGCCCGGCGTGTTCCGAGAGTGCAGACGGAAGGCAGGTAGCACGACGCACGGTCCGGGCCGGAAGCGATCACTATCGCCGTCTGACCTGGCGCGCGATCAGGGTAGCGAGGCCGCGTGAAATGTGCGTGAATGACGGCGACGTCCCGGCTCGAGTCGCATCCGGCACCAGGGCGTTTCCCGGTAACACCGCATCCGCTTTTCGATCCGCCGGCCTGCCCGGAGACGCGTATCCTGCGGGATGGGCGACGACGAGATTCCGGACCTTCCCCGCGAGCGCCTCTGGACGCTTGGCCCTGCCGCGCTGACCGCCCGCGAGCTCCTCGCGATCCTGCTCGGGACGGGGAATCGGGAGGTCGGCGTGGGCGTGCTGGCCGGGAGGCTGCTGGATGGTCAGGAGGGGTCGCTTCGCCGCCTCGCTTCCCGCCCACACGGAGAGTTCCTCCGGTCGCCGGGGATCGGGCCGACCAAGGCTGCCCGGCTAGTGGCCGCCTTCGAGATCGGCACGCGCCTCGCGCTCGAGCCCCGCCCCGCGGCACCGCGAATCCGCGAGCCCGAGGACATCGTACGCCGGTTCTCGGCGCGCCTCCGGGACCTTCAGGTCGAGGAGTTCCATCTCCTCGCGCTCGACAGCCAGAGCCGGGTGCTGCGAGAGGTCCTCGTGACCCGGGGACTCCTCAACAGCTCGCTCGTGCACCCACGCGAGGTCTTCCGCCCCGCCATCGCGGAGGCCGCTGCGGGAATCATCGTGGTCCACAATCATCCGAGCGGGGACCCGACGCCCTCAGCCGAGGATCGCGCCGTGACCCGCCAGCTCGTCGCCGCCGGCCAGCTGCTCGACCTGCCCCTTTACGACCACGTCATCATCGCCGGAGACCGCTTCACGAGCTTCGCCGCCGCCGGGCTGCTCTAGGCAAATGCTGCCGCGGGCGGCAGTTGACGCCGCCCGGGAGCGGCGGCATCCTACGGTGTGCCGACACCGTTGACCCGTGCCCCCGCTTCGGCCGGCCCCGCCGTCGCCGACCCGGCGCAATTTCGCGCCGCGCTCGCGCGCCATGCCGACCGGCTCGATCTCGACCTGATCGAGCGGGCGCTCACGTTCAGCGCCTCCGCGCACCGCGGCCAGAAGCGCATGTCCGGCGAGGATTTCGTCTCGCACAGCATCGCGGTGGCCCAGATCCTGGCGGAGCAGCTTCTCGACAGCACGTCCATCGTCGCGGCCCTCCTGCACGATGTCGTCGAGGATTCCGACGTCACCACGGCGGACATCGAGCGCGAATTCGGGTCGGAAGTGGCCGGCATCGTGGACGGGCTCACGAAGATCGCGCACCTGACCTTCCGCTCGTCCGCCGAGGAGCAGGTCGAGAACTACCGCAAGCTCCTGCTGTCGATCGCGCGGGACGCGCGCGTCATCATCATCAAGCTCGGCGACCGGCTCCATAACATGCGGACGCTCGAGCATCTCCCGCCGGATCGCCGCTCGCGCATCGCCCTCGAGACGCGCGAGATCTACGCGCCGCTCGCCCATCGTTTCGGCATGGCGGGCATGAAGGCGGAGCTCGAGGACCTTGCGTTCAAGTTCCTCGAGCCGGAGGAGTACCGGGAGCTGGTGCAGCAGGTAGCGTCCAAGCGCGCCGCACGCGAGCAGCTCATCGCCCGCCTTCGGGGACCGCTCGAGGAGGAACTCCGGCGCGCCGGGATCGAATGGTTCGAGATCACCGGGCGGCCGAAGCACCTCTGGTCCATCTACCAGAAGATGCGAAAGCGGGGAAAGGCCTTCGACGAGATCTACGATCTCATGGCCGTCCGCGTGCTCGTCCGCTCCGTGCCCGACTGCTATCACGTCCTCGGTATCATCCACCACAACTGGACCCCGCTGCAGGAGCGGATCAAGGACTACATCGCGAGCCCGAAGTCGAACGCCTATCAGTCGCTGCATACCACGATCTTCGGCCCCGGCGGGCAGCTGTTCGAGGTGCAGATCCGGACGCTCGAAATGCACCGGACCGCGGAATACGGCATCGCGGCGCACTGGGTGTACAAGGACGAGCACGCGGCCGACGAGCTCGATCAGCAGCTCGGCTGGTTCCGCCAGCTGCTGGAGCTCCAGCAGGACACGCATTCACCCGAAGAGTTTCTCGAGTTCCTGAAGGTCGACCTCTATCAGGACGAGATCTTCGTCTTCACGCCGCAGGGCGACGTGAAGCAGCTGCCCAAGGGCGCCACCGCCATCGACTTCGCGTTCCACGTCCATACCGAAGTGGGCATCCACTGTC
>JAICNA010000131.1 GCA_025928955.1 Gemmatimonadales bacterium | reverse complement strand
TGACGTGATCTTCGGGAAAACGAGCGAGCTCATGGAAGATTTCCCGGCGACGCAGCTGTCCGCGACGACCAAATGGCTGTGGTACGCAGCGTGGACCCTCATTCCCGGCGCGATCGTGTACTGGCGCTACCGGAGGCTCTCTACATGAGTGCCGTACCGGACACCATGACCGCGGCCGCGCCTCCGGCCGCTCGCGCCACCCGGACTGGCGCCGCCGCTCCGGTCATCAGCGTCGCCGGCGTCTCGCGCTGGTTCGGCAGCGTCGTCGCCGTCAGCGATGTCTCGTTCGACATCGCGCCCGGCATCACCGGTCTCCTCGGTCCGAACGGGGCCGGCAAGACGACTCTGCTCCGGATGATCACCGGGCTCGCCGAGACGTCGACCGGGAGCGTCGCCGTCTTCGGGGAGCCGGTGCGGGACAATCCGCCCCTCTACCGCCGGATGGGCGTGATGTCCGAGCACGAGACGGTGTACGGCTTCATGAAGGGGCGCGACTTCGTGCGGACGATGGGCAGGCTCCGCGGCGTTCCCGACCTGGAGCGGGCGGTCGATCGAGCGGTGGCGCTGGTGGACCTCGAAGAGGCGCAGCACCGCTCGATGGAGACCTATTCGCGCGGCATGCGGCAGCGGATGCGCCTCGCGGCGACGCTGGTGCACGACCCCGAGGTGCTCATTCTCGACGAGCCGCTCAATGGCGCCGATCCCCGGCAGCGGGTGCATTTCAAGCAACTGCTGATGAAGCTCAAGGCGGAGGGCCGGACGATCGTGATCTCCTCGCACATCCTGGAGGAAGTGGAGCAGCTCGCGGACAACGTGCTCCTCATCGTGAACGGCAAGCTCGCGGCGTCGGGGGGTTTCCGGGCGATCCGCGCGGCCCTCAACCAGCGCCCGTACCATGTGCGCGTGGTCTGCGACGCGCCGCGCGAGCTCGCCTCGGCGGTGGTGACGCTGCCGTCGGTGGATGCCGTGCACGTGGATCCGGATGGTGCAGTGGTAATCCTGAGCCGGAACGTGCTCGATCTCCAGGTCGAGCTCCCGCGGCTGGCCCAGCGTGCGGGCGTAAGCCTCCGGCGCGTGGAGCCCCTCGACGATTCGCTCGAGAGCGTGTTCGGCTACCTGGTGGAGGGCTGACGCATGGGATCCGTCTATCGCCTCACGCTGCGCCAGCTCTCCGGCCGCTGGCGCCTCGGGATCATGGCCGTCCTCGCCACGCTGCCCGTCATCATCACGCTGGTGACGCTGGCATCCGATGAGGCACCGTCGATCTGGGACTTCGATACGGGCATCCTTGGCACCATGCTCGCCGGCTCGATCCTGCCGCTCGTGGTACTCGCCATCGGCGGGGCTGCGTTCGGCAACGAGGTCGAGGACCGCACGCTCGCCAATCTCACGCTCGCGCCGATCGCGCGGTGGCGGATCGCCCTCCCGAAGCTGCTGGCGGTCATCACCGTCGCGGCGCCGTTCATCGCCGTCAGCGCGATGCTCACGGCGCACGTCGCCTTCCTCGGGGATACGCGGGCGACGCTGGCCGTGACGATGAGCGCGCTCGCCGGCGTCGCGATGTACGCGTCGGTGTTCGTGTTTCTCGGACTGGTGAGCAGCCACGCGGTGGGGGTCGGGCTCCTCTACATCGTGATCTGGGAGGGGTTCTTCGCAGGGTTCGTATCGGGAGTGCGGCTCCTGAGCATTCGCTACTATGCGATCGCGATCATGCACGCGCTCGACCCGCGCCGGTTTGCGCTCGCCGACGATACGCTCCCGGCGGTCGCCGCAGTGGTCGCGATGGTGCTGGTCACCGGCGGCTTCCTCGTGCTGGCGACCCGGCGCCTTCGCCGGATGGACGTGCCGTAGGAGCCCGATCGAATGCCCGCTTACCCGGACTCCGACGCCGAAGCAGCGTTCCTTCGGATCGTCCGCCACCTCGAGTCAGCCTGGAACGCCGGCGACGGTCACGCCTTCGCGGCGCCCTTCGCGAAGGATGCCGATTTCGTCACGATCCGCGCGGAGCACGTGCGGGGCCGCGACGCCATCGGCGCCGGACACGCCGCGATCTTCCGCACCATCTACGCCGGCAGCAGCAACGCCTACCGCATCGAAAGCTCCCGGCTCCTGCGGCCGGACGTCGCACTGGTGCACGTGCATTCCGTCCTCGACTCCCCGCAAGGTCCGCTCGCCGGTCGGCATGCCGCGCGGTTCTCGCTCGTGCTCACCCGCGAGCCGGCCGGGTGGGAGATCGCAGCGCTCCACAACACGCTCGAGCCGGTGCCAAGGCCGACCGGCGGGTCCGAAGCGCCAGGCGAGTAGTCAGTTTTTCGACAGCAGTCCCGGGGTGCAACCGGATCCTGATCGATGTATCATGCGATGCAACGCCCTTCACCAGGTGCAGATCCTGGCATGTGCTGTAATGAGTTCGTGGGCGCAGAACTTGCTCAGCATCGATATGCCGCCGCACTTTCGGGCCCAAGTGGCCCGCGGCGGGCTTCCCGATCCGGACTCCATCCTCGAGGTTCCGCGTGGCACTCGGCCCCCGGCTGGAATCGTTGCTGCTCGACGTAGCCCTGCAGGCGCCCATCGACCCGAAGGACGTCGGGCTGATCGCCGACTACGAGGAGCTCGAGCGGCGAGGCATCGTGACGCTGCACCGCCACCTGAGCGGCAGCGGAACGGAGCGCTTTCTCTACGAGCTCTTCGCCGTGCTCACGCCGGCGGGCGAGGCCGAGCTCGCGGCGCTCAAGGCCCGGGGGGTCGAGCCCGTGCGACCGATGGTGCCGACCGTATTCGACATCGACGCCCTGGGCCGCACCTGGCGCGTGACCCTCCATCCAGACGCTTCAGACGTGCGGGCGGCCGTGCTCTCCCGCGACGTCTGGCGCGCCACCGACGGGGACACCTTCGTCGAAGTCGAGCACCGCCCCCACGAAGCCCGGGGCGACCTCGAGTCGCGGCTCATCGCTCGAATCGGTACCCGCCGCAGCCTCGCCATTCCCTGAGGCGCGACGGCGATGCGCATCCGTGCCCGTCTCGAGGCACTGCTCTTCGCGATCCTCGCCCAGGAGCCGATCGATCACCGCGACCGCGGCGTCGTTGCCGACTGCCGGGAGCTGGCCGCGCGCGGCTATATCGACCTGAAGGAATTCGTGGCCCGGCGGGACGATCAGGTGATCCTGATCGGGCTCGCGGCCGACGTGACACCGCTCGGCCAGGAGGCCGCGAGAGCGCTCCGGGGCCCGCATTGATCAGCAATTGAACGTCGCGCGGCCACCACACTGTCCCCCCGGTGCCGCATCAGCGAACCTCCCTAGTGGCGCCATCGCGGTCGAATTCCTATCGTATGGAAGCACCTCCCGGCGGCCCAAAGGCTCGTCGGTGCGCCGGAAGTAGCGTGCGAGGAGGCTCCCCATGGTGAAATCATCGAATCTCGCTACGGTGCTGCTCGCAGGGGTGCTCGTCGCCGGCTGCTCGAGCAGTCAGGAACCGTCGGAGTGTGAGTCGGTTCATGCGGCAGCCGGTGACGCCGAGCTTCGAAGCGGCGCCATACCGGAGTGCGAAGCCACCTGATTCCCCTTTATCACGCTCTCCGGCTCCGTCGCGCATCGGCGGCCAGCGCGGTCATCGCCGCGGCCACGTTGCTCGCGGTTGCCGCCTGCGGGCAGCAACGAGTCCCTGGTGCCCGGATCCCCGCGGCCGTGGACACGCTTCCGGCCACGGTCGTGCAGCGATTCGTGGACGCCGCGAACGCCCGTGATATCGCAGCGATGGCGGCGCTCGTGGCCCCGGGGGCGATCTTCGCCCGGTTTCCGGACGGCCGCGTGATCGCCCAGAGCCGTGACAGCATTCGCGCCTTCTATGCGGGGCGGCTGCCAGGCCGCTCGAGCGGTTACCGCATCACCGTCGAACGCCGCATCGTCGAGGGGCACCTCGTCATCGACCAGGAGGTCTTCACGGGAACGCCGGATGAGCGCGGGCAGGCGACATGGATATATCATGTGCGCCAGGGGCTGATCGAGCGTGCATGGGTGCTTGACGGCCGCCCGCAGCCGGCGCCCTGATGCCAGGGCGACTCTACCCGCCGATCACTCCACCTTGTCCTGCAGCGCCCGTCGCAGCGAAATTCCACCGGTTCCCCGAACAAGGAAATGAAGGAGGTGGCCGACGCAGGAGTGAGCGAGCGTGGTTGTGCGCGGACTGAATTGAAGGCCGGCTGTCACTGATCGGACAGAACACCTTCCGGAGATCGATCCATGTCCCACTTGCGGGCCGTCTCGAAGCTCCTGGGTCTCGTCGACCGCAGTCCCGTTCGCTTCCGTCCAATCCTGCTCGGCGCCCTGAGTCCTGCGCTCCTCATCACCCCCGGACCCGTCGCCTGGCTCGGCCTCGCCGTCGTGCTGTTCCTCTCCTTACGAACATTCGGATGGGTCGCGGTTGCCGTCTGGATCGGCGCCACGCTGGTCACGAGCATGGCCGGAGCGGTCGCCGGCGCCGTGTACACCGCCTTTCCACCCGCACAGCATCGCGCGAGCCGGGCCCGCCATTTTGCGCGCTGTTTCGCCGCAGCGCTGGCGGGCTTCTCGGTCATCGGGGCGGCGGGCGCCCTCGTGAGCTCGCGGTGGCTCGATGGTGGATTCGGCTTCGGGGTTCTCGCGTTCTCGGTGACGGTCGCGGCGATCTTCTACGGCAGCGCACTCGGCTGGATCACCTTCGAGTCCGAAGACCCCTACGGTGCGCTGGCGGGGCGCTGATCGTCAGCCTTGAACGCCTCCGCGGCCGCCGACCTGATCCGGCTCTCCCACGAGTGGGATCGCGCCATGCTCACGAACGACCCCGACACCATCGGCCGCTTCATGGCGGACGACTGGATCATCATCGGCGCGGACGGGAGCGTCGATACCCGGGCGCACTTTCTCGAGACGGTACGCGCCGGGGTGGTCGCGCATGACGTCATGGAGTCGCACGACCTCGACGTGCGCGTGTACGGGGACGCTGCGCTGGTGGTCGCGCGCGGCGTATCCGGTGGCACGTATCACGGGCAGCGCTTCCTGCTGAACGAGCGGGTCTCGTCGGTCTTCGTCCGGACCGCGGGCGAGTGGCGCTGCGTCTCGACCCACCTGTCCAGCCTCGCCTAGCCCGCGATGAGCGGCCCGCCACACCGGCAGCGCGCCGGAGTGGCTCCCCAGCGCCCGCCCCGTTATCGTAACAGACTCCCGCAGTCACCTGCGCCGCGCCGCATCTCTCTCACGAACGCCGGACGCCGATGATCGCTGACGCCCCGCTCGATCCCGCCGCCGCTGAATTCGATCGGCTGCGCCTGGTCGCCATCGTCGAGTCCTCGGACGACGCGATCGTCAGCAAGGACCTCGACGGCACGATTCGCAGCTGGAACCCGGCCGCGGAGCGCATCTTCGGGTACACGGCCGATGAAATGATCGGCGGGTCGGTGTTCACGCTGATTCCGCCCGAGCTGCACGACGAGGAGCATGCGCTGCTCGACCGCATCCGGCGCGGCGAGCACGTGGCCCACTACGAGACCGAGCGCGTGCGCAAGGATCGCCGGCGCATCCGCATCTCGCTCACGCTGTCCCCGCTGCTTGACTCGCGGGGGCGCCTCATCGGGGCCTCGGCGATCAAGCGGGACGTGACGGCGCAGCGGTCGCTCGAGCAGCAGCTGCAGCAGGCGCAGCGCATGGAGGCGGTCGGTCGCCTCGCGGGCGGGATCGCCCACGACTTCAACAACCTCCTCACCGTGATCAACGGGCTCACGCTCCTCACGCTGCCGCGCCTCGAGGAGGGCACCCGGGAGCGAAGCAACCTCGAGCAGGTGGCGAAAGCGGCGGAGCGCGCGGCCGCGCTCACGCAGCAGCTGCTCGCCTTCAGCCGCCGCCAGCTCGCCGAAGTCGAGGTGCTTCGCGTCAACGACATCGTCCTCGGCATCGAGTCGCTGCTCCGGCGGCTGCTCGGCGAGCAGATCGCGCTCGACACGCGGCTGGCCCACGATCTCGGCGGGGTGCGCGCGAACCGGGTCCAGATCGAGCAGATCATCATGAACCTCGCGGTCAACGCGCGCGACGCGATGCCCGAGGGCGGGTCGCTCACCATCCAGACCGAGAACGTCGACCTCGGCGGCCTGTTCGTGCACGAGCGGCTCCGGCTCGAGCCGGGGCCGTACGTCGTCCTCTCCGTCCGCGACACGGGGCAGGGCATGGATGCGGTGACCCAGGCGAACATCTTCGAGCCGTTCTTCACCACGAAGGCGCCGGGCCATGGCACCGGCCTGGGCCTGGCGACGGTGTATGCCATCGTCCAGCAGGCCGGCGGCGCCGTCTACGTGTACAGCGAGCCGAAGCTTGGCACCGTCTTCAAGGTGTACCTGCCGCGGGTGAACGGCGGCTCGGGCGTCGCCGAGCCGGGCTCGCTTGCCCCGATCGTGGAGATGGCGCGGACCGACGGGCGGACGATCCTGCTCGTCGAGGACGAGCCGGGCGTGCGGGCGTTCGCGGCGCAGGTGCTCGAAGAGGCGGGCTATCAGGTGCAGCAGGCGGCAAGTGGGGAGGCGGCGCTCGAGCTCGTCGCCACGGTCGCGGAGCCGATCGCGCTGCTGCTCACCGACGTCGTGATGACCGGGATCAACGGTCGTGTGCTCGCGGAACGCCTTCGCGTCCTCTATCCCAAGCTCTGTGTCGTCTATACGTCCGGCTACACCGAGGACGTCGTGCTGCGGGCCGGCGTGACGGCCGAAGGCGTCGCGTTCCTCCAGAAGCCGTTCACGCCGCAGTCGCTGCTGGAGCGGGTGCGCCAGTCACTCTCGGGCGGACGCGAGTAGCTCCGCGCTGGCGGCGCGCCCGAGCGCCGCGATGAATCCCGCCACATGATCCGCGCCCGTCGCCGTCGAGGCGAGGAACGGGTCCATGACGGTCGACCGCAGGATCACGAGCCCCTCCGCGCCTGCCGCCTTCCACTCCTCCACCGTGGCCACACCGAGCGCCTCGAGAATCGGCGCAATCGCGCCGTCGTACATCGGCGTCCGGAAGCGGGTCCGGGTGATGATGTATTCGGGCGACGGGGTCGCGGCGTTGATGCTCATTCGCCGGTAGATGGATTCGTTGAAGGCATTGAGGCTGGCGAGCGTCCCGGCGCCGGCGTGCCGGACCACGAAGCAGACGATGTTGATGTCCGGCTCGGGAAGTACGTGCACGCTGAATTCGCCGAGCTCGGCCGCGGCGAGCGCGGCGCGGAGCTTTCGCGCGCCGATGGCGGTGCGCTCGATGAGGTAGCCGTATCCGCGCTCGTCGAGCGGCAGCACCTTGTGGCTCAGCCACACCGAGGCGGCGGCTGCGCCGGGCTTCGATCCCTCGAAGATGTACTTGCCGAGGAAGAGCTCGTCATCGGCGCGCTCGGCGGTGGCGGGGCTCAGGTACGGCGGATCGACCGCGACCAGATCGCGGCCGCGGCGGTCCCGCAGGAGAAACGCGCCGGCCGGGTAGGGGACGTAGCCGAGCTTGTGCGGATCCATGGTGACCGAGTCGGCCTCGCCGAGCGCGGCGATGGCGTCCACGAGGTCATCCTCGGGCCAGGAGATGCCGGTCGAGCGGCGAATTTCGCGGCCTGAGCGTCGGAGGCCGTCCTCGCGCCAGGTGATCGCAGCGGCGTATCCGCCGTAGCACGCATCGGAATGCAGGTGGAACGCCATGCCGAGCTCGCGGCGCGCGCGCTCCCGCACCTCGATCACGCGGTCGAGCCGATCCACCGCGCTCTCTTCCGTCGTGCCGCAGACGCTGACGCAGGCGAGAACCGGCGTCTTCCGCCCGGCGAACCGCTGCAGGCGCGCCCAGAGTGCATCGGGATCCAGCCGGAACGACGGGTCCACCGGCACGAAGACCAGCTGGTTCGCGCCGATCCCGAGCGCGCGGGCGATCTTCTCCCACGAATAGTGCGCCGTCGCGGCCACGAGCACGACGGCGGCAGGCAGCGCGTCCCCGTAGCGTCGAGCCAGCGTGAGACTGTAGTCCTGGTAGCCCACGTCGGAGAGCGAGTGACCGGCGAGTGCCCGGCGCACGTCCGCATCGGGCGCGCCGCGCCAGAGCGTGTGCCAGAGATCGAGCGCGGCGGCGTTGTCCACGTTGAGGAGTTCCCAGAGCGAGAGGCTCCGCACCGGCGCGCGGCTGCCGCCGGGGAGCTCGACCTCGAGCGAGAGGGCCAGCGTATCCGCCGCTCCGGCCGCGGCGACGGCCAGGTAGTGGACGTTCCGCGCGATCCAGAGCGCCTCGAAGTTGGCGACCGTCCCGCCCGATGTGAGGTGTCCCCACGCTCGCGACTCGTCGTATCCGATCATCCGCGCGAGCTG
>JAICNA010000076.1 GCA_025928955.1 Gemmatimonadales bacterium | reverse complement strand
CTCCCGGTCCGCATCAGCAACTCCGGGGCCGTCGTCGGCCACGTAGAGCAGCGCGCCGCGCGTGCCGGCCGGAAGCTCGGGCCGGCGCGGCCGCGGGAGATAGCGTCGCGGGAGCTCCGCCTCGCGTTCGATGCCGCGCGCGGCGGCGCGGTGACGCGCCTCGAGTTCATGCACGCGCACGCCCGCCCAGATCCGTGCGCCTGGCGAGGCATCACACGCGTTGAGCAGCAGGTTCACCGCAACCTGCTCGAGGGCGTGGCGGTCGCCACGCACCGGGGGGAGCGAAGACGGCAGCTCGAGCGAAAGCTCGTGCCCCCGGAACGCTCCCTGCGCAGAGAGGAAATCGGCCGCCGTCCGAAGCACCGCCGCGGGATCGGTGGTGCCCGAGGTTTCGCCCGGCCGCGAGTAGTCGAGCAGCGAGGCGACGATCTTCTCCACGCGATCGACGGCGTTCCGCATCTCGTCGAGGGCCGCGGGGTCCACCCCCCGCCGCCGCAGCACTTCGATATAGGTCGCGATCGCGCCGAGCGGATTGCGCACCTCGTGCGCCACGCCGGCGGCGAGCTGGCCGATCCCCGCCAGCTTCTCGACGCGAACCACCTGGCTCTGCGCGTCGAGGAGACCCTCGGCCATGGCGCGGTAACGTTCCGCGAGTTGCACGAATTCCCGCGATTCGTAGGTACCGGCCGCCGGGAGCGGCGTGCCCGGAACTGCGGCCGCCAGCCGGTCGGCCTCATCCGAGAGGGCCCCGAGCGGAGCGAGCACGTCGCGCCGCGTCACGTGGATCCCGAAGAGGACGAAGATCACGGTGCTGCCCAGCCAGAAGGCGCCGAGCGGGACGAGCAGCGTCCCGAGGTCGGCGCCCGTGAGGAGCAGCGTGATGAGGCCGACGAGGAGCACGGCCGCGCTTGCCAGGAAGACCAGCTGCACGAGCAGCTGGTCCCGGAGCGAGCGCAGCGCTCCCGTCGTCATGCCCGCCGCCTCAGACGCTGCAGGCCACGCGCCCTTCGACCGTCGCATCGCCATGGGGCCCCGACGTCCCGGTGAAGATGTAGCAGATGCGGGTCACCGAGGCGTGCGTCGCCGTGGCGGCCCACCCGGTGGCCGTGACGTTCACCAGCGTCACCGTGACCCCGGCCGAGCCGTTGTAGACCATCCCCGGGTCGGGGAGCGGCCCGTTGTAGTAGGCGCCGCCATGATCGGCCGCGTAGGCCTCCTGCGCCGCTACCATGTTGCGCAGATCGCTCTTCATCTGGCTCACGATCGCGCGGTCCTTCGTATTCGAGAACTTCGGGATGGCGATGGCGGCCAGGATGCCGATGATCACCACCACGATCAGCAGCTCGATGAGCGTGAAGCCACGCTCGCTGCCGCTCAGGTTCCTCATCGCTGCCTGCGTCGCCACTGGAAAGCCTCCCGTGTTGGTCGATTGCCGGTGCTGCGTTCACTGCGCTTCCTTCCCTGCCGGTGCTGCCTAGCGAAATGGGCGGCGGTAACCACCGCCGCCCACTCGCCGCATCAGGCTCGATGCCGCCTCACGCGAGGCTTAGTAGCAGCGCGGTGCACCCTCCGGGTCCGTCACGGCCAGGCCGGCGCCGCCGGCGTACGTCGCAGCATCACCCACGAAGATGCCGCACTGGTCGTTCGAGGCGCTCGTCACGGTCGCGTTCACCACGGTGGCCGACCAGCCGGCCGCGTCGATGTAGTTGATCGTGATCACGTTGTTCGCCGACGGGGTGAAGGCGAGCGAGCCCGCGCCACCCGTGCCGTTGGTCTGCGTCGCCGCAACTGCACCAGCGTAGTCCTGGTTGTCCGAGAAGAACGCTTCCTGCGCCGCGACCAGGTTCTTCAGGTCGCTCTTCATCGAGGCCACGACGGCCTTCTCCTTCGTGTTCGCGAACTTCGGGATCGCGATCGCGGCAAGAATGCCGATGATCACGACGACGATCAGGAGCTCGATGAGCGTAAAGCCCTTGCGGTTCATCATGGTGCCCAACCTCCGGAAGTGGTAAGCCTGCAAACGGTCCGTGCCAGCAGTGCGCGGGGGTCTGTCCGGGACGAGGGAAGGGCAACGGCCATGCCACCCGCGGCACGACTGCTCCAAGCGAGCCTTCATCAACAGCTTACGCGCCGAGATGAAGAGGCTTGCACGAGCCGGCCCGCGGGGGAATCAGCGGATTTTGCAAGGCGACGGCGAGCCGGGGGCCCCGAACCGACCGGGGTGCAGGTTAGTGCAGTCGAGCTGGCGGGGCGGTATCGGGGAAATGCGGTGTGGTACCGGGAGATGCGCCGTCGGCGCGCGGAGCGGGCAGGCTGCCCGCTCCTTTCATTATCAAGCGTGACTACGCTTCGGCGACCTGCTGTTCCTCGTACCGGCTGAGCTTCCGGTACAGCGTCGAGGGGTCGATCCCCAGGACCTCGGCGGCGCGGGTCTTGTTCCCCCCTTCCGCCTGGAGCACCCACATGATGTAGGCGCGCTCGATCACTTCGAGCGCCGGGTTCCGGTAGGAGCGCTCCGCCACGAGCGGCTCCTTGCGACGCGTCGTGATGCGCACCGGCAGCGCCGAGGCGTCGATGAGGTTGCCGCGGCTCAGGACCACGGCGTGCTCGAGCGCATTCTCGAGCTCGCGCACGTTGCCCGGCCAGTCGTAGACCATCACCGCATCGAGCGCCTCCGAGCTCAGCGCCTTCGGCGGCGAATCGCTTTCGCTCCCCAGCTGATTGAGGAAGGATTCGATGAGGAGGAGGAGGTCGTCCCGGCGCTCGCGGAGGGGCGGCAGGTCGAGCGCGATCACGTTGAGGCGGTAGAAGAGGTCGGAGCGGAAATTCCCGCGCCGGATCTCCTCCTCCAGGTCGCGATTGGTGGCGGCGATGATCCGGACATCCACCGGGATCGCCTCCGTCGCGCCGACCGGAATGACCTCCCGCTCCTGCAGCACCCGGAGGAGCTTGACCTGCAGCGAGGGCGGCATCTCTCCGACCTCGTCGAGGAAGAACGTTCCGCCCCGCGCCGCGGCGAAGAGCCCCTGCTTGTCGCGCACGGCGCCCGTGAAGCTTCCCTTCACGTGCCCGAAAAGCTCGCTCTCGAGCAGGTTCTCCGGCAGGGCGCCGCAGTTGATGGACATGAACGGCCCCTCGGCGCGCGACGAGAGGTTGTGGAGGTACCGGGCCACGACCTCCTTGCCCGTGCCGCTCTCCCCCTGAATCAGCACCGTCGAGTCGGTCGGCGCGATGTGTTCGGCGAGCCGGAGGAGCTCGGTGAACCGCTTCGACTTCCCGATCGGCCGCTCGACGTTTCCGTTGCGCTCGCGGCGGCGGATCTCCTGCTTGAGCTGCTTGTTCTCCACCCGCACCGCGCGATACTCGCTCGCCCGCCGCACGATGGCGACGAGATCGTCGTTCGAGAACGGCTTCTGGATATAGTAGTAGGCGCCGAGATTGAGGGCGTCGATGGCGCTCCGGAGATCGGCCTGTGCCGTCATCAGGATCACCGGCGTCATCGGGTCCTGTTCCTTCGCCGCGGCGAGGATGTCGAGCCCGCCGACGCCGGGCATCCGGACGTCCGAGAGAATGATGTCGTGCGTGCCCGTCCGTATCTGTTCGAGGCCCGCCCGCCCACCCTGCGCGGTGGCGACCTCGAAGCCCTCGTTTCTGAGCAGGATCCGGAGGGTATCGAGGATGCCCGACTCGTCGTCCACGACAAGGATGCTCGGCTTCTGACTCATGCGACGTCCTCCGCCACCCAGGTGGCGGGAAGGTAGATGGTGAATGTGGTGCCTGCGCCCGGCTCGGAATCCACGATGACGGCGCCCCGATGCGCCGCGACGGCCCGCTGTACGATCGCAAGCCCGAGCCCGGTCCCGCCGGGACGCCGGCTCACGAATGGCTCGAACATGCGCGCCCGGATCTCTTCGGGAATCCCGGGGCCGGTATCCCGGACCCGGAGCCGCACGGGCCGGTCGATGCGGAGCCCGGTGGGGAGATCGCCCTGGCGAACCGCACGGACGGACACCGTCACGTCCACTGGCCCTTCGCCCGCTGCCTGCACCGCGTTCAGCAGCAGGTTGACGAGCGTGCGGTGAAGGAGATCCTCGTCGCCTTCGATGATGGTGGGCTCGCCGTCCACGCGGAGGCGCGCTCCCGGCTTCCGGTCCGGATGGGCCTCGACGAGCCGCACCGCGGCCGTGGCCACCTCATGCACGTCGACCGGCTCGGCCCGGGTGGCCCGGACGCGGGAGAAGTCGAGGAATTCACTGAGCAGGCGGCTCAGCCGGTCGCTCTCGCGCACGATGAGGCCGGCAAGGACCTTTTCGTCCTCTCCCGCATGCCGCCCCCGGGCGAGCTGCTCGACCGAGCTGCGGATGGAGGCGAGCGGGTTCCGGATCTCATGGGCGAGCGACGCGCTCAGCGCGGCGACGGCTTCCAGGCGCTCCGCGCGCAACTGCAACTCCTGCAGCTGCTTCGAATCGGAAATATCGGTGAAGATCGCCGTGACGGACGAGGCGGCGTTCGGCTGCTGCTGAAAAGTGGTGGTGCTGAGCCCAATATGGAATTGGCGCCCCTCCTCGTGCACCACCAGCCCCTCGCCCCGGCTCACTTTCCGGCCGTGACGGATGCCGGCGACGAGTGCCGCCCAGAGCTCCGACGACCGGTTCTTGAGGCGGTCGAGGACCGGCTCGCCGAGCATCGCCTCACCGTCGATGTCGAGGAGCTGCTGCGCCGTCGGGTTCATGAAGGCGAGCCGGCCATGCGGGTCCACGGTCACCACGCCCGACCTGATGTTCCGGAGGCTGACGTCCGCCTCGAGCCGCACGCGCTCGAGCTCGGTCTCGAGCGTGTGCGCTTCGAGCCCCGCCGCGCGAAGGCGGTGGCCAAGAATTGCCACGACCGCGAAGACCAGGTTGAACACGAGCACCTGGGCCCACAGCGCCGCGTCGGAGCCGCTGTAGCGAATCACGTCTACCGCGAACACGCCGGACGCGGCGATCGTCATCGTGATGCCGAACCCGATGGGGACGATGACCGCGTAGGCGGCGATCAGCAGAACGTACAGCGCAGGCGCCGCGCCGCCGGTGGGGCCGAGGAAGCGGGCGAGGAGCGTGATGAGCCCGAGGTCCACGACGAACTGCGCAGCGAGAAATGCGGGCCCCGGCTCCCACGCCTCGTTCCGGAGCTTCCACGCACCGTACCCCGTGATGACGAGCGCAAGGATGACGGCGACGCTGGCGATGAACGAGAGCTGCGGCACGCTGGTCCAGACGAGCGCACCCGCGATCAGCGTCGCGAGCGCGACGACCAGTCGCCCACCGAAGAGCCAGGTGAGGAGGGTCCGCTGATCGGGAAAGGAGGTCTTGCCGGGCCGGTGGGAAGCTGGCACGCCGGGAATATATGCAGGCTGACCCGGGGCGGGCAGTCAACAACGCGCGCGATGTGGGTGGGTCATTTCGGGCAGCTGTCAGAGTCCTGCCGCACAGGCGGTTTTCGACGGCACGAGTCGGCCTGCACTCCATGCCGTCGGCCACCGGATGCGGGACCCCGCGTCGACTGCGCGCCGCCCGCGGTGTGGCGAGCCTCCGAGCCTACCTGGCGCGACGCTCCGCCCCGGCGTACGCCGCAGCGGCGCCATACCGGCGCTCGGGCCCGTTGAATCCCGCGATCGAGCGGTTCTCCCCGGCGGGGCGCCCCGAGAGGGAGCTCGGTGAATTCACGTGGGCCCCCTCGTCGACGCCGATCCCCAGTCGAGCCACGAGCTCGCCCCCGAGCCAGCCTGTGGCGACGGCGAGGAGCACGCCGAGGAATGAGAAGAGCAGCGCCTCGAACGGCGGGTTCCCGGGCTCAGGGCGGCGCAGCAGCCAGCTCGCGCCGAAGAGTGCGACGACCGCCACATTGCCGACGCCGTGCATCGTGCCGATGTACTTCGCGCGCGTGCCTCCCGGAATCGCGAAGTAGTCGATCGCGCCGAACACCGCGGCCACCAGGCCGGTGACGACACCCGTGGCGATCAGGTAATACGCCATGAGCTCCCAGACACCGTCGGCACGAAAGAGCCCGATCACGTCGAAAACGACGGCGGTTGCCAGAAGCCCGAGCGGGAAGACGATCAGCATCTGGTGGATCGGATGGCCGAACAGCTTCGCCCTGCTTTCCATGGCGCCCTCGCGAAGGTTACTGCTGATCCTGCAGCCGCTCGATCATCGAGAGGTGCTGGCGCAGCGTTGGCAGAGTCTGCTGAATCAGCGTCCGGAGCTCCGCATCCTGCGCGGCGGCCAGGAACTGATTCTCGAAATTCGTGATGTTCTCCTGGTGCAGGCGCTCCTGACGGTCGAGGAACGCCGCATCGAACTCCTCGCCGGTCTTGCCTGCAAGGTCGGCGTTCTTGTCCGGGGACGGTTCGAGCGCGGCCTTCTGATCCGCCACGTCGGGTTCGCCCCCCATGCGCTGCTGCAGGGCCTGCACCGTCTCGAGGCTCGCGGAGTGATCCCGTTCCAGTGCCTGCGCGAGCTCCCTGACCCCGGCGCGTCGAGCCAGGCGCTGCGCCAGCTGCGCTTCCTTCACTTCCAGCTGATTCGAAGCCGCGATGCGCGCGAGTATGCCGGCATCGGTGAGCGTGCCGCCCGCGGCGGTGGCGGAGGCGCGCGTATCGCCGCTCCCGCCGGACACGGCGCCGGTCGTGCCGACGCCGCTGGTCCCTGGCGTCGCGGACGTATCCATCCCCCCCGCCCTGGCCTCGTACCCGCTCTCGGCCGCGCCGGAGTCGCGGTCCCCGGCTCCATCGGGATTGCAGGCCGCGCCAAGTGCCAGTGCGGCAACGCCCATCCAGATCCGTGTCATACAGCCCCCTCTACTCTCCTGAGCCAGCGCCTGCCGCCGGTAACGCGGGCCGGGCCATCCGGTCATCGGGCGGGCGGCCCGAATTCCCATCGGCCGCGGGATGGTGGATCGTCGCTCCGGTATCGCCAGGGACCCGTCCGGAGACGGCCGACGTGTCAGCGCCGCCCGTTACCTCGAGATGATGCTCCGGTGCGGCGCCTGACGCTGCGTCCCCTGTCACATCCGCTCCGCCGGCTTCCTCGCCGTACTCCGGTTCACACCCCGCGAGGGCCGCCAGGGCAGCCACGGTGACGAGCAGTCGCTTCATCCATCCTCCCGTTCCGAAGTGAATTCCGGCGCGCTCATTATCGGGACCTCCGCGCCGGCACTATGTGACCGATGACCAGCCCCTGCTCCCCCTGGAACCTCGTCGAGCACGGCGCGAATGCGCTGCAGCAGGCTCTCCGCGGCGAACGGCTTCTGCAGGTAGGCCGCGGCAGCCTGAACGCCGGGCATCAGTTCCGTCCCGGTATATCCGGACATGAAGACCACGGGCAGGTCCGGCCGGAGGGCGGCAAGACGCTCGGCGAGCTCGACGCCGCTCATTCGCGGCATCACGATGTCGGTGAGCACGAGGTCCACGCGCTCGCCGTCGTGGACGATGCCGTAGGCCTCCGAGCCGTCGGCCGCCCGGATGACGCCGTAGCCCGCATCGGAGAGCACCCGCGCCGCAAGCGTCCGGACGGTCTCCTCGTCCTCGACGACCAGGATCGTCTCGGTCCCGCCGGGTGCGGCGATGACACGCGGGGCGACCGATGCGTCGAGCCCGCCCGCCGCGCGCGGAAAGCAGATCGTGAAGGTGGTACCCTCACCCTCGGCGCTTTCGACCCAGAGGTAGCCGCCCGATTGCGTGACGATGCCGTAGACCACCGAGAGGCCGAGCCCGCTGTTCTGCGAGGAATTTCGCGTCGTGAAGAATGGCTCGAAGATGCGGGCGCGCACTTCGGGCCTCATGCCGTGCCCCGAGTCCCGCACCTTGAGCAGCACGTAGGACCCGCTCGGGATCTCGAGTCCGGTCGTCCGGTAGGCCTCGTCGCGCTCGAGCTCCGCTTCCTCCGTCCAGATCTCAAGGCGGCCGCCGGCCGCCATCGCATCGCGCGCATTGAGCGCGAGGTTCATCACGACCTGCTCCAGCTGGCCGCGATTGGCGGCGACGCCGCCGAGCTCGGGACGAAGCCGCGTCACGAGCCGCACCCGCTCCCCGAGCACCGACCGGAGCATGAGCTCCATGTCCCGCACCACGCGGTTGAGATCGGTGACTTGCGGCCGGGCGGCCTGCGGCCTCCCGAAGGCGAGCAGCTGGCCGGTAAGCGCCGCGGCCCGCTCCGCCGCCTTCCGGATCTCTTCCGCGTCCACCCGCCGCTCGTCGCTTTCCTCGAGGGAATCGACGAGGTAGTCGGCGAATCCCATGATGGCCATGATGATGTTGTTGAAATCGTGCGCCACACCGCCCGCGAGTCGGCCGAGCGCTTCCATCTTCTGCGCCTGGCGCACCTGCTGCTCGGCGCGTTCGCGCTCGGTGAGATCCTGCACGTTCGCGGCGAAGCATTGCACCGCCCCACCCTCGTCCCGGATGGCGGTGAGGTCGACGAGGACGGGGAACTCGGCGCCGTCCCGCCCCACGTTCCGCATCTCGAAGACGACCCGGTCACGCTGGCGCGCGATCTCCGCATTCTCCGCGATCAGATCGCGGGAACCGGGCGCGACGAGATCGGTGATCGGGCGCCCGACCAGCTCCTCTGGCTCGTAGCCGTGCATCCGCGCGCAGGCGGGGTTGACGGCCTGCAGGAGCGTCGCGCTCGCATCGCCGATCAGGACGCCCCATCCCGCATGGCGGAAGATGTTCGCCCAGCGCGAGACGTCCGCCTCCGCCCGCGCGCTCCGCACCACCTCCCGCTGCGCCGCTTCGTAGAGGCGGGCATTGACCACCGCGAGCGCGGCGCGGTCGGCGAGGTTCGAGGCGAGGCCGACGTCCACCTCGTCGTATCGCCGGCCCGAATCGGTAAAGCAGAAGGTCAGCGCTCCCAGCACCGCGCCGCGAGCCACGAGGGGTGCCGCAATGAGCGAGATGGTGCCGATCGCCTCCAGGTACGCGAGATGCTCGGCGTTCCTCGCCACGCGCCGGCGCGATTCGGGCGTCACCTCGCGCACGAGCACCGGGCGGCGGGACCGGATCGCGCGGGCGATCGCATGATCGTCGGCGTCGAGGTCCGGGGGGAAGCGGCGGGCGAGCGCCAGCAGCCCGTCGTCCTGCGTGCCCCCGGCGGTCACGAGCCTCACGCGATCGAGCCGGCCGCTTTCGTCGAGCAGGTCCACCAGGCAGCAATCTGCGAGCGCCGGCACCGCCATCTGGGCGACGGTGGCCAGGGTCTCGTCCAGGTCGAGCGAGGAGTTGAGCGCGGCCGTCGCTTCGGCGAGCAGCTGCTGCGCGCGCTCCTCCCGCCGCCGGCCGGTGATATCCAGGAGCGTCGCGACCGCACCGCGTGGCTCCCCATCCCGCGTGAAGAGCGGCGCCGCGCTGCAGAGCAGCACGCGCCTGCTGCCGTCGGCATGGACGATGTCCACTTCCTCGCCGCGCACCGTCTCGCCGCGCGCCGCACGCTGGATCGGCAGGTTCATCACCGGGATGTCCCGCCCGTTCTTCAGCACGCGGTAGCCGAGCAGCGCGCTTTCGATCCCCGTGAGGGAGGGGTTTACCCCCGGCTCCACGCCGAACATGGCCGAGAGGGCGGGATTGGCCGTGATCTGCCGGGCGCCGGGATCCAGAGCCACGGCAATGCCCACCGGCAACGCCTCGATCAGCGTGCGCAGCTCGGCCACGCGCTCCTGAAGGTCCTCCCGCTCACGCTGGGCGCGCTCTTCCGCCTGCCGGCGCTCGGTGACGTCCCGGGCGATCCCGAGGATCCCGGCCGGGCGGCCGTCGAGGTCGCGGTACAGCGTCTTCTGCGACTCGAAGACGCGAAGGCCCTTGTCGGTAGTGAGCCGCTCCTCGTAGCGGATCGACCCGCCGCGCTCGATCACCGCGCGATCGTTCGCGGTCAGCCGCTCGGCCACCTCCGGCGGGAGCAGCTCGGCATCGGTGCGGCCGATGATCCGCTGGAACGGAATGCCCATGGCGGCGGCGGTCGCCTTGTTCGCCATGACGTAGCGGCCGTGCACATCCTTCGCGAAGACGGGATCGGTCGTCGAGCCGACGAGCGCCTGAATCAGGTCGGAATTGGATCGCACCGCCTCCTCCGCGCGCCGTCGGCTCGTGACGTCGCGCGAATAGATGACCATGCCGTCGGGCGTCGGCGCGATTCGGGACACGAACCAGCGGTCGAGGCGTTCGATCGCGGCCTCGACCTCCACTTCCGCATGCTCCCGCATGGCGCGCTGTGCCGCGGCGTAGAAGCCGGTGTTCAGAAGGAATGGAAGCCGGCGCCAGATGACGTGGCCGATGAGGTCGGAGGGCTCGAGATCGACGAGCGCGAGATAGTCCGCCGCCTTGCGGTTGACGTACGTCACCCGCCAGTCGCGGTCGGCGGCAATGAAGATCTCGTTGATGCTGTCGAGGATCGCCGCGGCCTCGGCGAACGCTCGTGGGATGCTCGGAGGCATGTGGAGGCCCGGTGGCGGGAACCTGCTCTCTTTCAATCTAAGATCCGGCGCGCCGGATCCAAGCCGGGCTCAGGGCCCCGCCGGGCCCAGGGATACCGGCTCCTCCCAGGTGTACAGGGTGCGGTAGAAGAGCATCGTCCGCTGGATGATGCGCACGTAATCCCGCGTTTCCGCGTACGGAATCCGCTCGGCGAAGAGCTCGGGATCCGCCACCCCGCGCTTCTCCTTCCAGCGCTCGACCCGGGACGCACCCGCGTTGTACGCGGCGAGAACGTGCACCGGGTGGTCGTACCGCTCGAGCAGCTCCGCGAGGTGCGCCATCCCGAGCTGCACATTGACGTCCGGCTGATAGAGCAGGACGGGATCCCATACCGGGAAGCGGAGCCCCCGAGCCACCGCCTGCCCCACGGCGGGCATCACCTGCATGAGCCCCCGCGCCCCCGCGCCCGAGGTGGCACCGGGCGTGAAGTTGGATTCCTGGCGGATGAGGGCCGCCGCGAAGCTCGGCTCTACATTGCGGGCGCGCGCCTCGTGCTCCAGCGCCTCCTGATGCACCAGAGGATAGAGCAGCCGGTAGGTCCGCGCATCCCGCGGGGCGCCGGCGGCGATCGCGCGCCAGGTGAGCCGCATGCCGCGCGACGCCATGGCGCGAGACCGGAACGCATCGGCGAGTGCGAGCAGCCGCTCCGCGCCGGCGCCTTCCGCCGTCATCACGTCGTCACGCTCCCACGCGGCCTCCCGATCGAGCCCCAGCCCCTCGAGCCGATCGGCCCGCTCCAGCGCCGCCGACGCATCGGGTACCGGGATGAACCTGTCCGGAACAGCCGGAGGTGCCCAGGGGGGAAGGCCGAGCTTCCTGCTGGCGAGCCCGCCGTAGTAACCGGCTGGATCCTGCGCGATCGTCTGCTGCCAGCGGCCGCGCGCCGTCGCGGAATCCCCTGCTGCACTCCACGCGCGGCCGGCCCAGTACCGGGCCGCGAGTGCTTCCCGGCTCTCCGGATAGCGCTCGGCCAACGCGTCGAATTCCGTTGCGGCCATCCGGGCGCTGCCGTCGATGTAGGCGATGATGGCGGCACGGAAGGCTGCTGCCGGTGCCACGCTGGCGCGCGGATGGCGCGTCGCGAGCGCACGGAATGCCTCCCGCGCCGCGGCATCGCGCCGCTCGTCGGTCGCGAGGTCGCCCAGAAGGAACAGGGCGAGCGCTGGCGCCTCGGTCTCCCGCGGGAAGCGCGGTCCGATCGCCCGGAGCGCGGCCCTTCCCGCCGTGACGTTTCCTGCCCTCACCAATGCGCGGGCCCGCTGGTATGCGGCAGTTGCCGCGAGCGATCCCGGCTCACGCACCTGCCGATACTGGGCGGCAGCATCCTCGTAGCGCCCCAGCGCGAAGAGATGCCGCGCGTAGTCGTAGTGGTCGCGCGACGTTCCGCCACCGTCGGCGAGACCCTTCCGGAACGCGGACACCACCCGTGCCGGGCTCCCCCCCGAGGCGAGGGCCCGCCCGATGCTCAGCTCGAGCGTCGGCGGCAGCGGAGCGAACTGCTGATCGAGCACGGCGATGGCGGCGCGCGCCTGGGCGGTGCCCGGCCTCGTTTCGACGATGGCGACGAGTTCGGCGCGAAACGCGGCGCGGGCGGAGTCGGAACGCGCTGTGGCGAGCCGGAAGCGGTACGCTGCGGGCCAGTCTCCGAGCGCCGCGAAGGCCTCGGCGGCGCTCGCCGAATCCGCGCTCCGGCCGAGCGCCTCCGCGCGGGCTGCCGCGAGCCGGGCGCGCGCGACGGGCGAGGCGATGGCGGCGAAGAGCTGCTCTCGCGCGGCGGCGTCTGCCGTGACGATGGCCGCGCGGTAGATGAGCCACTGGTTGATCTCCGGCAGGAGGCGAGCGGCTTCGGCGTACGCAGTGGCGGCCCGGGAGAGCGAGTCGAGCCGATCGAGTGCGCGAGCGAGCACCACCAGGCGCTCTCCGCGGCGCCCGGAGTCCGGGGCGGCCTGCACCGCGAGCGTCGCGTGGGCTGCAGCCGAGCTGTCCGCCCGCCGGGCCAGCGCTGCCCGCGCAAGCAGCGCCCGGCCCTCGCCATCGAACGCCGAATCGAGCCACGGCGCGTCGCCGATGAGCCGCTCCACCTCCGCCCATCCACCCCATCCGCTCGCGGCGCGCGCGGCCAGCATCAGCGCTTCGGGCGTCCGCCGTGATGGATCGGCCAGCACCGGCGCGAGAATGAGGCTCGCCCGCCACGACAGGCCCCGCGACATCGCGCCGCGTGCCGCGTCGAGCGCCGAATCCGCCGCCTGCGGCACGACGACCGCCACCGGTGGCTGCGCATGCACCAGGCGCGGAGCGAGGACGGCGAGCGACAGCGCGAACAGGGGAACCACCACGGCACCTCGCGGCAATCTGGGAATCAGCTGGCAGGATGACCCGAAATCGTGATGCACGGAGCGTACCACTGGGGGCGTGGCTGCATCCGTCGCCGCGTGATACTAGAATGAATGCATGCCTCCCTCACGCGACAATCGCCAGATCGAAGCGGAAGACACTGCCGAGCGCGTGCGCCTCGACAAGTGGCTCTGGGCGGCGCGCTTCTTCAAGACGCGCGCACTGGCGGCGGACGCCATCGCCGGCGGCAAGGTCGAGGTGAATGAATCGGACGTGAAGCGGGCGCGCCCGGTGAGTCCCGGCGACGTCGTGCGGATCCGCCTCGGCCCCTACGAGCACGTGGTGGTCGTGAAGGCGCTGTCGGCGCGGCGGGGGCCGGCCGCCGAGGCGGCGCTCCTCTACGAGGAAACCCCGGAAAGTCGCGAGCGGCGGGAGCGCGTCGCCTGGCAGCTCAAGCATGCCTCCGCACTCTTCCATCATGAGAAGGGCCGGCCCACGACGCGGGACCGGCGGGAGATCGGGAAGCTGAAGGGCCGCTAGGCTCGGGCCGGTCGCTAGGCGGCCATGTTCCCGATCATCGCATCGCCGAATTCGCTGGTCCG